>CALGOH010000049.1 GCA_937957985.1 uncultured Verrucomicrobiae bacterium
CGAGTCGCCGGTGGACTGCGAATGTCCGCGGCACATCGCCGAGCTGCTGAGAAATCTTTCCGCCTTCGAGGCCTACAGCGAGGCCTGCGAGGACCGGAATCCGTCCGACGCGGTGGTCCATGCCTACCTGCACCGCACCACCGCCCAGGTGCGCCGGACGATGGAGGACGCGCTGCAGCACCTGCTGCACGCCGAAGGCATCGACCTGAAGGCCTGATCGCTTGCGTGCGGGTCGGGCGGCGGCTAGGCACGGGCATGGCCCGACGCTCGTTCAGCCTGATGCTCGCCTGGCGCTACCTCAATCCGAGGCGGGCGCTGCTTTCGGCGGTGGCGCTGATCTCGGTCTCGGGCGTGATGCTCGGGGTCCTGGTGCTGGTGGTGGTGATGTCCGTCTACTCCGGCCTCGAGCGCGAGGTGAAGGGCCGGCTGCTCGGGTTCATCCCGCACGTGCGCCTCGACTACGTGCCGTACGGCGGCTTCCGCGAGCCGGTGGCCGACTGGCGGCGGACCGCTGAGCGGATCGCCGCGATGGACGGCGTCGCCGAGGCGGGTCCCTTCGTCCAGGACAGCATGCTGATCGACATCGCAGGCTACCGCTCGGCCGGGACGTTCCGGGCGATCGACACCACCAATCCGCGCGAGGTCGCCGGCATCGAGGCGATGCTCGACTTTGACGCCCATCCCGACAGCTCGGCCGACATCGGCCTCGATGACCGCGTGATCATCTCGTCGAAGGTGGCGCGTTCCTTCGCGGCGGGGGTCGGGGACACGATCCGGCTGCTCACCCTGCGGAATTTCGAGCAGGTCGAGGCCGCCTACGAGAAAACCAAGCAGCCACCCGTCCGCGAGCGGTTCGCCAGGGAGCTGGCGGAGGTTCGCAAGCTGGCGGACGAGAAGTGGCGGGTGCTGGAGGATCGCTCCGAACTGCCCAGTGATGATTGGAACCGAATTGTGGAAGAGCTTGATCGGATTCTCCGGGCGGACATCCGCGAGCCTGAAGCTGAAATCGTTTACGAAGCGATAACTGTCATCGGTGCTCCAAAGGATGACCCCGAAAGGCGAGTTCAGACCTTGGGTGCCAGCTCTCCAGGCGAGTTTCTCAAGACCCTCGAGCGGCTGGATAAGACTGAGGTGAAGGAGATGAACGCCGACCAGCTGATGGCTCTGGAGGAATTCGTGCTGCCGAAGGAGGCGGTCATCATCGGCGTCTATCAGTCCTCGCAGATGGCGCTGACGCCGGATGTGTTCGTGCCGCTTCACCTCGGCCAGGAGCTGGCCGGCCTCGACGACCGGGTGCAGGGCGTCGCGGTGCGGCTCGACGATCCCTACCAGGCCGGCGTCATCGCCCAGCGGATGCTCGAGGAGCTGCCCGACGGGTGGTATCCGGTGACGTGGATCGAGGAACTGGCGGATTTTTCCCGGCTGATCGAGCAGCAGCGGGTGATGATGTATTTCGCCCTGTCCTTCATCATCCTGGTGTCGGCCTTCTCGATGACGGCGGTGATGTTCACGGTCACCATCCAGAAGCGCCGCGAGATCGGCGTGATGAAGGCGCTCGGCGCGGCCTCCGGGCAGATCGTGCGGGTGTTCGTCTATCAGGGAGCGATTCTCGGGGCCGCCGGATCGGCGATCGGGATCGGCCTCGGCCTGGTGGTGATCGAGTTCCGCGAGGGGATCCAGCGCTTCATGCGCGGCTTCGGCTTCGACCCGTTTCCGGCGTCCTTCAACGGCTTCAACGTGCTGCCGGCCCACGTCAACCCCACCGAGATCGCGATCATCGGCGTCGCCGCCTTCCTGCTCTGCGCCGCGGCGGCCTTTCTTCCGGCGTGGTTCGCCGCCCGCAGCGATGCCGCGCGTTCGTTGCGGAACCTTTGATCCATGGTTTCCCGACTTGGCGCTTCTCAGCGGAAACGGCCCGCCCTTAGGCTCGCCCCGTGGCCGGGAGGAACATCGTCTACTTTGACCTCGAAACGCAGCGCAGCCTGACCGACGTCGGCCGCGCCAAGGACAAGCTCGGGATGTCGGTCGGCGTGACCTACAGCACCGGCGACGGCGAGTACCGCATCTTCGGCGAGGACGAGGTCGATGCCCTGGTCGATCAGCTCATCAAGGCCGACCTGGTCGTCGGCTGGAACCACATCGAGTTCGACTATCCGGTGCTCCAGGCCTACACGATCGTCGATCTGCCCAGCCAGACGGTGAACCTCGACATGATGCTCGAGCTGCAGGACATCCTCGGCTTCCGCCTCAAGCTCGACGCCGCGGCGAAGGGGTCGCTCGGCGGCGAGGGCAAGACGGCCGACGGCCTCGACGCGCTCAAGTGGTGGCAGCAACACAAGAAGACCGGTGACCCCGGGCCCCTGATGAAGATCGCCGAATACTGCGCCTACGACGTCAAGGTCACCAAGTGCGTGCACGAATACGCCCTCGAGCACGGCCACCTGAGATATCCCGACCGCGCCGGTCACCTCCAGGAGGTGGCCGTCGACTGGAAGCCGGCCTGAAACCGCCGTCACCCATTCGTTCCACCATGCACCCGACACGCCTGATTCCCGCCCTGCTGACCGCCGCCGGCTTCTCCTCCGGCCCTCTGCCGGCGCTCGAGCTTCCGGGCCAGAAGGAAGCCAAGCCGCGCAATGTCATCTTCATCCTGACCGACGACCATCGTTTCGACGCGATGGGCTTCCTCGGTCATCCCTTTCTCAAGACGCCGCATCTCGACTCGCTCGCGTCGAACGGCGCCTACCTGAAGAACGCCTTTGTCACCACTTCGCTCTGCTCGCCCAGCCGGGCGTCGATCCTCACCGGCCTCTACACCCACAAGCACCGGGTCATCGACAACAACCGGCTGGTGCCGGAGGGGACGATCTACTTCCCGCAGTATCTCCAGCAGGCCGGCTACCGGACCGCCTACATCGGCAAATGGCACATGGGCCACAGCTCGGACGAGCCGCGCCCGGGCTTCGACCACTGGGTCAGCTTCAGGGGCCAGGGACGCTACTATCCGGCGAAGGACTACACCTGGAACGTGAATGGCGAGCGGGTGCCGCAGAAGGGCTACGTGACCGACGAACTCACCGACTACGCGGTCGACTGGCTCAAGCAGCAGAAGGACGGCGACAAGCCCTTCTTCCTCTATCTGTCCCACAAGGCGGTTCACGCCGAGTTCGCCCCGGCGGAAAGGCACAAGGGGATCTATGCCGACGAGCCCTACGAGAGGCCGGAGACCTTCGAGCTTCCCGAGGAGCTCAACGAGAAGCGCCCGCGCTGGGTCAGGGACCAGCGCAACAGTTGGCACGGAGTCGATTTTCCCTACCACAGCCGCCTCGACGTCGAGAAATACTACAAGCGCTACTGCGAGGCCTTCCTCGCCGTCGACGACAGCATCGGCCGGGTGCTCGCGACGCTCAAGGAGATGGGCGTCCACGACGAGACGCTCGTCATCTACATGGGCGACAACGGCTTCATGTTCGGCGAGCACGGACTGATCGACAAACGCGTCGCCTACGAGACCTCGATCCGGGTGCCGATGCTCGCGCAGTGCCCGGCCATCATTCCGGCTGGCACCGTCGTCGACGAGGTCGTCGCCAACATCGACATCGGCCCGACGGTCCTCGACGCCGCCGACCTGCAAACGCCGGAGAGGATGGACGGCGCCAGCATGCTGCCGCTGCTCCAGGGCAGGGAAGCCCCGTGGCGGAAGCACTTCCTCTACGTCTATTACTGGGAGAAGAACTATCCGCAGTCGCCGACCGTCTTCGCCCTGCGCGGCGACCGTTACAAATACATCACCTACTACGGCCTGTGGGACACCGACGAGCTCTACGACCTTCAGGAGGATCCGGAGGAGAGCGTGAACCTGATCGCGGAGCCCGAACACCGGAAGCTTGTCGCGGAGATGGAGGACACGCTCTACGCGATGCTCGCCGAGGAAGGGGGGATGGCCATCCCGCTCAACCAGCCGAGCCGCGGTTCGTCGAACCTGCGCGCCCGCGACCGGGGCGGCGAGAAGGCCGCCGATTTTCCGGCCCGCTTCGTCGTTCCGCCCGTCAAGTAGCGGCGCCGCCGCCCGCCGGCTCGCGGATTCGACCGTTGACCGCGGGCCGATGGCATGGAGTTTGCAACGAGCCCCGTTTTCCGCCCTGCACGACCCTGAGATGATGGACACCACGCTTCCCCCGACGATCCACGAGAGCCGACTTTCGCTGCAACGCCTGCTGCCCAGGCTGCGGAAGAGCTTCCCGACGGAGATCGAGGGTGCCGAGTGGGCGGTCTTCGAGGACCGGCTGGAACAGCATTTCCCCGTCCTCTTCGACCTGCTGTGGCACGTCTATGGGCCGAGCTACGACTTCTTCTATCACGTCGAGCAGATCCTCCGCACCTGCGCCGAGTCGTGGCTGGCACGCGACCACGATCTCAAGAGCCTCGACGCCATCCGCGAGGGGCACCCGCACTGGTACCAGTCGAACCGCGTGGTCGGCGCCATGGCCTACGTCGATCTGTTCGCCGGCAATCTCGAAGGCGTGCGCGAGAAGATCGGCTACCTCAACGAACTCGGCGTCACCTACCTCCACCTGATGCCGCTGTTCCGCAGTCCGGATGGCGACAACGACGGCGGCTACGCGATCAGCAGCTACCGCGAGGTCGATCCCGATCTCGGGACGATGGATGAATTGCGCGATCTTTCCGCCGAGCTGCGCCACCAGGGCATCAGCCTGGTGCTCGACTTCGTCTTCAACCACACCTCCGACGAGCACGAGTGGGCGATGAAGGCGCGGGGGGGCGATGCCGGGTATGAGAAGTTCTACTGGATGTATCCGGACCGCGCCGAGCCGGACGAGTACGAGCGCACGCTGCGGCCGATCTTTCCCGACGCGCATCCGGGCTCCTTCACCTACCGGACCGCGCTCGGCAAGTGGGTGTGGACCACCTTCAACAACTTCCAGTGGGACCTGAACTACCGCAACCCGGACGTCTTCAACGCGATGGCCGGCGAGATGCTCTATCTGGCAAATGCCGGCGTCGAGATGCTGCGGATGGATGCGGTGCCCTTCCTGTGGAAGGAGAAGGGGACCAACTGCGAGAATCTCGAGCAGGCGCACATGCTCATCCGCGCCTTCAACTGCGTCGCCCGCATCGCCGCGCCGGCGCTGGTCTTCAAGTCCGAGGCCATCGTCGCGCCCGACGAGATCAAGAAATACGTCTCCGAGGAGGAGTGCCACCTTTCCTACAACCCGCCGCTGATGGTGCAGTTATGGAACTCGATCGCGACGCGCAGCGCCTCGCTCCTGCTCCACTCGCTGCCCAAGCGCTTCGAACTGCCGCAGGGATGCTCGTGGGTCAACTACATCCGCTGTCACGACGACATCGGCTGGGGCTTCGAGGACCGCGACCTGTGGGAGATCGGGATGCACCCGCACGACCACCGCTGGTTCCTCAACCGCTTCTTCACCGGTGAGCACGACACCAGCTTCGCCCGCGGCCGGCTCTTCCAGCACAACCCGGTCACCGGCGACGCGCGCATCTGCGGCACCACCGCGTCGCTGTGCGGACTGGAGAAGGCCCTCCACGAGGGCAACGAACAGGAAGCGGAGTACGCCGTGCGCCGTATCCTCCTGCTCTACGGCATCATCTTCACCATGGGCGGCATCCCGCTCATTTACCTGGGCGACGAGATCGGGCTGACCAACGACTACGATTTCGAGAAGGATCCGGAGAAGGCCGGCGACGACCGCTGGATGCACCGCCCGGCCTTCGACTGGAAGAAGGCCGAGCGGCGCAAGGACCCGGACACGGTCGAGGGCAAGCTGTTCCAGGGCATGCTCAAGCTCTCGCAGATCCGCAAGAACAACCAGGCCTTCCACGAGACGCTCACCGAGTGCGTCGATGTCGGCAACCACCACGTCTTCGGCTACTTCCGCGTGCACGACGGCCAGAGCGTGCTGTGCCTCGCGAACTTCAACGAGTGGCACGAGGAGATCTCGGCCACCCGGCTGCGCCAGCTCGGGCTGCGGAAAACCTTCACCGACCTCGTCGCCGGCCAGTCGATCGTCGCCACCGAGAAGCTCGTGATGGAGCCGCTGCAGTTCATGGCGATCCTGTAGGGAGTGGCTCCTTGCAGGAGCCATAACGGGGCCGGGCGACCTCCGGGTCGCGGATGGCGGCGCGGGGGGGATTGACTGTCTTCAGCGTGGTTCGTTCACATGGGCCTCCGTATCCGCAGACTCCACCTCTTCGATCGGAACCCGAGTCACTTCTTCCCGGTTTCCCGCGATGATCTTTGCCATTGCACTGCTTGGTTCCGAAGGCCGGCGGTTGACTGACAGGGAAGAGTCCTCAATCTGTGCCTCCAACTCCGGTTCTTCCCCAAAGACCCGCTGGATCGTCGAGCCTGTGCCAGTCTCGATGACGATTGTGTCGGGAGGAGTCAGTCCGATCCTCCAGCCGGGCTGTAGGTTGAAAAGGTGGGTCACTCCGTAGGAAACGATGCTGGGCTTCTCAGGGGTGATGGGATCTTCCGGTTGCGCGGTTTCCTGTTCCCAGTACTCAAAATGACCATCCGCCTTCTTGATCTCGATGGAGCGACAGGGATCAAGGTGGTAGGTTCCGGGTGTTGTCACTGTTTCCGGGTAAACCGGCAGCAGCAGCGGCGGACCTGGAGGCCAGAAGAGCACTGCTGCTAGACCGACGAGTGCGATGAGCAGCGCCAGCTGGATTGTTCGACGCATGGACGAGACGGTAGCGCCGCAGGTGAAACCCGTCGAGTCCACTCCCGTCGCACGGCGACAAATACGCTGGATCGTCCAACGGGATCATTGATGCTGCCGTCACCTGATGGACAAGCTGATCGAACTCAAGTGCCGCAACTGCGGATCGCAGCTCGCGCCGGAGGACATCTCGGCCCGGCTGGCGGTCGCGCGCTGCAAGCATTGCGACGCCCTTTTCGCGCTGCCGTCCTCGCTGACCGCGCCGCAGCCGGTGGCGCGTCCCGAAGTCGAGCTGCCCAAGCGCTTCACGGTTGATCGTGCAAACCAGACGCTCGCGATCACCTGGCGCTGGTTCTCGCCGGCCGTCATCGCGCTGCTGGTCTTCGCCGTCTTCTGGAACGGCTTTCTCATCGTCTGGCACACGATCGCCCTCAGCCAGGGGGCGTGGTTCATGTCGCTCTTCGGGCTCATCCACACGGCGGTTGGCGTCGGTCTCGCCTACTGGGTGGCGGCGAAGTTCCTCAACCGCACGACGGTCTTCGCCAGCAGGGAGTGGCTGCAGGTCCGCATCGGCCCGCTGCCGTGGCCGGGCAAGCTCGACCTGAAGCATGGCGATGTCCGCCAGTTCTTCTGCAGGCAGAAGGTCAAGCACTCCAAGAACGGCGCCACCGAAACCTATCAGGTCGAGGCCGTGATCGAGGGCAACCTCCGCAAGACCATCGTCAAGGGCCTCGAGAATGCCGACCAGGCGATCTTCGTCGAGCAGCAGCTCGAGAAGTACCTCGGCATCGAAGACGTGCCGGTCGACGGGGAGTACGGCCGGTGAGCCATTTTCCCGGTCCGCCCACCAGCCGTCTTGACAGACGGCGGCTGGAGGATAGATGCGTGCGGCAACGGTGAAGTGTCCCGGAGGTCGCGAACGGGGGTTGTGGAAACCCCTGGCCTCAACGGATGCCCCACCGGCCCATGATTGGCCCACATGATCCACCCATCGACCGAGCTTCGGCTCGTCAGTCCGCACGTCGGCTACGGCGTCTTCGCCTCCCGACCCATTCCCAGGGGAACCCTGGTCTTCGTTCAGGATCCCCTGGACATCGTGCTCGCCCCCGAGCAGTACGACGCCCTCGAGCCCGCCAGCCGCGAGCAGGCCGAACGCTACTCGTATCTCGATCCGCGAGGCCACCGCATCCTGAGCTGGGACGCGGCGAAATACGTGAACCACTCGTGCGAGCCGAACACGATGAGCACCGCTTGGGGCTTCGAGGTCGCGCTCCGCGACATCGCGTCCGGCGAGGAGATCACCGACGAGTACGGCCTCTTCAACCTTGAGTGGGAGATGGACTGCGCCTGCGGCCACCGGCGGTGCCGCGGCACCATCCGCCCCGACGACGCATGGCGGCACTTCCGCCGCTGGGACCGGTTCGTGCGCCCCGCGGTCCTCGCGATCCCGACCGTCGAGCAGCCGCTGATCGGCCTGCTCGACGAGGTGACGCGCGGCTCGCTCGACCGCTTCCTCGCCGGCGCCGCGCGCTACCGCTCGGTCCGTTCGTTGCTGCGGCCGCTGCCGAGCGCGACCCAGGCGGCGTGTTGAGGTGAAGGAAAACCGGAGGAGGACCGGGTCTCAACCTGCGTGACGTCGAAGTTTCCCAACCGTTTCGCCTGCTTGGTTCACGGCCTTGGCGAGAGAGGGTGACAAGCGGTCGTCATCGGCGACCCGTTGCCAGAAATCTTCAGCCAGTTCCGATGCTTCCCGCCAGGTGTCGGCCATTGCCGGCACGGGTGGCTCGGGCGCGAAACGCCGTTCCACGATCTCGCCTTGCGGACCCGGGGCCCAGAGCATCGGCAGCATGTCGTAGGCGGGTGTCGGCTGGAGCGGCAGGTCGTCGTCGAGGAAGAACGCGAGGTTGCCGGCATGCATGTCGGTATTGCCGATCAGCTCGCCGAAGGCATGGAGCTTGCGGATGGTTTGCACGGACTCGTCGCCGAGCAGGTCTTCACGCCGGAGGTCCCCGGCACCCGCCGGCCAATCGCGCGGGATGGATCCGATCACCGCCGCCGCCAGCGACTCCATCGACACCACCCCGCGGCGTCCGCCTGCGCCGCATCGATCAAATCTCGGAACCTCGAGAAACCGTCGGCCCGCCGCGTCGAACATCCGGACCCCGGGGGTCGCCAATCCGGCCGAGGACAGGACTTCATGCGCGTGGAACTCGCACAGCAGCAGATCCGCCCAGCGCTCGCCGACCGGCTGATCGACGGGCGGCGAGAATTTGACGATGGCATGGCGGATCGCGCCCGTGTGGCCAATCAACCTTGCGATGAACTTCGGATGCTCCCCCCCGGCGGAGGATCCCGGCGCGGTCGCGGTGATCTCGTCGGCCATCTCCGAGTAAGCCTTCTCGGGCGCGTCCTCCGGGATGAGCCGGACCTCGCGGGTTCCCGCCGTGATTGCGAGGGCTTCGCGGAGGCAGCCGTCGCCGACGACGAGATCGCCGGGCAGGTCGCGACCCTCGGCGTGCAGGTATACCAGGGTGTCCTCGTCGTCCCACCGACGCGGTTCATCCGGAACCCCCAGCCGGGCCGAGAACTGTCGCGCGATGATGCGGCCGAGAAATCCCTGGGGCCGCACGTCCTGGAGGAAGAAAGGCAGGCCCTTCAGGAGTCCGTGGTCATCGGTGAAATGCCCGGCCCATGCCGGCGGGGTGCCCGCCCATTGGAGCCTCCAGGCGCGGTCGTGCAGGGCCTCCAGTTCCGCCCACTCGGAGGCCCGTCCCGATTCGTCGATGCGGTGGATCGGCCACCGGCTGCCGATGCCCCGGACCGATCGCCGCAGCAGGTAGCGGGTGCTGCGCGTCGCGCCGAGCGTGACCAGTTCATCCCCGAAGTCCCGCAACGCACGGCCGACCGTGGTGCGGTTCACCCCCATCAAAGCCGCCAACTCGGTCGCAGACACCGGCCCCCGCGAGCGGATCAGCGGCACCAGGCGGTCGCGGGTGATGGTGGGTGGGCGGGGCATCTAAAGATAATCATTTTGCATCAAAAAATGTGACAAGCAAATCGAATGATTGGTTGAAATGATCAAATTTCAAAAAGCTATCGCGCAATATTTTGCATCGTAATTGTTCAATGGTGAGAATCTTCGATAGCTGGCCAGAAGGGTCATGAGGACAAAGACCGGGACAAGGAGCCCGCGAACGCGGGCGACGCGGCCCCGGGGTTGTTGGTGTGGCAGTTCCGGCGGCCCGGGGTTTCGTTCTGCTGCCGACCCTCCGGGCCGGGGATTTCGAAGGTCGTGCGCGCGCCGCTACTCGAGATCCGACATCCTGAGGCCCTCGATGAAGAGGTCCATCTGGCCGCGCGGCTCGCGGGTCTGGTTGTCATACTCGACGTTGCCGTAAGCCGCCAGCACGTTGGTTCCTTTCCGCAGGTGCCGGACGTGGCCGGGGCCGAGGACGATCGGGCGGTAGTGCGGCATGTCCTTCCACCAGCCGTAGGTGTCGATCGCGTGCCCGTTGAGGAAGACGCGGAAACCCTGTCGGGCGAGAATGCTCAGCCGGTAGGAGTCGAAGTCGAGGGCATCGACCTCGAAGGTCGTGCGCATCACGATGAACTCGCCCTCGCCCCAGTCGGATGGGTTGGGGAAGGAGACGCCGCCCTGCTCGCAGCGGCCGATGCCGATGGGCGCGCGGCCCTGATTCCAACCGCTGTCATCGTAACCGGGCTCCTGCCATCCCTTGAGCGCCGCGGGCAGCTCGATGTCGCGGAAGCGCTTCTTCTCGCGAGGATGCAGCCGGTCCTTCTCGGTCAGGGGGTCGAAGGAGGTGAACCTCCATGTCCGTTGCGCGGGAGGCACCTTGCCGAGCGGCTTCCAACCGGCGTCGGGATTCCTCAGCCTGGTCAGGTCGATGATCGTGTCCAGCAGCGGTTGGTCGCCCTTTTCCACACTTCCGCGCCTGATCAGTTCCGGGCGATAGACATCGAACAGGATGCCGGTCAGCTCTTCGCGCTGATCGGGCGGCAGCTTTTCGAGCGTCGAGAAGAGACCGTAGGGACGTCCTTCCGGATTCGCGTTCGGCGCGGCCACCAGTTGGACGAGGTCGCCGGTGCCGAAATCACTCATGCGGTCCTCCACCAGCCGTGCGACGGCCACCGCACTCGTGGGATCGGTCTGCAGGCACATCTTGGCGGCCTGGAAGACGTTGAAGGCCCCCTCGGACGACCGCGGACCGCTCTTTATCTCGCTCGTCGCGATCGCGACCTCCAGCCCTTCCACGATCCGCTTGCCGATCGGGCTGTCGGGCTTCTTGCGCCGCAACATGCCTTCGAGATGGTTCATCATCCGCTCGCGGGGCTGGGTGTGGTATTCGCGGGTCGCGACGTCCAGCAAGGTCGGCAGGATCTGCTGATAGAGCGTCTCGTCCTTCTCGAGCCCCGAAAGCGCCATGAAGGCCGACTCGCGCAGCCACCAGTCCTCGTGGCCGGTCCATGGCTTGATGCGCGGCAGCCGCTCCTGGATGTCCTTCGCCGGCGCGAACTTGAGCGCCATCAGCGCGCCATCGACGACATACCACGCTTCCTTCGGATCCGAGATCATCGTCGTGATGCTCTTCAGCATCGCGGGCGTGAGCTTGTCCGTCGGGACCGGGTTGCGGCCGATCCCGAACCAGTAGTTGTAGTCGATCAACCCATCGAGCGCGGCCCGCCGCACCCGCGGGTCCGGGTCGCCCAGCAGCCTTTCCAAGTCATCGAAGGCACCCACCGTCCGCAGCGCCTTCCCGGCCTGCGCGCGGATCATGTAGTTCCGGTGATAGACGTTCTTCAGGAGCGTCTCAAGCGGCAGCGAGTTGAGGTCCTTCGCCGGTTGGTGGTAGGCTCCACCGAGGGTGTAAAAGGGAACATGGGCGGGTTCTTCCGGACCGTATTCGAGATACTTCGGGTGGTGCTCGATCGAGAGGAAGGCCCGGTCGGCTTCGGTGCCCCAGGGGTTCGCGGGCAGCTCGTAATCCTTCGAGTGCTTCGTGCGCGGCGCACCGGTGATGCGCAGCGTTTGCAGCGGCGCGGTGTAGGACAGCCCCATGCCGGGCCCGGAGGATCCGATCTCGCCATTGCCCCACGACAGCGTGCCGATGCCGATGCTGCCGCCGGGCTCGCGGCTCAGGTCGTGCCACCACGTCAACCGGTCCATCGCCTCGCGGAAGAGGGCCGGCTTTTCCTTCATCAAATACGAGGTGGTGATGCCGCGCCAGATGCCGTCGCCGCGGCCGTCGTCGCCATGCCCCATGACCACCAGCGGGTAGCTGTCGATCATCGACATGGCCAGGTACTGGCTGGCCTTCTCGTAGCAAGTCACATCGCCGCTCGACCCCGCCGCGATCTTCATGGCGGCGGCGATCATGCCGTCCTTGCCGTTCGAGCCGAGTCCTCCCTCGCCGCGGTGGTCCCCGTAGGCGACCGTGCCGTGGCCGGCGAAGCGATAGAAGAACCGCAGCGCCCCGAGCAGGGTCTCGTCATCGACCTCCACCCCGCACTCCTTGCCCAGCAACAGCGTCGTGAGCACCTGCGCGCCGGCCGGATTCATCAGGCCGCCGGCGACATAGCCGGGATTGATGTCGTTGCTCCAGTGCGTCCAGCCGCGGCCGAACTTCTGGCGCCTCTTCGCGTCGTCGCAGTAGTGCTGCAGGATCGGCAGCACCGACGCGTCTCCGGTGCGGAGGTAGTACTCGGCGCAGGCGATGCCGTTGTAGCCGTTGTTCCAGGTGTGGTCGCCGATCCGACTCACCTCCTTGGGAAATGCGTCGAAATAGGCCTTCACCCGCGGCAGATACCGGTCGTCGCCGGTCGAGAGCAGGAACAGGCAGGAGAGCGCTCCCGGAATGCCGCCCTGGTTGAACTTCGTGGGGTCGGCGTAGAAGCGGGCGGCGTCCTCGATGATCTTCTTCGACTTCGCGCAGTCCAGCGGCCAGTTCTTGCCATAGCTTCCCAGTATCGGGATGGAGACGGTTTCCTTGCGGGTCTCCTTGCCGTCCGCGGACGTGACATCAAACACCATTCGTCCATCGGTGGCCTCGGCCCGGGTGAGCGCGTTGCCGAAGGCGACGAAGGGGTTCAGCCCCTTGAGCGACACGCCATTGATCCCGGTGAGGGTCTCGCCCTTGTGGAGCTTTCCTTCGGCGGGCGAGCCGGGGAGCGTCCGCTCGACCTTGACGACGACTCCCGGGTGGACCCGCGCCATGATGCCGGTCGCGCCGATCCCGTTGAACGGAGTGTCGCGGTCGGGATGCGGACGCGACTGATAGATCTTCTCGCCGGTGTAGAACGACTCGGCGGATTCAGGAGCCGCGTGGACGCAGGCGAGACCGGCCAGCAGCGTGACGAGGGCGAAGGACGGGACGGTTTTCATCGATGGAGCGGTCGGAGGGTGGAAGTCAGGGTGCCTGGCGTTGCTTCAGCAGGGCGAGGCTGGTCTCGGCGAATGCCTTGCCCATCACGGCGAAGGTCTTGGCGCAGCCAAGGTAGTGGTAGCCGGCGTTCGAGGCACCACGGTCCCATAGGGCGACCTCGGCGGGCGTGATGAGTTCGGCCTCGAACTTCTTCAGGTATTCGTTCTTCTGCTCCTGGCTCATGTGGCCGTCGGCGTTCGGGTGGTCCTTGTGCTTCGAGTCGAGGAAGTAGCGCATCTGGCCGACCTTGCCGCGCATCTCGTCGATCGCACCAAGCTCGTCGGACCAGAATGGCGCGGTTTCCACCGCGGCCACGTTGCCCCTGAACTCGGGCAGGTCCGCGGGGGCCGCCATCGCCTTCCGGAAGGCCACCATGTCCGGTGACTGGTCCTTGAGTCCGCCGACCCCCATCACGCCGATCACGAAGGGCATCTTGGGAGCGGTCAGCTCCTTGCGCACGTCGCGGATGAACTGCGCGAGCAGTTCCGAGTAGAGGTCGAAGCGGTCGGGCTGGCCGTGCTTCGGATAGACATGTCCATCGACCATGTCGTTGAAGCCCTGGAACCAGACGAAGCCCGCGAGTTCGTATCCCTCGACGGGATCGTAGTCCGGAACGACCTGCTTCGGGTCGGACAGCACCTTCTTCACGTGCTCCATCATCAGGCGGTAGTAGTGGCCGGTCGCCTGGGCCTTCTCGACCTTCCACTGCTCGAGGTCCTTGGGAATCCCGTGCCCTTCCTGCTTCGGATAGTGCTCCCGCTGGAACGTGCTCATTTCGTAGGGCCCCGCACCCGGCGGGCGGAAATCGGTGTGCAGGCTCTTGCCGCCCCACGCCGCCTTGATGATCAGCACGGGCTCGTCGAGCGCGGCATCCATGGTCAGGCCGAAGGTGAACTCCGGCCCGATCCGGTCGCCGGGCTTGGTCGGATCCAATCCCCACATCGACCCGTAGCCGGCGGTGAGCGGGCCATGAAGGTCGAAGTTCTTGTCGTGCGCCCCGGTGAGGTAGGAAATCCAGGCATCGCCGGCGACCGACGGGTTCCCGTCGGGGCCGCGCATCATTTTGAGCAGCGGCGCGGTGGCCGGGTCGTCACCGATGTAATCGAAGGTCGAGATCTTCGCCGGTCCCTCCATGTTCGACTGGCCGGCGAGGATGAAAACCCTGAGCGGTTTCGCTCCCGCGCCCGGAGCGGCGAGAAGCACGGAGGCGAGGAAGACGGCGGTGCGTTTCATGATGGTGCTGAGGGCGGGCGACGGAGCCCAAGCCATGGAGGGGATTCGTGGCATTGCCCCGCGTTCTTGCATCGGAATATGCGACCCATCGGCGACGCCACGATCCCATGGCCAAGACTGGCGGTGCGCGGGGGTCCGGGCCGTCGCAAGTGATCGCCCGAAGGGTCATGAGAGCAAACCAAGGGCCGCTGGCCCCGGGCTTTGTTCTCCTGACCCTTCGGGCCGGTGAGTGGTGTGAGGAGACCGGCGAGATCGAGAAGGCGGATGAAGTGACGGCGGGCTCCGAAGTCGCGCCCCTCAGTCCTTCTTCTTCAACAGCGGGAACAGCACCACGTCGCGGATGGTGGGGGCGCCGGTGAGCATCATGATCAGGCGGTCGATGCCGATGCCGATGCCGCCGGCCGGCGGCATGCCGTGCTCGAGCGTTTCGATGAAGTCGTAGTCGACGAGCTGCTCCTCCTCGCCGCCGGCCTGGTGCTCGAGGCGGTCGCGCTGGACGTCGGGGTCGTTGAGCTCGCTGTATCCCGGACTGATCTCCTGGCCGTTGATGATGAGTTCATAGACCTCGACCGTCTTGCCACCAGGCGTGAGCTTGGCCAGCGGGATGAGCTCCTTCGGCACGCGGGTGACGAAGCAGGGGTCGAAGGTGTGTTCCTCGACCTTCTTCTCGAAGACCTGCTGGATGACCTCGTAGTCCTCCATTTCGTCGGAGATCTGCACGCCGAGTTCGTCGCACTTGGCGCGGCGCGCCTCGGGCGTGAGGTCGAAGAAGTCGTCGCCGGCCGCGCTCTTGACCAGGTCGTGGTAGCTGGCGCGCTTCCAGGGACGGCTGAGGTCGATGGTGCGGACGACGTTTCCTTCCTCGTCCTTGTGTTCGATCCGGAGTCCGCCGCAGAAGTTCTCGGCGAGGTGGCAGACGAGGCTTTCGACCAGCTCGGCCATGATCTCGAAGTCGGCGAAGGCCTGGTAGGCCTCGAGCATGGTGAACTCCGGGTTGTGGCGGCGGGAGATGCCCTCGTTGCGGAAGTTGCGGTTGAGCTCGAAGACCTTGGTGAAGCCGCCGACGAGCAGGCGCTTGAGAAACAGCTCCGGCGCGATGCGCAGCGTCAGCGGCATGCCGAGAGCGTTGTGATGGGTCTCGAAGGGGCGCGCGGCGGCGCCGCCGGCGACCGATTGGAGCATCGGCGTCTCGACCTCGAGGTAGCCGCGCTCGTGGAAGAAGTTTCGCATTTCCGCGACCATCTTCGAGCGGGTGACGAAGATTGCGGCGCTTTCCTCGTTCGACATCAGGTCGAGGTGGCGCTTGCGGTACTTCAGCTCGCGGTCGGCGACGCCGTGCCACTTGTCGGGCATCGGGCGGAGCGACTTCGAGAGGATGGTGAAGTTCTCGACCTTGACGGTCGGCTCGCCGGTGCGGGTGATGAAGGTCTCGCCCTCGATGCCGATCCAGTCGCCGCGGTCGAGGCACTCGAAGACGGCGAGCTGTTCCTCGCTGAGCTGCTTGACCGCGATGAAACCCTGGATCTGGCCGAGGACGTCGCCGATGTGGAAAAAGCAGGAGCGGCCCATGTTGCGCAGGCCGGTGATGCGGCCGGCGACCTTGACCTGCTTCTCCTCCTCGAAGTTCTCGCGCAGGCCGCCCGGGGTGTGGGTGGTCTCGAAGGCCGCGCCGAAGGGATCGACGCCGAGTTCGCGAAGCTTGGCGAGCTTTTCGCGGCGGACGGCGATCAGTTCGGCTTCGGTCGAGTGGCTGTGGGGCTCGGCGGCGTCGGACATGGCGGGGAGGGGATTAGAACATCGAACCGGCCTCCGCAAGGGTCGGGATGATCCCACTCCTCGAGGATGCGGTGCTTCGGGCGGGCAGGCATCGATCGTCCAAGGTCGAAATCCGAAGTCTCGCCGAGCCAGGGGAAGGGCTCCGGGCGCTCATTGAGGCGGCTGCGGAGGACGGATGCCCCGGTGCAGCGTCCACGCCAGGCAGAGCAGCGACGTGGCACTCGAAACCGTGGTGGCCATCCAGAGCCCGCCCCAGAGGAAAGGGATTTCGTAGAGGCGGTAGATCCAGTCCGACATCCCGATCGGAAGCATGCCGATCCCCCAGATGGTTCCGTAGATCAACCAGATGCCGAGGATCACCAGGCTGGACACGAGGCCGATGCGGGAAGCCGGAGTTCGGACGAGAAGGTCTAGCTTGAAGAAAGAGACCGCGAAAATCAGGGCCGACGTGATGGCCAGCAGGAAGATGAAGGAAGAGAGAATCTCGGTCATGGCTGGGCGGGAAACGAGGCGTGATCTCTAATGATCCTCTTCAACAGAAGCAGAAATCCGACCGCAACGAGGAGGAGGCCGAGACCGCCGACCAGGTTGAATGCCTGCATCACGAGAAAGTAGGTCTCGGAGACTGGGGTATCGTTGATATAGGTGCTGGAAAAGGGATCTGGTTTTTCTTGATCCCCGGCAAGCAGGGCATCGATCCGTTCGGTGCCGATGGCGAGTTCGGCAAGGGAGAAAAGCATGCCGACGGGCGCGAGCAGAGCCCCGACGAGCAACGGGCCGGGAATCGGGTGCTGCCGATGGCGCAACACCGCCATGAGGAGCACGACGAGCGCGATGGCTGTGGCGATGGTGTGAAAGGCTTCCATGGCGGGCCGGGTTGTTGGTGATCCGACCGAGGGCTAGAGATCTCCGGCGCCGATCACGGCCGCTGCGATGTTCAGAACGATGCTGAGGACGAAGAGGCCGATCAGGAGCCCGGTGAGGATCTTGCCCGCAAGGTCCAACTGGCGGTGATACTCGTATCCCGGAGGGCAGGCATACATCCGCCAGCCGATCCAGATGTTCATGATGGGAACGAGGCTCCAGAGCACGGCCCAGCCCGACATGCCGAGATTCTGCACGCGCTTCACGCCCAGATAGAGACCGGCGATGGCGACGAGGATGCCGGCGACCATGCCTACCAGGGCGACGCCTTCGAGGCCGGCACCACCGACGGTCTTGATCCCGATGAAAAGAAGGAAATAGAACACGAAGGTCATTCCCATCTGGAGGAGGAAGTACGCCAGACGGCCGATGCCGGGATAGAGGGTCTCGTCGGGTTCGAAAGCCGGGCCGATCTCCAGTTTCGCCGGGGCCCGGTAGGGATCGACCGGGGCCGCCGCGGCGGGCGCCAACGGGGAGTCCGGTTCGCCGGCGACGGCTGGTGGGGGCGCTTTCGGGATGACGATCGAAGGAGTGGGAAGGCCGTCGGGGCGTTTGACACCGGCCATCGAGGCTTCCGCGAGCACCCCGGAGACCGCCAGCTTCCGCCAGTTGGTCTCGTGCTCCCTGCGGGCGAGCGCCTCACTCGTCCGGAGTTCGCCGTTTGACAGCATTTCGGCGACCTGCACCGCGGTGTAAGGCCCTTCCTCCGTGCCTCCTTTGGAAATCAGCCATCGATGCATGGAGCGGATTGCTAGGGGAAGACGTTCCGGGGATCAATCCGCGTGGATGTCATCCCGCGCTAGAAGGTCCAGCCGAGGCCGATGGTGA
>CALGOH010000050.1 GCA_937957985.1 uncultured Verrucomicrobiae bacterium
TCATCACCCAACAGCTCCCATCCGGCGGCGAAAATCCAAGCTGGATCGACGATTCATGCCGATCCTCAAGCGATTCCCAAACGCCGCCCGATTCTCTCCGTCAACGCCTCCAGCCGCGGAACCGCCACGCCCGCCTCCCGGGCCTGCCGCAGGGGTTCCATCCAGATCGCCTCGAACTCGACGGGGCGGCCCTCGACGTAGTCGATCATGCTCGACGGACGATAAGGTCCCATCGGGCGGGTCCGTTCGATCTCGAAGTCCACCACCCCGTCGTCGATCGGCAAACCCTTCGCGTTCGCGGCGGCGATCACCTCCCGCATCAGCGCCGCGATCTCGCCCTCGATCCGCGGATCGGCGAGCAGGCGGTCGGTGGTCACCCCACCCTCCGCGATCGCCATGCCGTTGAAGGGGATGTTCCAGACGAGCTTGCGCCATTGGGCCTGCTCCAGGTCTTCGACCGCCGTGGATTTCACCCCGGCCCTCATGAAGGCATCGGCGACCGCCGTCGCCCGCGGAACACCGGGCTGCGGACGCCATTCGCCGATCGTTACCCGGCCGCCGGCCGTGTGGCTGACGACACCCTCCTCGATTCGATTCAGGCAGACGAAACACAGTCCGCCAAGCACCCGCTCCGCCCCGACGATCCGCTCAAGGGCCTCGCAGTTTCCGAGTCCGTTCTGCAGGGTCAGCACCCGGGTCCGCTCATGCAGAAGGGGTGGCAGCACCTTCCCGAAAAGGTGGTTCGAGGTGGCCTTCCAGGCCACGATCACCCAGTCCACCGGACCGATCTCCGCCGGAGTCCTGAATGCCTTCACCTGCCTCAGTCCGGCATCGCCATCCACGCTCTCGAGCCGGATCCCCCGCCGCCGCACGGCATCAAGATCGGAGCGCAGCAGGAACGAGACATCCTCCCCTGCCAGCGCCAGGCGGGTTCCGTAGTAGAGCCCGACCGCTCCGGCTCCGACGAGCGCGATCCTTCCACCGAGCGCCATCGATCAACCTCCGCGCAGTTCGGCGGCGAGACGTTTGGCCGTGGCCACCGTGTTGCGGTGGATCTTGGCGGTGAAGTCGGTCTGGCGGTTGTAGCCGCCGCCGTAGAGCACCGCCACCGGCACCCGGTTGCGCAGCAGCGCCCCGAGCAGTACCTCGTCGCGGCGCTGGAGATCCTTCAGCGACAGGTGCATCTGCCCGAAGCGGTCGTTGCGGTGGTTGTCGGCACCCGCCACCCAGATCACCAGGTCGGGCGAGAAGGTGTCGAGCGCCGCCGCCAGCGTGGAGAACAACTGCTGGAGATACATCGAGCCCTCCACGTAGCGGGTGGTTTCCACGTCCATCGATCCCTGGATCTTCTGCGTCGGATAATTCGGTCCGACATGGATCGAGTAGGTGAACACCCGCGGATCGTCGGCCAGGATCGATGCGGTGCCGTTGCCCTGATGCGCGTCGGTGTCCACCACCATCACGCGGATGCCCGGGCGCTGCGCCTGGAGGTCCCGGATCGCCACCGCGACGTCGTTGAACACGCAGTAGCCCTCGCCGTGGTCGTGGAAGGCATGGTGCGTCCCCCCCGCGAGACAGACGGCCACCCCCTCGATCAGCGCCGCGTGGCACGCCTGCCGGGTCGCCTCGACCTCGGTCGCGCTGCGCTGGTAGAGACGCGGCGTGACGGGCAGCCCGAGGCGGATCTGCTCCTTCGGATCGAGCTGCCCGCGGTAGATCCTCTCCAGGTACTGGAAGTCGTGAACCTGCCGGAGGAGGTGCGGCGCGACCTCGCGGACCTCGACGATGTCCTCGGGCGCGAGGATGCCTCCCTCGATCAGCATGTCCTTCGACACCCGGAACTTCTGCATCGGAAACGGGTGCTCCGGCGGAAGCTCAAGCTCGAAATCCTCGGAGTAGAAACAACGCATGTTCGCCCTCAGGCAATCACAGCCCCGGGCCCTTGCCCAATGGAATCTCCCGGCGGGCCCAATCAGTGCGCGACCGGTCCGCTGTCCTCATCGCCGAAGGCCGCGCGGGGCAACTGGACGCGGTCGACCAGGTCGCGGATCTCGGCCGGCGGCGGCGTGCTGAAACGGGAGACGATGATGGTCACCGCGAAGTTCAGGATCATGCCGAGCGTGCCGATGCCCTCCGGCGAAACGCCGAACAGCCAGTTGTCCTCGATGTTGGATGCCGGGCTGATGAACTTGAACCAGATGATGTAGGCCGCGGTGAAGACGAGGCCGGAGATCATCCCGCTGACCGCTCCCGCCATCGTCGTCCGCTTGGAGAAGATCCCGAGGATGATCGCCGGGAAGAACGACGAGGCCGCGAGACCGAAGGCGAAGGCGACGACCTCGGCGACGAAACCGGGCGGATTCACCCCGAAGTAGCCGGCGATCACCACCGCACCGGCCGCCGCCAATCGCGCCACCAGCAGCTCGCCCTTCTCGGTGATGCTCGGATTCAGCGTCTTCTTCACCAGGTCGTGGGCGATCGAGGTCGAAATGACGAGCAGCAGGCCGGCGGCGGTCGACAGCGCCGCCGCGAGTCCGCCCGCCGCCACCAGACCGATCACCCAGTCCGGCAGTTGCGAGATCTCCGGATTGGCGAGCACCATGATGTCGCGGTCGATGGTCAGTTCGTTCTCGGGAAGACCCATCTCGGCCGCGTTTGGCCCGGTGTACTGGATCAGCCCGTCGCCATTCTTGTCGTCGAACTGGATCAGCCCGACGTTCTCCCATTTCGTGAACCACTCGGGCACGTCGGCATAGCTGGCATTCTCCACCGTCTTGAGCAGGTTCGTCCGTGCGAAGACCGCCACCGCCGGCGCCGTGGTGTAGAGGATCGCGATGAAGAGCAGCGCCCAGAAGGCGGAGGTCCGCGCGGCGCTCGCCTTCTTCACCGTGTAGAAGCGCACGATCACGTGCGGCAGCCCCGCCGTACCGCACATCAGCGCCGCGGTGATGAAGAAGACATCGACGGTCGACTTGTGCCCCTCGGTGTAGGGTGCGAAGCCCAGGTCCCGGCTCAGGCCGTCGAGTTGGTCGAGGAGGAAGCCCCCTTCGTTTCCGCCGCCGAAGCCGATCTGCGGCACCGGATTCCCCGCCATCATGATCGACAGGAAGATCGCCGGCACCATGAAGGCGAAGATCAGCACGCAGTACTGGGTCACCTGCGTGTAGGTGATTCCCTTCATCCCGCCGAGCACGGCGTAGAACAGGACCACGACCATCCCGATCACCACGCCGGCGGTGATCGGGTCCATCCACAGCACCGTTTCCATGTCGCCGAAGAGCATCCGCGAAAAGACGATGCCGACGCCGCGCATCTGCCCGGCGACGTAGGTGAAGGACACGAAGATCGCGCACACCACCGCGACGAAGCGCGCCCAGCCCGAGTAGTAGCGGTCGCCGATGAAATCCGGCACCGTGAACTTGCCGAAGCGCCGCAGGTAGGGTGCCAGCAGCAGCGCCAGCAGCACGTAGCCGCCGGTCCACCCCATCAGGAACACGCCGCCATCGCGGCCCATGAAGGAGATCAGGCCGGCCATCGAGATGAACGAGGCCGCGCTCATCCAGTCGGCCGCGGTCGCCATGCCGTTCGCCACGCTCGGCACCCCGCCGCCGGCGACGTAGAACTCGCCGGTCGAGCCGGCGCGCGACCAGACCGCCACGCCGATGTAGAGGGAAAAGGTCAGTCCGACCAGAATCCAGGTCCAGGTTTGTGCGTCCATGATCTCCCTGGGTCAGTCGTTTCCACCGTGAAGCAGCTCGCGGTCGAGCCGGTTCATTACCCGCACGTAGACGGCGATCAGGATCAGGAAGACGTAGATGCTCCCCTGCTGGGCGAACCAGAACCCGAG
>CALGOH010000051.1 GCA_937957985.1 uncultured Verrucomicrobiae bacterium
CCAAGCACCGCGAGGTCGAGTCCTGCAACGAGTGTCACCGCCTCATCGATCCGCGGGTTCGCCGTCGAACCGTCGCTCCAACCGACGAACCGGAAGTTCGGGTCCGGGATCGCCTCGACGGGATCGCCGTCCGCCCCATGGCTGACCGTCTGGCTGACCGACCCGCTCAGGGCGCCTCCCTCGCCCGGGGTGTAGGTCAGTGAATACTCGGCCAGCAGACCGTGAAGCTCCACGTCATCGATCGCCATGTCGCTGGTGAAGCTGCTGCCCGTCAGCCCCCGGAAACGAAGGCGGACCCCCGGGGTGCCGTCGTAGGCGGACAGATCGACTTCGGCGGTGCTCCACGCACTGGTGTCCGAGGCATGCTGCTGTCCACTCCGGGACCACACCGCGGTTTGCCACGAAGCGCCGTCGAAGACATCGAGATTGAGCGTCCCCATCGCCTCGCCGTACATGTGATAGTCGAAGATGAGGGCCGCATTGGAAATCCCGCCGAGATCGATCTCCCTCTCGATCGCCGCGGTCTTCGAGGGATGATTCGGAGCCGATGCCTCGGTGTAGAGATACCAACTGCCCTCGGAGGCCCCGGCCGGTCCGGTGCCGCTGCTTCCGGTCCCGCCGCTGTTCCGTGCCCAGTTGAAATCGTTCCCGGAGGAATGGGCCCAGCCGCCCAGACCCGATTCGAAGCCTTCTTCTTCGATCAACACGCGAAGGATGCCATAAAGAGCGATATCGAACGGGTTCTCGTCGAAATCGTTGCTGGCCACATGGAGCATCGCGCTTCGGGGCGTCGTGGCTGCCGGGGTGAAGATGACCTCGAAGGTCGTGCTGGCACCTGGCGCCAGCGTCGTCTGCAGTGGCGAGCTTGCCACGAAGTCATCGCTGTGGGCTCCGTCGATGCTGACCGAGAGTCCGCTCAAGGGCGCGTTCCCGGCATTGCGGATGGTGAAGGTCTTGGAAACCCCCACTCCGACCGCCGGAGAACCGATGCTCACCGAAGCCACGCCATCGAGCAGGTCGGCACCATCCGGGTCCTCGACGGCGATGTCCGGCATCGGGGAGGTTTCCGCCGGCAGCGCCACCGCATCGATCCAGACGGTATCACTTCCGGAGCTTACCGAGCTATCCTTCTGGTAGACCCATTTGAGGGTATGCAGGCCGGCGCTCAGCGGGAAAGTGTGGTTCTGCCAATCCACTTCGCCGCTGACGGCGAGCTGCTGGACGCCGTCGATGTAGAACCGCGCGTAGTCCCAGTTGGATTCGGACGACACCTTGAGATCGAAGCTCACCGTGCCGGCCAGGAAGTTCGCGGTGTACTCGATTGCGGCGAGCTGGCTGTCGTCGATGTCGAAATTGCGCAGGCTGAGATCCCCTTCCGATGCCTGATCGCCGGTCACCTCCCAGCCGACGTCCGCATCGATCGAGGTCATCCATCCCGGCGGCATCGTGCCAGAGGGCGGAAAGATCTCTTCGGCGATGGCAAAGTCGGCGTCGCTGAAATCCTCGATCGCGGGCTGGTCGACGCTGCTGATGCGGATGCGGTAGTCAGTTCCAAGCGGAAGGCCCGGCGAGATGGTCCAATCGAAGGAACCGTCGTTCGCCTCGCTGGCGGAAAGCAGGCTGTGGAGTGCGCCGCCCTTGTGGAGTTCGATGCGGACATTGCCGGCGAGACCCGACGCCCAGACGATCTCCCGCGTTTGACCAAACAGGAAACTCTCCCCGCCGTTGGGCGAAACGACCAGCACGTCGTCGGGCGGGATGTAGCTGCCGGTGAGGCTGTATTGCCCCAAGGAACCGTATGCCGTGTAGCCGGAGCGCGGGTCGCTCAGCGGATCACCGGCCCCGGTCGGCCTGACCACCACATAGTAGGTTCCGGCCGGAACCGACGTTGAAATCGACGCATCCGTGTCGGCCGGAGGATTGGCCGATGTCACCAGATTGAACCCGTCATCATAGAGTTCGATCACGATATCCAGGTTCGCTCCCCAGGTACCTGAATCGCTGCGGAAGGCGGCGGCTTGGAAATCCACGGTCCCCGCCGCCGTCGTGAACCGGAAATAGTCCGCCTCGCCGGTGGTCTCGATCACGCCGGACTTGTTGACCGCTCCATCGATCAGCACGGTGGCACCCGCAAAATCCGTGCCGTGGTCGTCCGGTCGATAGCCTACCCGATTCGAGATGATCACGAGGTCGTCCTGGGTTCGGTTGCCGTCGAAATACTCGGACGCCTTGGACCACTGGGAGACGTTGCGGCCGTATCCGGTTCCCATGATCGGGCCCCAGGAGGGGGCGGAAGAGGTGCCGGGGTGCCCCCCGTAGTACTCCAGACCGCTTGTTCCGTCGTGACTGAGGCCCAGGTTGTGTCCCATCTCGTGCGAGGCGGCTTCCGCGATGTTGGCGGTGCTCATGGGGGTCACCCAGGCGGGTTGGTAATTCGAGAAGTAGTCGTTGCGGCCAAACACGCCGACGTAGGCGACCCCCCCGGAACCGAAGTGGGGGCAGCGGGCACCATTCTTGTCCGTGGTCGGCGTGGTCAACAGCCAGCCGACATTGTTCCGACTTCCCGTGTAGGCGTCCGGCCCCGTGTACTCCGGGTCATAAATGACGTTCGTTGTGACGTTGACGTCGAAGGGAGCATAGTCCTCGGCCACCCGTTCCCAAATGCGCCGGATGTTCGCCTGCTCGGTGTCGCTGAAACTCGCGGGATTGCCGTCCGTATCCCACGCCGCACAGTCCCACGTATCCCAGGTTGTCGTGTTGTCGGTCGCGGTCCATGCCTTCCCGGTCACATAGGCCCCGTTGAAATCGAGGTAGATGTGGCGGGTAGCGCCGGGTCTTGAATCATACGCGTGAGGAGAACTCACGGGAACCGGTGCGGCCGACACACCGGGAGGTCCATCCCCGGAGGATTCCGCGTCTTCGCCGGCCAACTTGATCGAGTTCGGGTCCTCCAGGGGATCCTGATGCTCCGGATGATCGTGAAGGCAACCCGCAGCGCATTCCCCGGCTTCGGGACAAACGATGAACACGCCGCCATCCCGATCGACCCGCAGGTGCCCGGCGGCATCCGCCTCATCAAACTGGAGCCCATGGAGCCACTCCATCGCCTTGGACCGCGACTCGGCGTCGAGTTCGTCGAGGCCCTTCTTCAGCTTTCCCTCGGGCAGCTCCTCGACGGTGAACGAAGCTCCTCCACCGAACATCCTGGGGACTGAACTTTCGGCTGAAGCCCAACTCGTGGCGAAAAAAAGCGCCAGCCCGACAGCGATTGGCGTCGCCCCCCTATCCTCGACGACGCCCCGGACCCGGATCCATGCCGCAATCAGGCCACGGGTCGTGCTCCGCGACAGCTTGGCGCGAACAAGCCCTTCTCGATGGCACCTTTCCGGGTTTTTCATTGGCCGTTAAG
>CALGOH010000052.1 GCA_937957985.1 uncultured Verrucomicrobiae bacterium
TCCGGGTAGGAGCCTCAGCCTGCTCCTGTCGACGGTCGAAGGCGCGGCCTTCCTCGGTCAGCGCCAGCGTTCCGTCGGCACCCTCGATCTTCCGGTAGAAACACCCGCCGCGCCCGGTGTGGCAGGCCCCGGCGCCGATCTGCTCGACAAACATCACGATCGCGTCCTGATCGCAGTCCGTGCGGATCTCGCGGATCTTCTGGACGTGTCCCGAGGTCGCGCCCTTGTGCCAGAGTTCCCGGCGGCTGCGCGACCAGTAGACGGCCTCGCCCTTTTCCAGCGTGAGCCGGAGCGACTCGGCGTTCATGTAGGCCAGCATCAGCGGCTCCCGGGTTTCGGCGTCCAGCGCCATCGCCGGGATCAGGCCGTCGGCATCGAATTTCGGGGTGAAGGTCAGGCCTTCCTCGATCTGCTGCTTGTCACCCCGGGGCGGAAAGGAAGCATCGCTCATGGCCGGGCCTGTAACGGCTTGCGCGGGGTGAGGCAAGCGTTGCGGAGACGGCTGCGGGGCCGGATCCGGGAAAAAACCTTCGGCATCGGCGTCGATCCGGGTTATGCCTTGCCCCTCGCCTGCCGCGGGCAGGCATGGGTCGTTTGCCGCGTTCCGGAGGCTTCCGGGGCCGAGGGTTGAAGCGCTATGTCCTGGGTCGCCCCGGCGGGTCCGGAAAAACAACACAGCATGATGAAGTTATTCGTAGCGAACCTGAGCCCCGAAACCACCGAGAACGAACTCCGCGAGGCACTCGCGGAGCATGAGCCGATCCTGGAGATCCGACGTCCCCGCGACCGTGAGAGCGGCAAGCCGAGGGGATTCGCCTTCGTCACCTTCGCCTCCCCGGAGGAAGGCATGAAGGCGATGGATACCGTCAACGGACTCAAGCTCGGAGGGCGGGACCTGCGCGCGGATGAAGCGGAGGACCGGGGCAGGGACGAGCCTGCCGCCCGTCCGAAAAGGGTCTGGATGAAGGTCGAGGTCGACCGGGTGGACGACCGGCCGATCGGGCCGGACGGCAAGAAGGTCCGGTACAAGGGGATCTGACACCGGAGGCCGAACCGCGATTTGCGGTGGTCAATCGGGCTTCCGCGGTTCATAGGCCCCGGGGTCCGATGAATGAATTGACGGTGATCAAGGCCGGCACGGGGGTGTTGACCCGCGTCGAGGACGGCATGCTGGACGGCGCGGCGCTGGTCCGGCTCGTGACCGCGATCGCCGGCCTGTTTGAGGCCGGGCAACGCTGCGTGCTGGTCAGTTCCGGGGCGGTCGGGGCCGGCGTTTCAGCATTCGGCCTCGCAGGCTACCCGGATGACCTCGTGACGCGGCAGGCCTGCGCGGCGGTCGGGCAGGCGCGCCTGATGCACACCTACGAGAATCTCTTTCGCAACTTCGGGATTTCGGTTGCCCAAGTGCTACTGGCCGGTGGTGACCTGCAGACGAGCGAACGCGCCGAATGCGTGCGCAACACGCTCAGGCAGCTCCTCAATACCGACGGGATCCTTCCCATTCTGAACGAGAACGATTCGGTCGCGGTCGAGGAACTCCGGGTGGGGGACAACGACATGCTTTCCGCCCGCGTGGCCAGGCTGCTCGGTGCGCGGCGTCTCATCCTGCTCACCAGCGTCGATGGCCTGCTCGACCCGGGGACGGACCAACTCATTCCCGAAGTGACCGATCTCGATGCCGTCGAGGGATTCGTCCGGCATGAACGCGGACGCTTCTCGATCGGCGGGATGGCGTCGAAACTGAAGGCCGTCAGGATGGCCGTCGAATGCGGCATCGAGACCCACATCGCCCACGGTCGCCGCCCCGAAAGGCTGAGCCGGATTCTCGCCGGTGAATCCGGTGTCTCGACCCGTTTTCCGGCATGATGACATCTCATGAACTGTTTGTAGCAAATGAGCAGTGACAAAATTCACGCGGATATTGAAAAAATGTCCCGACGGGCCCGGGCGGCAGCGCTGAAGCTTTCCCAGCTCTCGACCGACCAGAAGAACGCGATTCTCATCGCCATGGCGAACGGGCTCCGGTCGGCAAAGCCGGCCATTCTCAAGGCGAATGCCGAAGACCTGACGGCGGGCGGCGACAAGGGACTCTCCAAGGCGATGCTCGAGCGCCTCCGGCTCGACGAAGGGCGGGTCGACGCGATGGCCGCCGCCATCGAGCAGGTGGCGGCCTTGCCTGACCCGGCGGGGGACGTGATGGAGTCGTGGTCCCGGCCGAACGGCCTTCGCCTGGAGCAGGTCCGGGTGCCGATCGGGACGATCGGGATCATCTACGAGAGCCGCCCGAACGTCACCAGCGACGCCGCGGTGCTGTGTCTCAAGGCCGGCAACGCGACCATCCTGCGCGGCGGCTCCGAGGCGATCCATTCCAACCGGGCGATCGCCGAAGCCCTGACCGAATCCGGCGAGGCGGCCGGCATGCCTGCCGGGTCGATCCAGCTTGTGCCCTTCACCGACCGCGAAAGCGTCAGCGCATTGTGCAGGATGGAGAAGTGGCTCGACGTGATCATCCCCCGCGGTGGACGGGGGCTGATCGAGACGGTCGTCTCGCAGGCGCGGATGCCGGTGATCAAGCACTACGACGGCATCTGCCACAGCTACGTCGATGCTGCCGCCGACCTCGACATGGCGGTCGCGATCGCCGTGGATGCGAAGACCCAGAAGCCGGGGGTTTGCAATGCGATGGAGACGCTCCTGGTTCATCAATCCGTGGCTGCCGAATTCCTGCCGCGGGTCGCCGCGGCGCTTGGGGAAAAAGGTGTCGAGCTCCGAGGCTGCAAGCGGACGCGGGCGATCATCGAGTGCGCCGGGGCCACCGAGGAGGACTGGGGGACCGAGTATCTCGATCTCATCCTGTCGATCCGGGTGGTGGACTCGATCGAGCAGGCGGTTGATCACATCAATACCCACGGTTCGCATCACTCTGACTGCATCGTTACGGCCGATGAAGCTGCGGCTTCCGTCTTCCTCTCCGCGGTCGATTCCGCGTGCGTCTTCCACAACGCCTCGACCCGCTTCGCCGACGGCGAAGAGTTCGGCTTCGGGGCGGAGATCGGGATTTCCACCGAGAAACTGCACGCCCGGGGTCCGATGGGGCTGCGTGAGCTGACCAGCTATCAGTATCGCATCCGTGGCGAGGGTCAGACGAAGGCTTGATGGAATGGCGGGCTGTTGGGAGTTCTTGCGGGATGAAGAGGATGTATCAGGATCAATGGGATGAGTTTGATCGGATTCAGTTGGAGCTCTTCATTCCAATCCATCCTCTGCATCCTGATCCATCAGGTTCATCATGCCGTCGGATCCTCTGCGATGCGCCACAGGTGATTTGGAGAAACGAAAAACCGGAGTAGGCAGCGGCGTGGGCAAGGGAACGATCCAGGAACCGGAATACGTGCGGGAGGCCTTCGCCCGCATCGCGGACCGCTACGTCACGACCAATCACGTCCTCAGCCTCGGCACCGACATTCTGTGGCGGCGCAAGGTCGCACGCATCGTGCGGCGGTGGAAACCGGAGCGGGTGCTCGACATCGCGACGGGAACCGGTGACCTCGCGCTGGAGATTCAGGACGCGTGTCCGGATGCCGAGGTGACCGGCAGCGACTTTTGCGCGGAGATGCTCGTCCACGCCGAGAAGCGCGGGCTGAGCAGGACGCTGGTGGCCGACGCGCTGGCGCTGCCTTTCGAAAACGCGTCCTTCGACGTCGTCACGGTCGCCTTCGGCCTGCGGAACATGGCGAGCTACTCCGATGCGCTGAGGGAAATGCGTCGTGTGCTGCGCCCGGAGGGGCATCTCCTGGTCCTCGATTTCTCTCTTCCCGATGGCCCGCTGCGGAGGCCCTACCGCTGGTATTTGCACGACGTGCTGCCCAAGCTGGCCGGTTGGCTCACGCGTCATTGCGATGCCTACGAATACCTCGGCGGCTCGATTGAGGAGTTCCCGATGGGAGAGGAGATGACCGCCCTGATCAAGGAATGCGGTTTCGCGGAAGCCGAGTCGATCCCGCTGACCTTCGGTGTCGCGAGCATTTACACCGCACGGGGTTGAACCGAAGCGCCGCTTGGCTCCAGCCGCGGTCGGCGATTCATCGTGACTTCCTGAACCCGCCTTGCCGGACGCGCCCCACGCCGGTTTGGCCGCCTGGCTTGAAAGTCCGATCGTCGGCATGCATGCCGACGGGCATGGGTGGGAGCCACGCACTCCGTCACGCATGACGCTTACCGGCTGAGCCCCCACCAGATCCGCCGTTCTGTCATTCGCCCGGATCTGGGAAGTCACCCTCGGATCTTGGGTTCGACGAGGAGAACCGGAGTGCCGTTCATCGCCCGTTCTCCACTGTCGCCGAACAGTCGCCTCCGGGAGCGGCCGCAAGATTATCCGACAAATCTGTTAACCCCGGAAAGAACCTCCGCGTCCACCAATGGTACCCCCGTTGTTCCCGAGTCCCGCTTCCGTGGGCTTTTCCCCGGTTGTACATGCCCCATCCATACATGAAGCCAAGTCCGTTCCCCCCCAAAAATCTCTTCGTTGCAGCGATCCTTGCGGACGTTGCCTTCGCTTCCGCAGCCAAGATCTCCGCCAGCGTGACTTTGGCCGAGCGCTTCTTCGCCGCCGAGCTACCGCGAAATTGAGCCTCCAAGGAGGCTGCCCGCTCGACACTGTGCACAAACCCATATGACCCCCATCAAACTGAACTCATGAAACAGAAAAACTGCATCCTCCCGGGCATCGCCGCGCTGATCGGCGGTCTCGCCCTCGCCGCCACACCCGCCCTCCACGGCCAGATCAGCTATCTTCCGATCACGGACGACTCGGATTCGGACATCAGCAGCTCCAAGACCTACACCCACGCCATCGACTTCGGTAAAAACAACGCAACCCCCGGAGGCGTTGCGACGATCAACGGTGTGGTTTTCGCCAACGGCGGCATCGGCAGTTTTCCCGCCATTGGTGGGTCCTCGCAAACGGTCGGCACGGGAAGCTCAAACCTTCCGAGCTCCCATAGCGGCGACACCAACGCGAACACCACCGGCGGCATGCGGGACCTTGTCACCGACATGATTCACGGATTTCAAGGCACTGCCGTGATCACGCTTACCGGCCTCACGCCCGGGCAACCCTACAAATTCCGCCTCTATCACCGCCAGAGGGGATCAACCGCCGGCACTGCTCGCGGACAAAACATCGGCTTCGACACGGATGGCACTGGCGGCACGGACATCGCCGGGGCCGAGGATACTGGGACTTTCGAAGAGGATGACGCCAGTCAGCCCGATCCGAGCCAAGCTGCCTTCAATCAGGTCTACGCCCATACCTACGACTACACACTTTCGCCGGGCGTGACGACCTTGACGGTTTACATCGAAAAGCTGGAGACCGGTCCCTACCACCTCTACGGCCTCACCAACGAACTGAACGGTGCCGATATCGTTGAACCGGCGCTCGCCGGGCTCAGCCCGGCCGACGGGGATACCGACGTCTATCTCGGCACCGACCTCGTCGCCACCTTCAGCGAGGACATCGCCTTGACCGGCGCCGGCTCGATCACCGTGGCCGAAGTCGGCGGCGATGGTTCCTCAGGCTTCTCAATCGATCTTTCAAGCCTGCCCGACGCCGATGCGGCGGTTGCCGTGGACGGCGCCGTCCTGACCATCGACCCGACCTCGAACCTCGAGCCCGGCCAGGAATACGAGGTCACCATTTCCGGCGGTGCGATTGAGGACCAGGCCGCCAGCCCCAACGCCTACGGCGGCACCATTTCCGGCGAGTGGACCTTCACCACCGCCGCCCCAGACGCGACGGCCCCGGTGATCGACACCAGGGATCCGGCCGACGACGCGACGGATGTCTCGGCCTTCGCCAACATGGTTGCGACCTTCAGCGACGATCTGGTGCTGGGTGCCGGCAACATCGTGATCTACAACGTGACTCTAGGCAGCACGGCCGCCACCATCGACGTCACCGACTCCTCCCAGGTCACCCTTGCCGGCAATGCTCTCACCATCAACCCGGCCGCATCCCTCTTCGGTCCGGCCGAATACGCGGTCCAGATGGATGCCGGCGTGGTCCGAAACCTGAACGATCTCCCCTCCGCGGCGATCACCGACACCACCAGCTGGAGCTTCACCACCGAGGATCCGCCCATCTTCGCGGTCAATCAAGGAAGCTTCGGGGGCAGTCCTCCCGGTGCGACCGTGACCCAGAGCGTTACGGTCGGGGCTGGCGCGGACATGCTGATCGTGATGACCGCGTCGGAGTTGGGAAATTTGACCGGAAGTCCCATGTCCGTGACCTATGGTGGAGTGCCCATGAACCTGGCTTCCGGCAATTCGGCCATCACCGGCATCTGGTACCTTGATCTCTCCACCCCAGGGATCACCGGTACCAACGTTGTGGTTGATATGTCGGGCTACGGCACGCGAAACGGTTTTGCCGCCGGTTGGGTGTCGATTGATGGCAACCTGGGGGCGGGCGAGTCGATTGCCCTGAACAATGTGAACAATTCCGCCTTAACGGAGAATGCCGTCAGCCTCACGACGACGGTGGAAACCTTCAACGTGGTCACCTTCAATGGAAACGGCG
>CALGOH010000053.1 GCA_937957985.1 uncultured Verrucomicrobiae bacterium
ATGGCGTGAGTGACAGATGGCTGGTCTCCGAGGACGACAAGCGCAAGCTCTGCGTTGGTGATGCAACCGAGACCAATCCATCACCAAGGGAAAGTCAGGTCGCTCTTCTGGCCTGATGACGACTGAAGAACCACCAAAACAACCAAAGAAGAGGACCACCCGGAAAGGCGCCGAAACCTCCGGATTTCCCATGAATGCCGGGCTTGACCTGGAGGCTGTTACTTCAGAAACCTGAAGTATAAATTCACCTGCGAGTGAAAAATCCGCTGGAAATCACCCTGACGACGTTCCACCTTGGCTCCGTCAAGCGGGTCGTGACGCTTGGCTTGGACGGAAAGGACGCCGCGAATGATTTCCTTCTCAAGCTCGCCAAAGCGAATCCACAGGGGCTCCAGAGCATCCTCAAGCGCCTGGCGGCGGTGGCTGAACACGACCGCTTCGAGAACAAGATCACCTACCGTCACGTCGGCGACCAGGTCTTCGAGGTGAAAACGAAGGCCGGCCTGCGCTTCTACACCTGTCCCGACGAAATCGAAGGCCTCGGACACCAACTGATCATCGCCGCCTGCGGCGGCAAGAAAGGAAACCGCAAGGAACAGAGCGCCGACATCCGCAACGCCAAGGAGATCCGCAAACGCTACCTCAAGGCCAAGGACTCCGCCTCGATCGAACTCATTCCCCTGCCCGATGAAACTGAAGATCACGAAACCTGCTGAACCCACCCCGCTGCAGAAGGCGCTCGCCGAACTGCCGTTCGATCCCGAGAGCGAAACCGAGTATCAGGGCCTGATGTTCGTCGAGCAACTGCTCGGCCGCATGAAGGACAAGGGGCTCAAGCGGAAGGAGCTTGCCAAGCGCATGGGAGTCGGCCCGTCGAGGGTCACCGCCATGCTCAACGGCACCAGCAACTTCAAGATGGAGACCCTGGTTCGCGCCGCTCACGCGGTCGATGCCTCCATCGCGACCGCCATCGTTCCCGAAGGGGCGAAGGTTCGCTGGTCGATCTACCGGGAAGACGACGTCCACGCCGCGTTCTCGCCCGATTCCTCAACCAAGAAGGTCTTCAGTCGTTTCACTCTTGGAACCGACGAGATCGCCCAGCACGACGATGGCGCAGCCGCTTAAAGCCTCTCCCCTGGCCATCGAGCACCATGCCTTGGTGGCTCTCGAAGTCACCGCCTCGGAGGCCGACAACCCGGGCGGAAATCATTCGCTGCGGACGCATCGCAAGATCGAGCGTCATCCCGACGACGAGCATCGATGGATGGTCGATCTCACTGTGGAGATCGGGACAGCCGACGGCGGGGAGGAGGCTCCGTACTCGGGGAAGATCACGGTCCGTGGCTGGTTCGTGATCGCCGAGGCCTATCCTGAGGACCAGCGCCGCCGATTGATCGAAGTCACGGCGGCATCGATTCTTTACGGCACCTGCCGCGAGGCCTTGGCCAACTTCACGGCCCGATCCATTCACGGCATGCTGTCGATTCCCTCGGTGGCGTTCGAGCCGATCACCAAGGCCGGGAAGACGGCGAAGAAGACCGCAGCCAAGCGCGCCAAGACGGCGGGCGAAGCGTGATGGTTCAGGGTTGATGAGCCTCTCCGAGCGAAAATCAAAAAGGCACTCCTTTGGACCTACATCAATAGCCGACGCAGCGCGTTGGACTTCGATCCATCGGAGTGTGGTTGGAAGATCTCACGAATTTGCCTTGGCGACAACGGCCAGTTCGCCGCCCTTTGATGAGGTCCCGAGATTCGACCTCGAGGAATGGATGTAGGGCCACGTGCTCCCCGAATTTTGCCTGCACCCGCTCTTTCCAATTCTCCGGAGTATCTTCAATTCTTGTGCCATGACCACCGATACCATCGTCTCCAAAGTCTGGAGCTTCTGCACCACCCTCCGCGACGACGGGGTGGGCTACGGCGACTACCTGGAGCAGCTCACCTACCTGATCTTCCTCAAGATGGCCGACGAGTACGGCCGTGCTCCCTACAATCGGAACGTGGGCGTGCCGGCGAAGTACAATTGGGCCACGCTCAAGAAGCTCAAGGGAGCGGAACTCGAGGGCCACTACATCGAGACCTTACGCGAACTCGGGACCGAGAAAGGGATGCTCGGGCAGATTTTCACCAAGGCCCAGAACAAGATCCAGGACCCCGCCAAGCTCGCCCGGCTGAGCGACATGGTCGACAGCACCTCTTGGGTGTCTCTCGAAGCCGACACCAAGGGCGACATCTACGAAGGAATCCTCGAGAAGAATGCCGAGGACACCAAATCGGGCGCCGGCCAGTACTTCACCCCCCGAGCCCTGATCGCCGCGATGGTCGAATGCGTGGCACCGGAACCGGGAAAGACGATTGCCGACCCCGCCTGCGGCACCGGGGGCTTCTTCCTCGCGGCCTACGACTACCTTACGAGGGACGGCAACAAGCTGAACAAGGATGAGAAGACTTTCCTCAAGAAAGACACCTTTTCCGGTAATGAGATCGTCGCGGGTATCGGACCAACATCCACCACACTCTCAAGCGCAATCCACTTCGGCTGGAGAACCTCCGCGAGTTCATCGACTGCTACCACCCCGCCAACCGCCACAAGCGGAAGCCCACGTGGGATGCCGAGAAGAACCCCGGAGGCCGCTGGCGGAAGTACACCTACGAGGAACTCGCGGCCCGTGACAAAACCAGCCTCGACCTCTTCTGGCTCAAGGACGACAGCCTCGCGGATCTCGACAACCTCCCCGAGCCCGCCGATCTCGCCGAAGAAATCATCGAGAACATCGAGGCAGGACTTGCGAGCTTCCGCACGGTCGCAGGCGGTTTGTCGTCGGCAGGATGAGGAGCCTGGGCCGCAGTCCCTGCGATGGCAGAGAGTTTGTGGGGGAGCGAGCGCGTTGACTCAGCGGGGGGGGATCAAACCGTCGATTCGAGGATGGCAGCCACCGCCCCAGTCGCCCCGAATCCCGCCGCCCTTGTCTGGGCGCGGCGGGAGGCAGCTCTTTCGCCTCCCCGCATGTGACGGGCTTTCAGCCCTCGGGGGGATCCTTCCGGACGGGTGACCCGGGGCGTCGCCCCGGGCTGGTATCTGGCGGGCCGTTGGCCCTCCCGAACGCCGGCAAACATTGTGTCGATGTTGCGCACCGTTGTGCGCCTCCACCGGCGGGCCGTTGGTCCTCCCGAACGCCGGCAAACATCGTGTCGGTGTCGCGCACCGTTCCGCGCCTCCGCCGGCGGGTCGTTGGCCCTCCCGAAGGTCTTCCAGCCTCGTGAGGTGTTGCGCACCGTTGTGCATCCCTGCCGGCGGGCCGTTTTCCCGGACGTCCGCCCACGCAAACCGTCGCCCACCGCATCCAGTTGGTCCCAGATTCCCCTTGCTAGCGGCGCGGGCGGCGTTTTAAACCCCTCGCCACCAAGCTTATGGGACAGCAGCACCGCAAAGTCATCAAACGCCGCCGCCGCAAGGAATACCTCAAGCGGAAGAAGGAGAACGCCAAGCGTGGGGGTCTGGTGAAGAAGACCGCTGCGAAGAAGGAATCCGCCCCGGCGAAGAAGGCCGCGAAGAAGGCGGCCAAGAAAACCGCGAAGAAGGCCCCGGCCAAGAAGGTCGCGAAGAAGGCGGTCAAGAAGACCGCCAAGAAGGCTCCCGCCAAGAAGGCCGCGAAGAAGGAGGATGACGCTTCCTCCGAGGAGGAGTGATCGGTCGGTCAGACGGAATTTTCCACGAGCCGGTTGCCGAAAGGCGCCGGCTCGTTTTCTTGGTGGGGCATGGAGCGGTTGCTGGTGGTGGATGGCCACAGCGCGATCTTCGCGCTGGAGGAGCTGCGTGAGCTGCACCAGGGGCCGACCCGTCACCTGGCGAGGATCGAGCTGGTGCGGCGCCTGCGCGATCGCGGCGACCGCAGCGGCGGGAAGCTGGTGGTCGTCTTCGACGGACCCCAGAAGGACCGCGGCTACGAGGGCGGGGCGGAGGATGGCATCCTGATCGTCTACTCGAAGGGGACGGAGACGGCCGACACCGTGGTCGAGCGGATCGCCGCCCGGTTTTCCGAAAAGGGCGACGAGGTGAGGGTGGCGAGCAACGACCGGATGGTGCTGACCACGGCGCTGGCCTTCGGGGCGACGGGCCTGCGCATCGAGCAGCTCGACCGCTGGATGACGGGCGAGCGGGAAATCGGGCATTGAGCCCCCGGCGTGGCCGGAGCAGCATCCGCGCGTATGGCTTTCACCGTGGATCGCGCGTTCGAACTGGTGCGGGAGGCGCACGACCGGCAGCGGCTGGCCCACGCCTTCCTGATCAGCGGTCCGCGCGGCAGCGGCAAGGAGGAGCTGGCGGCGCGGATGATCGGGATGCTGCGGCAGGGCGGGGGAGGCGGTGGATCGGATCTCTTCGGCGAGCCGGTGAAGGAGGAGGTGCCGCCGCTGGACGAGCTGGCGGGCGACGGCGTGCGGATCCTCAGGCCGCAGTCGAAGTCCCGCCGGATCACCGTCGACGGCATCCGCGAGCTGGAGAAGACCTTCCACGTGGTGGCCGGACCCGGGGCGTGGAAGGTCGGGGTGATCGCCGACGCCGACCGCATGGTCCCGGCGGCCGAGAACGCCTTTCTCAAGACCCTGGAGGAACCGCCGCCGCGCACGCTGCTGCTGCTGCTGACGGAGAACCCGGGCGGGCTGCTGCCGACCGTGCTGTCGCGCTGCGTGCGGCTGGTGCTGATCGGTGAGGCGAACTTTGGCGAGGGCGGCGGGGCGGAGCTGGTCGAGGCACTGAACCACGCCGCCGAGCGCGGCTTCGGCAGTGCGGAGGCGGCGCTGGGTTTGAAATCGGTGTTCGCCACCATTCTCGCCGAGCGCAAGGAGGAGGCCGAAACGGCCGGGAAGGAGCTGCTCAAGGAGGAGGAGAAGGCGCTGCGGCAGGCGGTCGAGGGCGATTGGCTGAAGCGCCGCGAGGAGGCGCTCAAGGCGGTGGCCGAGTCCGACTACCTCGCCGACCGTGAGCGGCTCTTCGACATTCTCCAGGCGTGGATGGCCGACGTGTTGCGCGTCCGCTGCGGAGCCGGCGGACTGGACTTTCCCGACGCCGCCGGTCCGATCCGGCGGGTGGCGGAGGCGGAAGCACTGCCGCAGCTCCTCGGGCGCATGGATGCGATCCACGAGATGCGGGCGAACCTCCGCACCAACACCCAGGAGCAACTCGCGCTGGAGGTCGGATTTCTGAAGGCCTTCGGCTGAACGTTCATACGGCCTCTGAGCCGTAACCATGCCGTCGAATTCCCCGGGAGGCATGATGATGGACGACGGATCCCGGAGGGATCGGAGCCGTT
>CALGOH010000054.1 GCA_937957985.1 uncultured Verrucomicrobiae bacterium
AAGGGGCCTGGACGCAGCAACAGAAGTTGACTGCCAGTGATGCGGCGCCAGGCGACTGCTTCGGGAGATCTGTGAGTTTGGATGGCGATACCGCTGTAGTTGGGGCCTTGCAAGATGATCATGTCGGAGCTGACTCCGGCTCTGCCTATGTGTTTGTACGTAATGGTGGGATCTGGACGCAGCAACAGAAGTTGACGGCCAATGATGCGGCATCAGCCGACCTCTTCGGAGGATCTGTGAGTGTGGGTGGTGACAGCGTAGTGGTTGGGGCCCGTATGGACGATGATGATGGCAGTGCCTCCGGCTCCGCCTATGTGTTTCTTCGTGATGGAGGGACTTGGATGCAGCAACAGAAGTTGACGGCCAGCGATGCGGCACCAGGCGAATTTTTCGGAGGATCTGTGAGCGTGGATGGCGATACCGCCGTGGTTGGGGGCCTCTCTGGGGATGATATTGGAGCTGACTCGGGCTCTGCCTATGTGTTTGTCCGTAATAGTGGAAACTGGACGCAGCAACAGAAGTTGACGGCCAGTGATGCGGCACCAGGCGACTACTTCGGCATATCCGTGAGCGTGGATCGTGAGACTGCATTGATTGGGGCTCATCTGGACCATGATGGTGCACTTACCTTTAACTCTGGCTCCACCTACGTATTCGAACTGGTCAAAGACAACGACCAAGGCTCGGCCGCCTGGCAACTGGCCAACGGTTTCAACCCGGACCGCCCCAACGACGAGGGCACCCTCGACAGCGACGGCGATGGGGATCTCGACATCCTCGAGATCTTCCAGGGCACGGACCGGAATAACTCGGGCGATTTTTTCGGTCTGAGAAACACCGCAGTGGTCGCTGGCGACCTGTCAGCGACCTTCCGCCGCAGCACCTCGCAGACTGCGGTCGCGGCAGCGGGGCAATGGTCGAGGAATCTTGCCGACTGGCATCTCTCGGGTCAGTCGGACGGCGAGGTCACGGTGAACCTCACGGAATCGACCAGCGGCGGTGGTGCCGGCTACGAGTTGATCGACCTGGAGGCTGACGTCGTCACCGGCACGATTCCAAACCTGTATCTCCGGCTGGAGCTGTTGCCCGATGAGTAGTTCAGCTCATCAGCAGGGCTTTTTGAGGCGCATCCGTCAGCGCCCCGGCCGGCCCAGCCGGGGTTTTCTCTCCTCAAGCTCGGCCGGGCCGAGGTCGGTCCGGGCCTTGTAGGGGATGCCGGCGTGGAGGTGGAGGATGCGCCGGACCTCCTCGATCCCCTCGGGATGCTGGTGCGCGCTGTGGTGGCTCGGGACGATCTTTTCGGAAACGGCCCCGTCGAGATGCGAACTCCAGTAGGCCACCACGCCGTCGCTGCTGTCCGGCGTGTCGCCGTTCCCACGGTCGCCCATGATCGAGTGGAACGGAATGTCGGCACGGATCGGATACCGGTTGATCGACTTCACGAAGCGGTTGGTCGGCGAGAGGGTGTCGATGCTGCTCGGGAAGCGGTCGAGTTTCATGCCGGAGCTGTCCAGGGACAGGGCGCTCACCATCGAGTCGCGCATGTCGGCGAGGGTGGCGGGGAAGCGGACGAGCTTGACGCCGATCCAGCCGATGATGTTGGTCGCGAGTTCGCTGCCCTGGTGGGGGGCGGAGATGAAGACGGCGCGCGCGATGTCTTCGCGGGCATTGAAGACAAGCGCGTCCTCCAGCAGCTCGCGGCTGTCTCCGCTCAGTTCGGTCTCGGCGGGCGGTGCTCCGAAGTACTCGAGCCAGATCCGGTCACCGACATCGGTGACCATGAGTCGCGAGATCAGGCCGCCCATGCTGTGGCCGATGATGACGATGTCCTTGTGATCCGGATGGAGCTGGCGCATGCGGTCGAGTTCGTCGCGGAGAATGGACGCCGGCATCGGGTAGGGGTAGCCGCTCGGGTAGCTGAACGCCCAGAACTGGAATCGGTCGCGGATGGCGGGGTCGTCCATGAGCCCGAAATACATCGGGGCGAAGGATGCGGGCGTGTCCTGCAGGCCGTGGACTAAGAGGACCGGGATCTTGTCGGGATCGTACGGTTGGACGGCGTTGAGGCGCGCGGTGTCGTCGTAGCGCGCGGGGTTGATCAGGCGGGCCAGGCCGAGTTCGTCGATGCGCTCCTTTGAAAGGATGTAGGCGACCGGTGAATTGAAGTCGGCGTGCAGCGGCAGGGTCCGCCCGCCGATGGTGACGTTGCGGTTCGCGAAGGGATCGACGAGATCCACGGTGGCCTCGTTGCCGGTGAAGCGGACGACGGCGGTGACGGTGCGGTAGGGGATGGTCTTGGTGCGCCTGCGCTGGTCGCTGAGGAAGGTGACCAGCGGCGCGCCGACTCCGGCGGTGCGCCCGGTGTCGCGCGCGTAGCGTCCGGTGAAGCTCAGCCGGTCGGTGGGGATGAAGGTCCGGTCCGGATCGCGGAGGTCGGCCGGCTCGGTGCCGCGCAGCAGGTAGTCGGTCGAGCCGGAGCGGACGGGAACCGACTGCATCCATGGCTGGGCTCCGGCTTCGATCAGACGATCGACGAGGCGGGCGGTGAGATAGTTGTATTCCGGTATGGCGCCATCGTCGCCGCGGGCGATGGCACGGTGGGTGGTCCTCAGCGAGTCGAGGAGCGGGCCGATTCCGGCCATCGGATCGCCGCCCGGATCGGCCGCCGATGCCAGCGCGGTCGCGGGGACCACCTTCGCCGGCGGCGGGGAGGCGTCGTGCTCGTGCACACTGATCGGCGCGGTGCAACTGGCGGCGAGGCCGAGGAGTGGAAGCAGGGCGGTGGGTCGGATGCGCATGTCGCGGCGGATCATGCGGATTTCGCCGTTTCGATCAACCTTCGGCAGGAGGCCGCTTGTGTGACGATTCGAGTCGGTTAGTCTGGGGGAGTGTGGGAGGTCGCCAAAAAAAGGTTCCATGAGTTCGGGCGCGGGTGGCTCGGCTACGAGTGCGCGTCGATGGCGGCCGGGGTGGCCTTCTATGCGGGGCTGTCGCTGTTTCCGCTGATGCTGGTGCTGATCGCCGGGGTCGGCTACTTCTTCCGCTTCGTCGAGCGGGGGCGCGACGCCCGCGATGAGATCCTCGGCACCGTTTCGCAGCAGTTCTCGCCACAGGTCGGCGACGCGCTGGGAACCATGCTGGGGCGCATTCAGTCGGGTGCGCTGGTGACCGGGCCACTGGCGGCGGTGATGCTGCTCTTCACCGCCTCGGTGGTGTTCCTGCACATCGACCGCGGCTTCAACCGCATCTGGGACGTGCGCCGGCGCGAGACGGCCAAGGGCTTCGCCAGCGCGCTGAAACGGATGGCGCTGGGGCGCCTGCGCTCGCTGACGATGCTGCTCGGGACCGGGGTCGTGGTGCTGCTGGTGTTCGTGGCCGGGCTGTTGCTGCGGGCCGGCAACGCGATCCTGCGCGAGTGGTTCCCCGATGCGGTGAGCCTTCCCGGCTTCGGCAGCCTGATGGTCGGCCTGGCGGTCAACACGCTGGTCTTCTTCGTGCTCTACCGTTTCCTCTCCAAGGAACCGGTGGCACCGCGGCTCTGCCTGGCGGCCGGTGCCGGGGCGGCGGTGCTGTGGGAAATCGGCAGCCGCGCGATGGGTGCCGTGTCCTTCGGGTCGGGCTTCAGCGTGTACGGCGTCATCGGCTCCTTCCTCGTCGTGCAGGTCTGGATCTACTACAGCGCCATGGTGCTCTTCGCCGGCGCGGTGGCGGTGCGGATCGCGACCAAGCCGCTGCCGCCCGAGGAGGAGGGCGGCGAACCCGGCGAAGGCAGGAGGATGCCGGCCGAAGCCGGCGCTCCATGAGCGTCAGCCCGCCTGATGCAGGTGGACGTCGCGCTGGGGGAAGGGGATGCTGATGCCGTTTGCGTCGAACTCCTGCTTCACCTTCCTGGTGATTTCCCAATACACGGTCCAGTAATCGGCCGTTTTCGCCCACGGGCGGCAGACGAAGTTCACCGACGAGTCGGCCAGCTCGTGCATCTTGATCGTCGGAGCCGGGTCCTCGACCACCAGTTCGTGCTCGGCGACGATCTTCTCAAGGATGCCCTGCGCCTTGTCGGCGTCGTCGTCGTAGCCGATGCCGAAGACCATGTCCACGCGCCGCTGGTCGGCGCCGGTGATGTTGGTGATGGTCTGGCCCCAGACGTTCTTGTTGGGCACGATGATGATCTTGTTGTCCCAGCTCCGGATGGTGGTGTTGACCAGGCTCACGGAATCGACCGAGCCGGACACGCCGCCGACCTCGACCGCGTCACCCACGTCGAAGGGCTGGTAGATCATGAGCATGATGCCGTTGGCGAAATTCCCGAGCGTGTCCTGGAGGGCGAAGCCGATGATGAAGGCGCCGCCGCCGATCAGGGCCAGCAGCGCGCCGACCTTCACGTCGAGCGTGGCGAGGCCGATGATGATCGCCACGACCAGCACCCCGCGCCGCACGACGGTGGTGACGAAGCGGTCGAGCAGTTCCGAGCTTCCCTTGTGGCGTTCCATCGCCTTTCCGGCGATCCGCGAAAAGATCGAGGCGAGGATGCCGCCGACCGCCACGATCGCCGCGAAGATCGCCAGCTTCACCAGCCAGTTGCGCGCGCCGTCCTCCGCCTCCAGCCAGCGGCGGAAGGCGGCGGCCAGGCCGGTCGGATTCTCGATCGTCAGCTCCGCCCCGCGCACCGCCGTCAGCCACGCCCGCATCTCCTCCGGCTCGCCGCCCTTCGCCTCCCACGAGGTCAGCACCGCGTCCAGCCGCTCCAGCAGCGCCTTTTCCTCGGTGATCAATCCCTCGATCACCGCCGGGTCCGGCTTCTCCGCGCCCAGCGCCTCGATCTTCGCCTGCGCCAGCTCCCGGGACTTCGCCTGCGCCCGTTCCCGCCAGGCCGTCGCCTCCGTCTCGATCTGCCCCCTCGTCATCGGCACCAGCCTCAGCTCCAGTTCCTTGACCGGCACCGCCGGGTCGCCGGTGGTGATGGCGGCGGGTTCCTCCTGGGCGGATACGACAAGCGTGAGAACAAGCAGCGGGACGAGACGGAGCAATCGCATGGCGACCCATCACACGCACGCATCGTGCCGGGCGCAACCGGAAAGGGCGAAAGTGGGATCGTGGACAGCCGCTGGCTGTTCCATAAGACCTGTGATTGCGGGCTTGTTCCGAAGAACCGAGACAGTAGTCGTTCTTCGTGCCGAGAAAGGTCCGCGAGCTGATCCGGGATTTGCAAAGCGCCGGTTTCGGGCAGATCGGAGGCGGCGGAAAGGGTTCGCATCGAAAGTTCGTTCACGCTAGGTTTCCGGGTGCCGTCACCCTCAGCGGCAAGGAGGGAGCGGATGCGAAGCACTATCAAGAGAAGCAAATCAAGAGAGCCATCGAGGAGGTCCAGGAATGAAGGCGATCGATCAATACCACAAATGGGTCGAATGGTCCGAGGAAGACCAGGTCTATGTCGGCAAGTGCCCGGACCTGATCACGGGGATCCACGGCGATGATCCGGTTCAAGTCTTCCAGGATCTTTGCGACGTTCTTGAGGATGTGATCAAGCACTTCAACGAATCCGGCCGTGAGCTGCCGAAGTCCCGCACGCGACCGATGATGGATGTGGCGTGAGGCCGATGAGCGAAATGATCCGCCGGCATCATCGAGCATCCGACATCAACGACGACCAACCCCGATGATCCCGCGAGTTCTGTTTCTCTCGCTCGCCCTGGCCGGTTGCCTCCTTGCCCACCACGAACCGGAGTGGAGCAGGATCGGCACTGATCAAGTGACCGGAGGAAAGAGCACCATCGCGGGTTTTGCCGAGTGGCGGGAGCTGAGCATCAGGGCGCTGAAGGTGGACAAGCGGTTGCCAAGGAAAATGGAAGTGAAGAGAGGCTTCAACAGAGAGGCAAATGAATCATCTTCCACTGTCGATTGCGGGGTGATCTGTGAGATTCCCGAACGGGATCTCGAAGATCGAAGGAAATAGCCTGCGCCTAGACTGCCAGCCATTTTGCCCAATGGATTGTCCTTACTGCCATCAACTGATGACCAAACGGGTGGCCCGGATCGAGGGTAGCCCGCTACACGTGCCGTGGTTCGTTCTCTGCGCGGGATTGTATCTACGGGTGAAGGGGCAGAAGCGCGCGGGATACCTCGGACAGGGTGACGCCAGGGAGGCTTTTCTTTGCGAAGGGTGTGGTGCCCTGTTGATCGAAGGCAGGGCGCCTGCGTCGCAAGTTGGACCGGTTGACTACTGATTCCGTGGGCTTGAAACCGCCCGCGAGGCGTTTTGACATGTTCACCTTCGGCTGTTTCGCTGGCGCCCAAGGAAGCATGCCCGCACCAAGCCACCAGCGCCGGAACGGCAAAGCCGTGAATTGGATGCTCGTCTCCGTGCTTTCCTTGCTCGCAGGGATGCTCGGCATGGCGGGGTTCTGCCTTCTGGCGTGGCCGATCGTCCGGAGGGAGTTGGATGCGATCAACGAGTTCTCCGGAATGATCGTCATCGGGCTCTTGTTCTACGGGGTGGTGGCAGGACTCGCCTCCGCCGCCGCATGCTTCGGCGGTCTCTATCTGGCGACGGTCTTCCGGGCCGGGAGGCGGCGGCCGAGGATTCAGCATCCCAGGGAGCGGTGAATCGTGCGACCGGCAGCTTGATCAAGCGAGGGAGGAATGGGTTGCTTGATGGAGGAGATTCAAAGGAGGAGCATGGCGAGCTTCGAGATTTGAAACTCCGACGAGATGCCGGAAACCGGAAAAAAGCTCCCACGCATCCTGTTCTCCCGGAGCTCAAAGCAACGTAGCCCCGGCTTGTCATCGCGGCCTGGCGTTTTGGCGGGCGTTTTGCCGATTGCCAAGCGGGGGTCGATAGGGTAGCGAGGCGCTGTCGAGGGGCGTGCCGCACACGCCCCTCCGGTGTCTCGGGACGCCCAATCGAACGTCCACTCCTCCACCTGTGGGATTTATCGACGCATTCAAACGCTGGCGCCTCGCCCGCAAGGGCCTTTCCTCGGGAAAGAAGCGCCGGGTCCAGAACGACGACTCGGTTTCGGTCTCCCTGGACCGGGCCTTGTGGGTTCGGTTCCTGCTCTATCTGGTCTTCTGCACCGCCTCGGGGGTGCTGGTGATGCGCGGGGTGATCCAGCAGACCGGTGACGGTCAACCGCCGCTGACCGGTGGCCTTTATGCCTTTTTCCTCTCGCTGAGCGCGGTGATCGTGGTCGAGCTGAACCACCCGGCGGTGGTCGAGCGGAACGGCCGGGTGATCCTGCTGCTGGCGGGCACCTTCGCCCAGCTCGCACTGATCCATGCGGTCGATCTGATCGTGCGGCTCAACGGCCTGCCCGACGAGGTGGGCCTGCTGCTCACGCCCTTCATCGTCGCGCCGATGATCCACGCGGTGCTGCTCGGCGCGCGGGCCGGGGTGTTCTCGGCGGTCTATGTGTCGCTGCTGGGCACGCTGCTGGTGGCGGACAACGAGAAGGCACGCTTTCTCACCGTGAGCCTGCTGTGCGGGCTGGTCGCCGCGCTTGCGCTGCGCAGGACCCGCCGCCGGGCGCAACTGCTGCGGGCCGGGCTCTACTCGAGCCTGACGGCGGTGGTGCTGGCGATGGTCTTCGGGATCATCGATCTCAGCACGCTCACCGGCGTGGGGGCGGCCGAGGATTGGAAGCTGGTCGGCCTGGCCGCCGCATCGGCGCTCGGAGTGGGAATCGGCACGGCGCTGTTGGTCGGCGGCATCCTTCCGGTGCTGGAGGGGATCTTCCGGCTCACGACCGACATCAGTTGGCTGGAGTTGAGCGACCTGAACCACAAGCTCCTGCGGCAGATGCAGCTCGAGGCTCCCGGCACCTTCCACCACAGCCTGGTGGTCGCCTCGCTGGCGGAGTCGGCGGCCGAGGCGGTCGGGGCGAATGCCGCGATGTGCCGCGTGTGTTCCTACTTCCACGACGTCGGGAAACTCAACAAGCCGGAGTATTTCATCGAGAACCAGCATGAGGGGGCGGAGAACCCGCACGACTCGCTGACGCCGACGATGAGCGCGCTGATCATCGTCGCGCACGTGAAGGACGGCGTGGACCTCGCGCTCAAGCACCACCTGAATCCGCGGGTGATCGACGTGATCCGCGAGCACCACGGCGACTCGCTGGTCAGCTATTTCTACCGCAAGGCGCAGGAGCAGAAGCGGGCGGAAAAGGACAAGATCGACAAAAAGCTGGAGAATCCCGAGGACCTGCCGAAGGTCGATCAGAAGAACTTCCGCTACCCCGGCCCCCGTCCGCGCAGCCGGGAGAGCGGCATCATCAGCCTCGCCGATGCGGTGGAAAGCGCGTCGAGATCGCTCAAGAAGCCGACGCCGGCGAGGATCCGGGCGCTGGTCGAGGATCTCGTCGAGCAGCGCATCTGCGACGGGCAGCTCGATGACAGCGCGCTGACCATGCGCGACCTGGCGATCGTGAAGGATGAATTCTGCAAGACGCTGCGCAGCATGCTGCACAGCCGCATCGACTACCCCAAGGACGAGGAACGGGGTCGCAAGTCGGACCTCGGACGGAGGTCGGACACCTCGAAGCCGCCGGGCCGGAGCGACGCCACCGAGGGCGGGATGAAGGCGACCGCGAACCCGCGTGCGGCGGGTGCCTCGTCATGAAACGTGAAGTCCTGGTCTGCGACCACCAGAGCCGGGTGGCCGTGCCTCCGGAGTGGCTGGTCATGCTGGAGGGACTCGGAGCGAAGGCCGCGGAACGGGTGGTCGGCGAATTTCTCGTCGGCGACGACGCGCCGCTGGTGGCGATGGAATGCATCGAGGTGGCGCTGGTCGATGATTCGGAAAGCGACCGCGTGCATCGCGAGTTCATGGGCATCGACGGGGCGACCGATGTCATCACCTTCGACCACGGCGAAATCGTGATCGGTGTGGAGGTGGCGAAGCGCCAGGCGGCGGATTACGGCGAGCCGGAGCTGCGGGAACTGCTGCGCTATCTGGTCCACGGCCTCCTGCACCTCGCCGGGCATGAGGACGAGTCCGACGGGGACCGCGAGCGGATGGAGGCGGCGCAGGAGAAGATCGTCTCGGAACTCTGGGAGTCGCTGGGCTGAAGGTCGCGTGGCGCAAGGCGATGCTTTGCGAGTTGGTCCACGGGGCATCGTCCCCTGACGGGGCAAGCAGGCGGCTGATCAGGAACCTTCTCCACGCCTCATTCTTCGTCGGCGAGCAGCCGTTCCCGTTCGCGGCGGCGACGTTCCTGGAGCAGCTTTCGAACCGTTGCGACCAGAACGACGAGGCCGATGGCAAACGCGGCGGCCTGGTAGCGCGCGGCGGGGTTTCCCGGGTCGAACAACCCGACGAGTGCCGGCGCGCAGCGGGCGGAGGCCAGCAGGGCGAGGATGCCGCCGCCGATGACGCCGTGCCAGGTCGAGTAGAAGGTGAACGCGGCGCAGATCAGCCAGCCACCGCCCAGCGTCAGCGCGCCCTGCAGCAGCGCGGGGTCGTCGAGACGGGAGTCCGCCGCGAAACCGAGGGCGATGGTGGCGAGGCCGGCGATGACGAGAACCTTGCGCATGGGCTCAGCGTTGGTTGATGGTCTTCTCGAGTTCACGCTGCAGGTGGTCGAGCTGGCCGGGGTCGGTGGCCTGTCCGCCTCCGGGCAGCGTGACATAGAGCGTGTCGACCGCCGCGCCCTTCTCGGTGTTGATCCGGGCGTGGACGGTGTCGAGGCCGGCCTGGTTGATCACGAGGAAAAGATCGTGGAGAAGGCCGATCCGGTCGACGGCCTGGACCTCGATCGTGGTCGAGTTGCCGTGGGCCTCGTTGGTGACGTGGGCCCGGACCGGGAACGCGATGCCGCCTCCCTTGTCGGAGCGGAGCAGGTTCTTCTTCGGCTTGAGATAGTCGGCCGGATCGTAGTGCTCCGCATTGCCGAGCCTGGCGAGGGTTTCGGCGAAGCCTTCGCGCTGGCGCTCGCTGGTGACGGCCCCGAAGTCGGTGGTGCAGACGCGGAAGAGGTCGACCACGATGCCGTCGGTGCGCGTGTGGAAGTCGGCGGAAAGGATGTTGATCTCCTGCGAGGCGAAGGCGCAGCAGACCTTCTGGAGGAAGTGGGGCCGGTTGCGCGAGACGATGACGACTTCGGTGTAGCCGCGGTCCTCGTAGTCGAATGAGCGGCCGACGCAGATGAAGCCGCCGTCGTGCTCGCGCTTGAGGAACTCGCGCACGGCCTTGAGGTGGACCGGCACGGTCTTCGGGTCCCGGAAGCGGAAGTAGCTGGCGGGCATCCGCTCGAAGTGCTCGCGGATCTCGTCCTCCCAGCCCTCTCCCATCGCCGCGCGCACCTTTTCCTCGAGCTCGGCCTTTTCCTCGGCGAGCTGCTCGGTGAAGCGGGCCTCGCCATGTTCGAGGAAACGCCTGGCGGAACGGTGGAGCTGCCGCAGCAGGCTCTCTTTCCAACTGTTCCACGAGTCGAGCGACGTGGCCACGGAATCGCCGTAGGTGAAGAGCATCAGCGCGTCGAGCCGGTCGACGGTCTTCATCAGGCCGGAGAACTCGGCGACGACCTCGGGATCGTCGATGTTCTTGGTCGTCGCGTAGCGCCAGAAGGTGAGGTGGTGGTCGACCAGGAACATGATCATCCTCCGCCGGTGTCCGTGGACCTGGAGGCGGTTGCACAGGCGCTGGGCGAGGACGGCGGAGCCGTCGATGTGCTCGCGGACGTTCTCGGAGCGGCCGGTGTCGTGCAGGATGATCGCGAGGTAGAAGGGGTAGGGGTCCTCGATGCCGCGCAGCAGCTCGGCGTAGGGCTCGAGCTGCGGGTCGTCGGTATCGACCAGTTCATCAATCGTCTCGATGAAGCGCAGCGTGTGCTCGTCGGCCGTGTAGCGGTGGAAGAACTCGTGCTGGACGAGACAGTCGAGGGCCCCGAACTCGGGCAGGTAGCGACCGAGGAAGCCGACGCGGTGCATGCGGCGCAGCGTCGAGCCGACCTCGCCCTTGCGGCGCAGCATGTCCTCGAAGATCTCGCGGTTGGCCTTGGCGTAGCGGAACGGCCGGTCGATGTCGCCCCAGTGCGTCTTGACCAGCTTGCGGATCGGCGGGCTGAGCTGGAGGTCGCGGACCTGGGCGTGGTGGAACAGCCGCATCAGGCGGTTGGTGTCCTTTCTGAAGATGCCCGAGTTGGCCGGATAGATCCGCCCTTCCCGTGCCACGAAGCCGTCGAACTCCTCGCGTTTCCGCCGGCCGATCGTGAGGAAGGACACCAGCCCGCGATCACGGGCGTGCTCCTCCTCGATCTGGAAGATCTCCATCAGCGAGGTGGTGTGATGGAAGAGGTTGCGCGTGTGCCGGTAGTAGTCGCGCATGAAGGCCTCGGTGCGCCGCAGGATGGAGCGCTGCGGGTAGCGGAAATTGGTGGCGACCACGCCCTGGAGGCGCAGGGTGAGCTGGTCGGAGGAGCGTCCGGCCTCGTAGTGGAGGTCGTTGCGGACGCGGTGGAGGAAGTCGTAGGCCTCCTCGATCTCGCGATGGGCGGTGCGGGTGAGGACTTTCGCTTCGACCAGCTTCTTCAGTGAGCGGTATCCGTATTTCGCCCGGGCGACCCAGTGGATGTTGTGATAGTCGCGCATCCCGCCGCAGCCTTCCTTGACGTGCGGTTCCTGGAGGAAGACCGTGCGCGAATACTTCTTGTGGCGACCGCTCAGGTCGTTGCGCCGGAGTTCGAAGAAGGCCTTCTGTCCCTTGGCGACGGCGTCCTTTTCGAAACGCTCGAGGAAGCTCGTGAACAGCGTCCGGTCGCCGGTGATCAGGCGGGCGTCCATCAGCGCGGTCTTGTTCTCCTGGTCGGCGCGGGCCTGCTGGATGCACTCGGCGATCGAGCGGCAGGCGTGGCCGACTTTGAAGCCGACGTCCCACAGGAGGTAGAGGATCTCCTGGACGAGTTCCTCGAGTTCCTTCGGCAGCTTGTTGGAGGCGCGGGGGAGGAGGAAGAGCAGGTCGATGTCGGAGCCCGGATTGAGGGTGCCCCGGCCGTAGCCGCCGACGGCGACGAGGCCGATCACTCCCGAGTCGGAGCGCTTCAGCGATGCCGACTTGAAGACGGCGCGCAGGACGACGTCGAGCAGTTCCGAGCGGGCCCTGGCGATCTCCAAGCCGCCGGCGCCGGCCTTGTGGCGGAGGCGGATCCGGTGTTCCTCGATCTTCATGAACCGCTTGAAGAGCGAGATCCGCTCGGAGGGCGAGAGGTGGCCCTGGCTCGCCGGCTTGAGGGCGACCTTGGCGTGATCGGTGAGCGTTTTGAGGTGGGCCGACATCCGGTGGCCGGCAGGGTGGGGCGTATTCCGTCGGGGTCAAGGCGGAGAGGCCGCCTCATTTGGAGTGGCCAAGGAGGGAGTCGGGGCTAGGATGCCGCCCCGCCCGCGGGCGGACTCGATTTTCATGGCAACGGAAGGCAAGGAACTGGCGCTGGCCTGCGCGAAGGCGGCCGCGGAGATTCAGGCGGAGAACATCCGGATCTTCGATCTCCGCGGGCTCTCGACGCTCACCGATTTCATGATCGTGTGCTCGGGTGGCTCGATGCCCCACCTGCGGGCCATTCTGCGCGACGTGAAGGCGCACGTGGAAAAGTGGACCGGGGTGAGGCCGGTCAATGCCGAGGGCAAGGCCGACAGCCGCTGGGTGGTGCTCGATTACATCGACGTGATGGTCCACGTGATGCACGATGAGCTGCGCGAGTTCTACGGCCTCGAGACCCTCTGGGGAGACGCCAAGGAGATCGAGGTGCCGGAGGGCTGAGCGGTGAAGATCGAGATCCTCAACACGGGCAGCGAGCTTCTGTTGGGCCGCACGCTCAACACCCACGGACGGTGGATCGGTCAGGAGTTGTTCAGGCTCGGTCTGCGGGTCGAGCGGTTGGTCACCGTGCCGGACGGCGAGGCGATCCGCGACGGGATCAGGGAGGCCGTCGGGCGTTGCGACGTGCTGCTGGTGACCGGCGGACTCGGGCCGACCAGCGACGACATCACCCGCGAGGCTGCCGCCGAGGTGCTGGGGATCGAGTTGATCGAGGACGAGGCGGCGCTGCGCTCGCTGGAGGCGTTCTTCGAGAAACGCCAGCGCGTGATGGCGCCTGACAACCTCCGCCAGGCACAGGTGCCGGTGGGTGCCGACGTGCTGCCGAATCCGAACGGCACCGCCCCGGGCATCTACATTCCTCCGCGGCTCAACGGCGCGGCGAACTGTGCGGTGTTCCTGCTGCCGGGGCCGCCGCGGGAGCTGTATCCGATGTTCGAGGCCGAGGTCGTGCCGCGACTGCGCTCGCTCGGCGGGATCGAGGTGCCGCCGGCGATCCTCGAGCTGAAATTCACCGGGCTCGGGGAGAGCGAACTGCATCGCGAGATCGATGCGGAACTGGCCGGGATCGAGGGGCTCGAGGTCGGCTACTGTGCGCGCCCTTCGGAGGTGGACCTGCGCCTGATCGGCTCGGCCGAGGTCATCGAGGCGGGGCGCAGGATCGCGCTCGAGCGGCTCGGCGACCGGTGTTTCTCACAGGATGGGTCGTCGATGGAGGAGGTGGTCGTGCGGACGATGACGCGGCGTGGCCTGAAGCTGGCGCTGGCCGAGAGCTGCACGGGTGGATTGATCGCCAGCCGGATCACGGATGTGCCGGGGGCGAGCGCGGTGCTGACCCATGGGTTCGTGACCTATGCGAACGAGGCGAAGGTGGCGGTGCTCGGTGTCGAGGACGACGACCTGACGGCGCATGGCGCCGTGAGTGAGCCAATTGCCCGCCAGATGGCGGAGGGAGCGTTGCGGGTTTCCGGGGCGGACATCGCGGTCGCGGTGACCGGCATCGCCGGGCCGGACGGGGGCAGCGACGAGAAACCGGTTGGAACCGTCTTCATCGCGGTGGCGGTTCGCGACGTGGAAACCCGGGTCGAGTGGCAGTTCCACCTGCGTGACCGCGCGGGATTCAAGCAGTCAGTCAGCCAGGCCGCGCTGGAGATGGTGAGGCAGGTGGCGCAAAGCGATGCTTTGCGAGCTGATGCACCCGCCGATGGCGGGTGTGGGTTGGTTCGGAACCTCCCGCCGATTCCCTTCACCCCTTATCGCAAGGGTGGCTCTGAAACCGAGAAGACAAGGCGCCGTCTCCCTCATTGGCGGCAGGAAGGGGCTACTTACTTCGTCACTTTCCGGACCGCCGACTCCCTTCCGAAGGATACCCTCGAGCGCTGGTATCTCCGCCGTGCCGAGTGGCTAGGGAATCACGGTATTCCGGTCGAAAAGAACCGGTCGGCCGACCTTTCAAAGCTTTCTTTCGAGCAGCATCGGGAGTATGAGCGGACTTTCGTAAAGGCCCTGCAGACGGAGCTCGACCGCGGTCACGGAAGCTGCCTGCTGGCCGATGCCGGGAATGCGGCGATTCTTGAGGAATGCCTCCGGCACTTCGATGGAGTGCGCTACCGACTCGGCGATTTTGTGATCATGCCGAACCATGTCCACGTACTGGTGCGGCCTGAAAAGGGGCGTGAGCTGAGCGGCATATTGCAGACTTGGAAGAGCTTCTCAGCGAGGGAGATCAACCGCCGGATGGAGGCCGAGGGGGCTTTCTGGCAGGAGGAATCCTGGGATCACATCGTTCGTACCAGGAGGCAACTCGAGCGCTTCCGCGACTACATCGCGGATAACCCTCGGCTGGCGCGCCTTGCCGAGGGACAGGAGGTTTTATGGAAGGCGGAGTGGGATGGTTGAACGCCGGCCGAAGCATCGCTTCGACCATCAGCTCGCGAAGCATCGCTTCGCTCCACCCTCAGAACGGAATGTCGTCGGATGCGTCGGGCGCGTTGTCGAAGCTTTCATCGAGGGACGATCCGGCCGATCCGCCGCCGCCGGAGGAGCCGCTTCCGCCTTCGCCGGACTTCTCGAGTTTCCAGGCGACGAGGTTGACGTAGAAGCGCTCCTTGTACTCGTTTCCTCGGAGGTCGAAGGTGACCTTCACCGAGTCGCCGACGGAGACGCCGTCGAGCATCGCCGCCTTGTCCTTCACCGCCTCGAACTTGATGTGCTGCGTGTAGTTGCCGTCGGGAACCTCGACCACGAACTCCCGCTTGGAAAAACCCGAGGAGAAGGTCTGGGTGTCGAAGATCTTGTGGATGGTGCCTTCGATGTCGAATGCCATGTCGCGAGTCTTGGGGTTCAGGCTCCGGGTTTCAAGCGGCGGTACCGCCGAACTTCGAAATCCTCGTGGGTTTCGAGAATCTCGGGCTCCGAGAACAGATGCTCGAAGGCAGGAAAGAAGGTGTCGCCGCGATGGCGTTCGAAAACGTGGGAGACAAGCAGTTCGTCGAGGTGCGGAAGGAAGGCTTCGTAGATCTTGGCGCCGCCGATGATGAAGACGCTGCCGTCGAGCTTCAGCGAGTCGAGCGCGGCGGGCGAGGCGACCGATTCCACTCCATCCGCCGACCAGTCGGGGTTCCGGGTCAGCACGATGTTGCGGCGTTTCGGCAGCGGCCGGCCGATCGAGTCGTAGGTCGCGCGGCCCATCACGATCGGATGGCCGGTGGTGGTCTTCTTGAAGAACGCGAGGTCCTCGGGGAGGTGCCAGGGCAGGGTGCCGTCGCGGCCGATCACGCGGTCGCTGGTCATGGCGACGATGCCGGTGAGTTTCATCTCGGCTTCTACACGGAGACCTCCGCCTTGATGTGGGGATGCGGATCGTAGTCATCGAGCCGGAAGTGCTCGAAGCGGAAGTCGGCGAGTTCCTTCACCGAGGGATCGATCCACATCGTCGGCAGCGGCCGGGGATCACGGGTGAGCTGCTCCTTCGCCTGGGCGATGTGATTCCGGTAGAGGTGGAGATCGCCGAAGGTGTGGATGAACTCGCGCGGCTGGTAGTCGCAGACCCGCGCGAGCATCAGGGTGAGCAGGGCATACGACGCGATGTTGAAGGGTACGCCGAGGAAGAGATCGGCCGAGCGCTGGTAGAGCTGGCAGGACAGGCCGGGTTTCTCCGATTCGGGTTCGTGGACGAAGAACTGGAACAGGCAGTGACACGGAGGCAGTGCCATCCGGGAGATCTCGCCGGGGTTCCACGCGACGACGAGGTGGCGGCGGGAGTGGGGATCGCCCCGCAGGCCGTGGACGAGTTCGGCGATCTGATCGACGTGGCGTCCCTCGGGCGCGGGGAACGAGCGCCACTGCCGGCCGTAGACCGGGCCGAGGTCGCCGTGTTCGTCGGCCCATTCATCCCAGATGCGCACGCCGTTCTCCTTGAGGTAGGCGATGTTGGTGTCGCCGTTGAGGAACCACAGCAACTCGTGGATGATCGAGCGGAGGTGCAGCTTCTTGGTCGTTAGGCAGGGGAATCCCTCCCGCAGGTCGTAGCGGACCTGACGGCCGAAGACGGACTTGGTGCCGGTGCCGGTGCGGTCGGGCCGGTCCTCGCCGTTCTCCAGCACGTCGCGGAGCAGATCGAGGTAGGTGCGCATGGCCCCACTCTGGACGATCGGGCGGGGCCGACAAGTCTCCACGTCCGGCTGGTCACCCCCCTTCCGATCGCGCCTACGTGATCAGGGGGTGGGCAGGGCGGGGATTCCGGGTATGGTGGGTAAGCCGTCGCGGGGAAACCTTCCCCCCACATTCCCCCCGAAAGAAACCAAACATACCTTCCCCGCGGCGGCTCATCTTTCCCCCCAACGAGTCCCCGGATGTCGGTGTCCCCCGCCGGCATCCGGGGATTTTCATTTCAGGGATCCGATTCGCCCGCGGGCACGCTGTCCCGGGGCCGCGCGGGTGGTTCCTCCGATGCCGGAAACCCGCCACGAAGCATGCTGCCGATCTTCCCGGTGAGCCAGAGGTAGTGATCGGGCGGGACACCGGGCTCGGAGACGAAGGGTGAGGCGCCGACCGGTGGATCGGAGCGGAGCTTGAAGATGGCGGTGCCCTCGTCGATCTCGTCGAACATCGCAATGTAGAGCGAACGCGCCCCGGCCCGGTGGAAGTGCCGTGCCTGTGCCCAGAGGAAGCGACCCTCGCGGCGCGGGATTTCGTCCAGCCGGGCTTCTTCGCCGCGAGTCTTCTTCAGGTTGTGCCAACTGAAGCCGGGAAAGGCGACGGGCAGGTAGTCGATGTTCCGCCGGCGGCACCAGGCGAGATCGCCGGCGACGTTCTCCCGGGCGTGTCGCGCGGCTTCCTCCGGCGAGCGGTAGCGGCCGACGTTCCACGGGCTGATGATCTCCACCGATTCGAGAACTTCATGCAGCCGTGGATCGGGAATGGAATCCCGCTTCAAGGTCCGCCAGAAGGACGGAACGCCGACCATCACGGCAAATCCGTCGGCATGCAGGTGTCCGATGATTTCGCGCCATTCGTCGATGCTGGTCCGCCGGTCGGGGAAGCCGAGACCCCAGAGGGCGACGAGAGGTTTCGAGCGATGCCGGAGGTACGGTTCGCCGGTCGCGAGCAGCCCTGCCGCCCGGAGTCTCTTCCAGTCGTCCAGCAGCAGCCTGCCTTCTCCGGGTCCGAGGCCGGAAAGGTCGTACATCAGCGCCCAGTCCCGGCCGTGTTTCCCGGCGGCGTCCCGGCAGTTGCGCAGCACCTGGTCCAGGGGATTCCGGTGGCGGGTCGACCGGGTGGAGGTGACAAAGCGCTGCACGAACGCGCCGTCGATGCCGTAGTCATGCATCCAGCGGAAATGGAGATCGACGGCTTCCGGATCGACCGGACTGAACACCTCCGCCACCGACCCGTCCGCATGACGGAAGGACGTCGGATAGCGTTGGGCGGCGGGGAGTTCGCGGACGTCGGGCCAGAGGTCGATCGTGCAGTGTCCCGGCTCGAAACGATCGACGGTACCGTAGTGTTTCCATCCGTTGTTGCTGCCGTCGGCCGGAACCCGGAACCATCCCTGGTAGCCACACAGCACCTTGCCTTCCAGTTCGCCGGCGTGAACCGGAGCGCCGAGCAGGGTCGCGAGAAGGAGCCATCGCATGGTGATGGCCGGCAATCTACTCGACCGTCACCGACTTGGCGAGGTTGCGGGGCTGGTCGATCTCGCAGCCGCGGTGGCGGGCGACATGGTAGGCGAAGAGCTGGAGCGCGACCGCCGAGGGGATGGTGGCGACGAGCGGATGGCAGGCGGGGACCTCGATGGCGTCATCGACGCAGGCCCGCGCCTCCTTGTCGCCCTCGGTGATCACGCCGAGGATGCGGGCACCGCGGGCGCGGCACTCCTCGATGTTGCCGAGCGTCTTGTCCTTGCCGGGGATGTCGTTGGCCAGGGCGACGACCGGGGTGCCTTCCTGCAGGAGGGCGATCGGCCCGTGCTTGAGCTCCGCGGCGTGGTATCCCTCGGCGTGGATGTATGAGATCTCCTTGAGCTTGAGCGCACCCTCGAGCGCGACCGGGAAAAGATAGCCGCGACCGATGAAGAAGGCGTGTTCGTTTTCCGCGTAACGGCCGGCGAGTCCGGCGATGGCGTCGCTTTGCCGGACGACCCTCTCGACCAGCTCCGGGATGCGCTCGATCTCCCGGGCGAGGCGGGTTCCCGCCTCGCGCGATAGCCGCCGCCCGCGTCCGAGCTTGAGATCCATCATCAGCAGCACCGCGACCTGGCAGGTGAAGGCCTTGGTCGAAGCGACCGAAATCTCGGGGCCGGCGTGGAGGTAGACGCCGCGGCCGGTCTCGCGGGCGATGGTCGAGCCGACCACGTTGCACAGGCCCATGACGAAGGCGCCCTTCTGGTTCGCCTCGCGCACGGCGGCGAGGGTGTCGGCGGTTTCGCCCGATTGGGAAATGGCGACGACCAGGTCGGAGCGGGTGATGAGCGGGTTGCGGTAGCGGAACTCGGCGGCCTGCTGGACCTCGGCGTGGATGTCGGCGAGGTCCTCGAAGGCGTACTCGCCCACGAGGCCGGCGTGCAGCGAGGTGCCGCAGCCGAGCAGCACGACGCGCCGGATCTCGGCGAGGTCGCGGGCGGACGTGCCCATGCCGGACAGGACCGACGAACCGAGGTTGAAATCGAGCCGGCCGCGGATCGCGTTGCGCAGCGAGTCGGGCTGCTCGTGGATTTCCTTGAGCATGAAGTGCTCGAAGCCGCCCTTCTCGGCCGCCTCGGCATCGAACCCGAGCTCGGCGATCTCGCGAGTGACGGGAACCCGGTCGAGGTCGCGGATCTCGACCCCGTCGGCGGTCACCACCGCGATGTCGTTGTCCTCGAGATAGATCACCTGGCGGGTGTGGGAGATGATCGCCGCGGCGTCCGACGCAACGATCGTTTCGTCCTCCCCGACGCCGATCACGATCGGGCTGCCGCGGCGCGCGGTGATGATGCGGCCGGGCTCGCCCGCGGAAATGACGGCGACGCCGTAGGTCCCCTCGACCTGGTGGAGCGCGTCGCAGACCGCCTGGAACAGGTCGCCGCGGTCGCACTCGCCGATGAGGTGAGCCAGCACCTCGGTGTCGGTCTCCGAATGAAACTCATGGCCTTGGGCCTCGAGCCGCGAGCGCAGGGCGCGGTAGTTCTCGATGATGCCGTTGTGGACCAGCGCGATGCCGCCGGTTTGATCGAGGTGGGGGTGGGCGTTGACCTCCGTGGGTGGCCCGTGGGTCGCCCAGCGGGTGTGGGCGATGCCGATGCGGGAGTCGCTGAAACGCTCGCGGGGCCACTCCGAGCGGGCTTTTTCATCGAGCGCGGCGACCTTTCCCGGTGCCTTGCTGACAACGACCGATCCGCCTTCGAGGACCGCCATTCCCGCGGAGTCGTAGCCACGGTATTCAAGCCGCCGCAGCCCGTTGACCAGGGCGCGGGGGGCGGAGGACTTGCCGATGTAGCCGACGATGCCGCACATTCCAGAGTTCCAAGTTTGAAGTTCAAAGTGCCACCCGACAGTGTCAGGGATGGAGGTCTCGCTGGACGATCTCGCCGGGATGGGTCGAGGTGCCGGGGAAGAGTTTGCGGCCGGGGTAGATCGAGGTGTTGATCCCGGTGTGCACCCCGTCGCCGACGATGCAGCCGAACTTCCGGCGTCCGGTGTCGACGAGCACGCCATCGACCATGGTCCGGTGGTTCTTGCCATCGTGGCGCAGGTTGGACGTCATCGTCCCGGCGCCGAAGTTGACCCTTTCGCCGAGGACCGAGTCGCCGACGTAGGAGAGATGGCCGACGTTGGTGTGCGAGAGCAGGATCGAGTTCTTGATCTCGACCGCGTTGCCGATGTGGCAGTGGTCGCCGATCGAGGTGTTGCCGCGGAGATAGCAGTTGGGGCCGATCTTGCAGTTCTCGCCGATGATCACGTTGCCCTCGATCACCACGCCGGGCAGCAGCCGGGTTCCGCGGCCGATGACCGTCCGCCCGTCGATGACGGCCAGCGGATGGACCTCGCCCTTGATGTCATCCGCATCGAGGGCGCCGACATGGAGTTCGTTGGCCCGGAGCAGGTCCCAGGGGTGGACGATGAGGAAGGAACTGGACGCCTCGGCAGTGCGCTCGGTCGAGGGCGTTTCGCCCCGCCAGGCCAGTGCGGTGCCGTGGTCACCGACCAGGGTCGTGGCGCCGTCGGCGTCGAGCGGGCCGAGGTCGGAGGCGTCGATCCACGCATTGCTGTGGAAGTGCATTCCGTCCCGGGCGAGGTCGGCATGGTGCTCGGCGAGCGTGCGGTTTCCGATGGGGAAATCGCGGATTTTTCGTTCGTGAAAGACAGGCATGTTCGGTGAAGCGGTTTTCACACGGTGATCAGGCGGGTCCGAGTTCCTGCTGGACGGCCCGGATGAAGCGACCGGTCCATTCCTCGACCATCGCGGCATCGCGGTGCTCGATGAGGATGCGGATCTTGTTCTCCGTGCCGGAGTAGCGGACCAGTTGGCGGCCGGAGTCACCGAGCGCGGTTTCGGCTTCGGCCATGGTCCTGGAGAGTTCCGGGAGGGTTTCGAGCGGGGGCTTCGAGGAGACCGGCAGGTTGACGAGCTTCTGGGGGAACTCGGTCATGCAGTTTGCGAGGTCGGCGAGCGGGGCGTCGCGTCGCTTCATCATGGCCAGGACCTGAAGGGCGGAGAGGATGCCGTCGCCGGTGGTGGCGTGGTCGGCGAAGATGAGGTGTCCGGAATTCTCGCCGCCGAAGGAATGATCGTTCCGGCGGAGCGCTTCGATCACCTGGCGGTCGCCGACCGCGGTGGTGACGACCTTGATGCCGTGCTGCCGCATGGCCTCGTGGAGCCCCAGGTTGCTCATCACCGTGACGGCGATGGTGTTTCCCCGCAGCCGGTTCTGTTCCTTGAGGGCGAGCGCCGAAAGGGCGAGGATGCGGTCACCGGATACGGGCTTTCCCGAGGCATCGGTGAAGATCACGCGGTCGGCGTCGCCGTCGAAGGAGACGCCGAGGTCCGCACCGTGGGCACGGACCAGTTCGCCGGCGTGTTCCGGGTGGAGGGCCCCGCAGTCGTCGTTGATGTTGATCCCGTCGGGCGTGCAGCCGGTCTTGATCACTTCGGCCCCGAGCTCGCGGAAGATGAGAGGCGCGATGAAGTAGGCCGCGCCATGGCCGCAATCGACCACGATCTTGAGACCATGGAGGGGGATGTTGTCGGCGGTCTGCTTGGCGTACTCGATGTAGCGGCCCCGGGCGTCGTCGATGCGGTAGGCCTTGCCGATTTCCGCGGGTGGCACCGTGTGGGTGTCGCCCTCCTCCCCGAGAATGTGCCCCTCGATCCTCGCCTCGAGTTCGTCGCTGAGCTTGAAGCCGTCGGGCCCGAAGATCTTCAGGCCGTTGTCCTCGAAGGGATTGTGCGAGGCGGTGAGCATGATGCCGGCGGCGCAGCCCATCGACTTGGTCAGGTGGGCGATCGCGGGGGTGGGCAGCGGACCGGGCAGATAGACGTCCATGCCGGAGGAAACCAGGCCCGCGGTGAGGGCGGTCTCCAGCATGTAGCCGGAAATCCGGGTGTCTTTGCCGACCACGACCCGGTTGCGGTGGGGGTCGTCGCTGCGCAGCACCGTGGCGACTGCCTGTCCGACACTCAGCGCGACCTCCGGCGTGATGGGAAATTCATTGGCACGCCCGCGAATGCCGTCGGTCCCGAAGAGCTTCATGGACACCAGAATGTTCACAAATTAATGAACATTCAAGCTTTGATCTTGGAGTTCGACCTCGTCACCTCAAGAATTCCGATCCAATATTCAAATTTCTGTGAACATAAATTGGCTTTCAGCTCGGATTTTCTGGAGTGGCCTTGGAGACGGAACCTTGACTTTGTAAGGATCTGCTGAACATCTCGGCGTCCATTAACGGC
>CALGOH010000055.1 GCA_937957985.1 uncultured Verrucomicrobiae bacterium
ACCGCCGAGAACAACCTGGCCGTCGATTGCGAACTCGGAATCGTTTGCGGGCTCGGGCACTTCCGCGAGCCCACCTGGGGCTCGATCGTTCGCCACAACGTGTTCGCCTTCCGACCCGGCAACCGTGTCTATAACCTGAACGAGAAGAACGTGCAGGGCGCCACCGGCGGCGTGCTGCCGGCCCTGCCTCCGGGCGAAAAGGGCATCATCGAAATCGACTACAACGCCGTCACACCCAAGGATCCCGCGCCTCCGAATCCGCCGCCTTATCCGGAATTCGGCATCGACAGGCATTCGTTCTTCGGCGACCCCGGGATCCGGCGGGCCAAACCCGCCTGGGACATCCAATACGGCGACTACTCGCTGGCCCCGGACTCGAAGGCTTTCAAGCTGGGTTACAAGCAGATCCCCACCCATACGATCGGTCTGCGCGACGATTTTCCATTCGACAAGGTGGCCGCCACCCGGCGCATGGCCACCGACAAGATTCAGGCGGAGGATTACCAGCGGATGATGGGTCTGCGCGCCGAGGGCGGATTCGGAATCAAGCACCTGTCCAGCGGCGCATGGGCGAAGTATGCCAACATCGACTTCGGCGACGGCACCGCGGAAGGCGCGCTTTTCGAACTCGATTCATCCGCCAGGGAAGGCGTGCTGCTGGAGCTGCGCCTCGACTCGCCGGAGGGGAAAATCGTCGGCTCCCTCGAAGCCGGTCGGACTTCCTGTGAGCTGGCCGGCGTGAGCGGCGTTCACAACCTCTATCTCGTCTTTCCGGGCAATGCGGTGCAGTCCGTCGATTGGTTCCGGATGCTGCTGCCTGCCGACGCCGCGACCTCGACGGTGGAGTCGCGCCCGGCGCGTGTCGCCAACGACGGCGTCAGCACCGCCACTGTGACGGTCACCCTGCGCGATGCCCGAGGCAATCTCGTGTCAGGCAAGGCGGTTGCGCTGAAATCCAGCCGCGGCGGGCTCGACGTGATCTCCCCGCCCTCGGGTCCCAGCGACAACCGGGGGGAGGTCGCTTTCGTGGTCACATCCAAGACTCCCGGCGCCGCCACCTTCAAGGCCGCCGAGATTGATACCCGCATGGTTCTCTCCGATGCGGCGGAGATCGTCTTCGCGCCCGATGCCGTGAGTTCCGCCCGCTCGACGGTGACCGCCACTCCGGGCGCGCGGCGGGCGGACGGCAAATCGGCGATCGCGGTCACCGTCGCCCTGAAGGATGCCGGCGGCAGACCGGTGCCGGAAAAATCCCTGGCATTGGAGAAATCACGGGGCGAAGCAACGCCGGACATCGTCCCCGCCGAGGCGGTGACAGGTTCAAACGGGATCGCCAAATTCACCGTCCGCTCCGCGATTCCCGGCCGCTTCGAGTTCCGCGTCCGCAACACGACCGATAACATGGCGATCGCACAAACCACCAGGGTATTCTTCACCCCGATGGAAGACGCCAAGCCGGCGCTCACCAAGCGCGCCGACGGTTGCGTGGTGGCCACCTTCACCCGTGGCGAAGGCACCTGGACGGTGCCGGCCGGCGTTCGCTCGGTCGAGGTGCTGGTGGTCGGCGGCGGCGGTGGCGGCGGCAAGCAGTCCGGCGGCGCCGGAGCCGGTGGACTTTATCATCACAAGGATTTCCCCGTCACGCCCGGCGAACCCGTGACCGTGAGCATCGGCGCGGGCGGCGCGTCCGGCGACAACAGCGACGGTGCCGGAAAGATGGGCGAAAATTCCATTTTCGGCCCGATCGTCGCCTATGGCGGAGCCGGCACGGCTGGATATCATTCCGTCACCACCGCCAAACCGGACAACACCTACAGCGAAGGGGGCGAGCAGGGCGGCCATTTCGACGGCACCGCCTTCCATCCGGGAAATCCGGGCGGCAGCACGCGGCACTTCGATGGGAACTACGACAGCGGCGGCGGTGCCGGCGCACCGGGCGCTCACGGGAACGGCGCGCTCGGAGGGGTCGGCGTCTCCATCGACATCACCGGCACCCCGACCTACTATGCGGCCGGCGGTAGCGCGTTGGAAGCGACCGAAGGCGCGAAAGGCGGGGCCGGCAGACGAACCGGAGGGACCCACGGCAGTGCGAGCTACGAGCCGGCCGTCGAGGGCACCGGAGCCGGTGGACAGGGCGGCTGGGGGGTGCCGGGCAACCGAGGAGCCTCGGGCATCGTCATCGTGGCATGGAATCCTGCCAGAAGATGATTCTCGATATGAAAACACCAATCGTCAAAAAAATATCGGTCGGCCTCGCCATTTCCGCCGCGGCTCACGCCGCGGAAGTGAAATTTGTCGGGGTCCAGCAAAACCCCCACCTGGGCCGCTTCGGCGGCAGCGGGTTTTATCTCCTGGCTCCGGGCGGCGATGTCGGCAGCGAGCCCGCCGACGAGGGAAAGCTCACCGCTCATGGCACGCTCGCCCGCAGGCCCGACTTTCTCGCCGCCGATCCCCAGGCGATGGCCGGGCTCAACTGGGTGAACTATCCCGGCTATGCCGAGGTCGCCCCACCCGGCGGCGGTGACAAGCTGCGCATCGGCGGCATTTCCGCGACCATGAACGGCAAGGGCGAGGTCGAGGGCGTGGCCACCCTTTCGGCGATAATGCTTTCATTTCAGTTGTCCGCGGACGTCGAATTCCGGCTCGGCGTGATGGTCGATGCCTTCAACGAACGCGGTGCCTACGCACCCGATTTCGTGGGCGTCCGCGAGGACGCCACCAACAAGACCGTGTACTGCAGGGATGTGATCGTCCGCGACGGCAATCCCGACCTGCTGTTGTTCGACATCGATGGCAAGGCGGGCGCGACCTATACCGTTGAGCTGCACCGCGCTGCGCTGGCCAGGGGCACACCCGTGACCGGACTGAGCGCGCTCACCTTCGACCGCGCATCCCGTTCTGCGCTTCCCGCCGTGGCGAGCGACAGCGCCGCGGTCGGCGAGTTCCAAAGGGCCGGCGAATACTTCAAGGATTATTATGTGTTCAAGGAAGGCGATACCTTCCATTTGTTCTACAACTTCGGCCATGCCGGGCCGGTTCAGGACTGGCGGGGGGCGGGCAACGAGAATGCCTTCGGCCACGCCACTTCGAAGGACCTTCGCCATTGGAAGCACCATCCGTCCATCCTGCCCGCCGTGCCCGGCACGTGGGAGGGAATGGCGGTCTCCGCGCCTTCCGTCGTGAAGCATGACGGGGTTTATTACATGGTCTATACCGGTTTCGACGACCGCTGGGTCGGCATGCAGACGATCGGACTGGCGACCGGCACCGACCTGTTCCACTGGCGGCGCCATCCCGGCAATCCCGTCTATCGCGCGCCGAAGGCCTGGGCGAAGACCAATCCGAAGGGCTGGGAAAACTGCCGCGACGCCCACATCCTGCGCTACGAGGACGAGTTTCTGATGTACACCATGGTGGAGACCAAGCAGGGCGAGGGCGCGATCGCGCTCGCCAGCTCCGAGGATGCGGTCAACTGGAAGGATCTCGGCCCCGCCTTGATCACCTTCGAGCAGCCCGAGAGTCCGCGGGTGTTCGAACACGACGGCACTTATTACATGTTCGCCAGCAGCGGATACGGCCGCGTGCTGTTCAAGTCGAAAGACCCGAAATCGACCGCCTGGGAGCAAGTGCCCTTCAACTGGCCGGCCAACTCGCCCGAGGCGAAAAAGCATCATTACCTCGGGATCTGGTCGGGCTGGGAAGTCGTCGAATACGAAGGCAAGACGGTCTTTTCCGCCTTCTACTGGAAACCCCACGGCGGGCTCATCCGCTTCTGGGAGGTGAAATGGAATGGCGACGTGCCGACCGTGATTTATGAGAAACAGCCATGATCCGGCTCATGAAATCCACCTGTGTCCCGCTCGTGACCTGCCTGCTCGTCCCTGCGATGGTCGCCGCGGCAGAGACGAACCCGGATCGCTCGCCCGGCGGGGCCGCCGGACATGGCGTTTCCTCCGGCCGTTGGATCCTGCACAACGACACGCCGGCACGGGATTGGAAACATGCGTTTCCCACGGGCAACGGCAGCCTGGGCACGCTCATCCACGGCGGCCCGAGCCAGCAGGTCATCACCTGCGTGCAGGAAGAGCTGTTCGTGCGAGGGTGGGACCGCAGCCAGGTGGCCGTCGCCGACATCGCCGGGCGCCTGGAGGATGTGCGGCGAACCATCGACGGGGAGACGCTGCCGGGGCGCGGCGTATCGGATGCGATCCGGGAGGCCGACCGGCAGTTGAACGAAATGGGTGCCGTGGAGCGATGGACGGTCATGCCCCATCCCGCGCTGGATCTCGTCCTGGATTTTTCGGGGCTCGAAGAAAGCGGCGCGTATCGACGCAGCCTCGACTTGGAAACCGGTGAGACGCGCACGCTCTGGCAGGATTCCTCGGGGGATGTCGAATGCCGCGTTTTCAGCTCGCGGGAACACAACATCAATGTCGTGCGTATCAAGGCGGGCGGCGGGCGCCCGTTGAACCTCTCGATCCACATGAGAGAGACGCCGGGCCGAAAGGGGAGGCATCTCGACTTCAATCTCGACGAGGTGTTCAAAACCTGGCGCACCGAGGCCGCCGAATGGGGGTTGTACCAATTTGCGGATTACGCGGAGGACCGCGGTGGATACGAGACCATGGTGGTGATGCGGGCCGTCGGAGGCTCCGGTCGCGTCGAGG
>CALGOH010000056.1 GCA_937957985.1 uncultured Verrucomicrobiae bacterium
TGGTGAGGATCACCGCCACGATGAGCCCCCAACTCGGGAAGGAGACGAAGGATGCGTGCCTCGGGATCGTGAAATCGTTTCGCAGGGAGGATGCGGAGAAAGCCGAGTGAACGGAGGCCGGGCGTCTATTCCCCTCCGGCCTTCTTCTTCAGGAAGCCGAGGATCTTTGAGAAGTCGACCTTGGCCTTGGGCTCTCCCACCTGGAAGACGATCCGCGAGGTCTTGCCGTTGGCGACGACGTTCGCGAGGTAGTTGCCCGGCTCGAGCTTCTTCTTGTCCATCGTGTCGCTCAGCTTCACCTGGCGGGTCTCCTTGGCGAAGATCACCGCGGCCGGCTGGCCTTCGAGCACGGTGCCGTCCTCCTTGCAGGGAAAGGCGTTGACGATGAGCATCGGGACCTCGGCCTCCAGCTCCAGGACCGCGTCCGCCGTCACCGGCTTGTCGATCTGGGCGAAGAGATCGTTGCCATCGGCCATCACCGCCTTTTCGCCGCCGAGCGTGATGTCGAACGGCAGGAAAAGCGGACGGTCTTCGGCCGCGAGCGGGAGGACGCCGAAAAGGGCAGCGAGCATGGCGGGAATTCTCATGCCCTCATGCAAATACACACCCGCATCCGGGGCAAGCTCGGGAGATGCGGATCACACCCGGGCCAGCTCGAGCAGCTCCTTCAGCCGGGCCGGATCGGTCGCGCTCGTCTTCGCCACAAAGCCGCGGGCGTGGGCGAAATGCACATCGGGTTCCCGCTCGATGCGGGTGAAGTCGAAGCGCGGATCGTCGCGAAAGCGGGACAGCCCGTAGCCGCTGCCGCGGCGGTCCGGATAGACCAGCCCCGATGTCTCTTCCTCGATCCCGAGTGTTTCGAGATGGCGCCCGAGACCGGCCGACGGCTCCGAAGGCAGCGGTTCGGTGCGGGGCATGAAGAGCACCTTCAGCCCGCCCGCTTCCCACAACTCGGCGTGGCCGGCGACGAATTCGAGCCGCTCGCGTAGTGAGCGGAGATACTCTAGGAGGTCGGCGCCGACCCAGCGCATGATCTCGTGCAGGGCCTCGCCCGGCGCAACCCGCTCCACCGCCGCGAACCGACGCAGCAGCGTGATGTCGATCGGCGAATTCAGACGGCCCAGGATCTCCGGCTCGACACCGAGCCACGTCGCCGTCTCCCTCGGACCCGTGACGTCCAGACGCTCGGCGGTTTCCAGCCAGTCGCAGAACCGGCGCGCATCGTCGTAGACGCCGAGGTCGCGCAGCACGAGGCTCAGCGCGCAGACCGGTTCATGGTCGGGGGCGAACTGGTGATGATCGAAGTTCGACCGCTCGGGATCGTGCTCGCCGCCGACATCGATCACCGCCACCTGCGCGTCGTCCAGGTCCGCCGGCCCGGGCTCGCGGCGCACGATCTCGCAATCGTGGATCGCGGCGAACACGCAGCAGGCGAGGAAGTCATCCTTATGGGCGCCGCCGGGGTGGGTGAGGATCTGTCGCAGGGCCATGGGGCGCGCAGCCTGCGACCCGCGGCCGCCGCTGACAACCCCGCATCGGGGGAGACATTAGGAGATTGGGAAATTAGGAAATTGGGTTAGCGACGACGAAAGCCCCACCAGCGCCGGGGCCGTCCCCGTCCCGCATCGGATCAGCCGAACTCGATGGTGAAGCGCGCCTTGCCCTCCGGGTCCTTCTCGGGATCGGGCTTCCAGCCGAAGGTGAAGCCCTTGTACAGCGGCCGCTTCTCGCCGTTCCAGAATTCGAACAGGCCGCCGTCGCCCGACTCGAGTTCGATCTCGCGCCCGTCGTAGCCCTCGAGATCGATGCTGGCGGTCCGGACCCCCGGCCCGCTCACGTCCTTGTCCGCCCAGACCGGCTCCCAGCCGTCGAGCGTCATCTTTTTGCCATCGGCCCGCTCGATCCGGATCCGGTCACCATCGGCGGAATCCTCGACCTTGTCCTCGTTGTCGACGTAGTGGTAGACATTGGGAATCTTGATCCGGATCGCGAAACGGATCGGGTGCTCGGTGAGTTCGCCCTTCTCCACCACCCGTCCGCCGCCGAGGATCGTGTCGCGGTCGGTCTCGAAATGGACTTCGAAGGTGGCGCCCCCCGTCACCGTGCCGCGGTAGCTGATCTTTCCGCCCTCGTCGGTGGGTTCCGTGATCGCCGTCCAGCCGGTGTCGAGCGTCTGTTTGGTCACCACGCTGCCATCGTCGAGCACCTCCTCGATCACCGGCTCGATGTCGATCCAGTAGCGGGGGCTGATCGGGTCGTCGTTGCGCTCGTTGATGGGAATCAGCACCGCGGTCCCGTCGCCCTTCACGCCGAAGCGGAACTCCCGGCGTTCGTATCCGGCGAACCAACCGGTCCACGGGTTGTCGTCGAGCTGGGGCAGCCTTCCGGCGAAGGCGTTCGTCCCGAGGAGCAGCGCGAGGAGAGGAAACAGAAGCTTGATCATGCTCCAAGCTAAAGGCCGGATTCCGAGCCAAGCCAACAGCAAAACGTCGACGATTGCGTCGGATCAAGGCCACGGCCCACCGCCCGCCTGACTGCACCCGGACGATGGTGCGGATGCTGGAAAAGAAAAACCACAACGCCAGAGGCCTGACGACGCGCTACCGGGAGCGCCGCTCCAACCCTGGATGCGGCTTGTCGTCTCCCTCGGAATCCGACTCGGAACCGGCGGCGGCTTGTTCTGCGCCGCCTTCTGCCTTCGGAGATCCGGAGGCGTGTTCCTGAGCGATCAGCGAGGCAACCAAACGGTTGATGTCGTTTCCGTGACGTTCGGAAATCCCGCGCTTGATCGCGCGGACTTCGGTCATCACCTCGTCAACAACCTTGGTGGGATGGTCAGACACCTTCATCGTCGTTCGAGAGTTCCCCGGGACTGCACATCACAGGCATGCGGTAACCCGCTTCGTTGATGGTTGTCCGCATGCGCTCCCTGATGCGGGGGTTCGCGATGTGCTTGAAATTCCACGTCACAAGGAAGTCGATCCCATGCACGGAAGCAAGGGCGATGTGGACGGCATCAGGAGACGCGACCGCCGGCACCAGTCCGGAAGAGACGAGCGTGCGCGCCAATCCAGCGGCAGACTCCGTGACAGGGAGAATTCGGATACCTCGCAGCAGTTCCAGGCGCGCCCCCGCCATTCCCGGATCGCCCTCGCCGGATTCATTCAATGTCTCCGTGGACGTCACGAGATCGAATCCCGAACATCCACTGTCCCACCACTCCCGCGTGGCAAGTTGCCGACCCGCCTGAAGAATCGACCGGGAACTTCGAGCGGTATAGTAGCTCGGGATCGTAGTCTCAATGTATGCTGTTGCCATCGCTATTGATCAGGATCATCTCTTTGCGACGTCAGAGGCATAGCACAACGCCCGATCTGAGGCGGCCCTCCGTTCCTCCTTGCCGGATTGAATCACCAAAACCCAAACGCAAGGCCGCTTTAAAGGGTCGCCATCTTCGGCTTGTTCGCCGATTGTCATTCCACGTCTAAGAATACGTCCTGAAGGAACTTGAAGAGTGGCCGATAGAGTTGGTGAACATCTTGGGGCGGTCCGTCCGGATAGGGATCGTCCCTCTCGCCAAGGCTCTTCAACATCGTCCGAATCTGTTCCTCTTTGCGCCGGATTTGTTCGATTCCGACCTGTGCAGCGAGGATCCGATCAGCCTCCTTCTCGCCAATCTTGTTCTGAGGGTGCAATTCGAGGAGAAGTTTGTCTGCGTGAAGGTGATCTTGTCGAAGTAGGTAGTTCAGGCGGATCTGAGCAAGCTTGCAGTTGTAGTAGCACTTCACTGCCTCGTCGCCCTGAAGCTTCATTCCGTCGTGGGTCCACGCTGCAAAAAAGGCGTAGAGACCCTCAAGAAGCCCGCCATATGTCTTTGTCGCAAATAGCGCCTGGTACGGTTCGTAATCCCAAGTCGGCTTGCCGCGGAAATCCAGCACCGACTCACTGTCCGTTGGAATCGGAAGGTTCATTGGATCTGGCATCTCTTCAGCAAGCGCCTCGACTGAGAGGGAGACCGCGATCAATTGTGCAGCAAAGGTGAATCTCATTTTTTGGGCGAACAGTGAATCGTATCGACCCGTGGTTTCTGGTGGAAAACGCGGATCGTGGTTTCCCGGATGGTAGCTGTGTCGGGGGGAGGGTCAATCCACGGGAACCGGAGGGGTGTAACCGAAGTGGTGGGCAAGATTTCCAGGTCGCCCGACGCTGGCAGGCGGACCCGTCACGAGGGCCAACGGCCCGAAAGATGCCAGCCCGGCCTGTAGGGCCGGGTTGGGGGGGGTGAGCACCCGAGGGCTGAAGGCCCGGCACATGCGGGGAGGCGAATGAGTAGCGTTGCGACCATGTTTCAGGCCTTCAGCCCTCGAATCCGGTCCCTTCCAGAACCCGGCCCTGCTGGCCGGGCTGGTATTTCACAGGCCGTTGGCCCTCTTGAGAAATCTGACCACCCCTTTCAACCCGCCCCCTCCTTTCCAATCGCACCCGGACCGCCGCGGCCGCGGGGCCCGCAGCCAACCGGTCCTCGACGAGTTTCAAGGCCCCGTCCGGGGCCGTGCGGAGCTTCGCCGCCTACTTCTCGGTCTTGAGCTTCCAGTCGTCGGTGCGGAAGAGCGAGGCGGGCAGGCCTTCGCCGTTGACGAGGTTCGCGCCTTCGGGATTGGAAGCCCAGGCATAGCGCACGGCCACCGGTTCCGGCACGTCGGGACTGGAGACCACGACGCTCTCGCCGTCGATCTTCGCCTCGGCCCACACCCATTTCCGGTCCTCGCCGGCGATCTCGAAGCGCTTGAGCGGTCCTCCGTCGCGGCTCTTGAGACCCTCCGCGTGGTCGAATTCGATCCGCACCTTGTCGCCCTCGATCTTCGACCCCTTGTAGATCGGCCCGGAGATCGCGACGCCGGTCTTTCCGTAATCCATGGCCAACGCCCAGCGGGCCAGCCTTTCGCCGACGTCGAGCTTGTTGCGCGGGTGGATGTCGTTGGCCATCCCGATGTCATTGATGATCGCCATGCCGGTCTTCGGCAGGGCAAGCGTGAGCCGCTGGGCGTTCTGCAACTCGGCCCATTCGTCAGGTACGCCGGGTTCGGTGCTGGGCTTCTTGAAGTTCGCCAGTTGCACGAAGTAGAACGGCAGCTCCTTCTGCCACAGGCGGCGCCAGTCGAGGATGAGCTGCGGAAAGATCGTCTCATACTGCTTCGCGCGCCCGGCATTCGACTCGCCCTGGTACCAGATCGCGCCGCGCAGGGCGTAGCCGACCCACGGGTGGATCATCGCGTTGTAGATCGACGCCGGCCTGCCCGGGTTCAGTCCCGGGGCCTGGGGCATTCCCGGCTTTCGCGGCAGGCCCTGGTTCTTGCCGGACTCCTTGTTGGCCGCCTTGATCTCCTCGACCTTCTTCTCCCAGGCGGCCAGCGCCTTCTCGAAGTTCGCCTTCGCCTTCTCCTCGTCATAGGACGCCATGGCCTGGTCGAGCTGATCGACCAGCGCCTTGCCCTCCGGCTCGGTCAGCAGCCCTTCGCGGCTGGTGAAGGCCTCCGACGGCTTGCCGCCCCAGGCGGTGCAGATGATGCCCACGGGAACCCCGAGTTCGCGATGAAGCTTGCGGCCGAAATAGTAGCCGACCGCCGAAAACTGGCCGGCGTTCTCGGGATTCGTCTCGAGCCACTCGCCGCCGACCTTCCGCTGCGGCGTCAGGGCGGTGACATTGGGGGTCAGGTACATCCGCAGCCCGGGAAACTCCGCCGTCGGGATGTCTTCCTCCGCCCGCTCGGTCTGGGCGAGCCGCCACTGCATGTTCGACTGGCCCGATGCCATCCAGACCTCCCCGACGAGCACATCCCTGACCTCGACCCCGCCGCTCGACGACCCCGTCACCTTCAGTGTCCGGCCTTCGGCATGCGCCTCCATCGCTTCGAGTTCGACCTGCCACGAACCGCCCTCCCCGGCCTTCGCCGCGACCGATTGCCCGCCGAACTCGACCGTCACCTGCTCGCCAGCGTCACCCCAGCCCCAGACGGGCACCTTCTCGCCACGCTGGAGCACCGCGTGGTCGCTGAACATCTTCGGCAGTTCGACCGCCCCCGCCACGGTGACTCCGGCCACCAGCACCAACATCCATCCAAGGTTTCTCGACATGGCGGCGATACGGCGGCGGAGCGGCGGCTCTGTCAGCGGTGGGAACGCGTCCCGCCGACATCGTCCCACCCTCGCATCAGCAGGAACTTCAAGCTGCTTTCGATGCCGACCCAAAGCCGGACACAGGCACCCGGGGCATCCACGAACCGAGCCTTCCCAGGAAGCTTTTGTAGGATCGCAGCAGCCATGTGCTCCAGATCAAGGGTGACAGTGTCGGGAAAACCGCGATCGCATGGAAGCGGCACCCGCAAATCATCACCGGGAGGAGGGTGGGACACCCCATCATTCAGCCAACGTGGTAACGACTTCAGCCAACGGACGAAAGATTTGCGGGGCGGCCCGGGGAGACCCTGGAAAGATCACTTGCCAGGCATCAGGACTCCTACCTCCGCAGCTTGGGAGAGACCCAGGCCTTGAGGCCTTCCTGGCTGTGGTCGGGTTCCTGGTCGGTCAGGACGAGCGGGATCTTGGAGATGAGCTGGGGGACGAACTCGGGACCGTACTTCTCCACCTCGAGGACGGTCGCGATGTTCCGGGCCAGCTCGATGTTCCGATCCGTCAGTCCGTCGTCGGCATACTCGACCCCGACCTCGAAGAAGAAGACGGGCTGCCCGGCGCTGAGGACCTGGAAATGTTTCACCGGGCCATTAAACCAAACGCATCCGGAATGTCGAGGTTGCGAAAGAACACCCGCCGTCGCCTCCGATGAACGGGCCCGGACGACTTCCCCGCCCTCACCGCACCGGCCCGGGGGGAAGGTCGATGCGGTTCGGCGGGGGAGAATCGAACTCACGGGAATGCGACCACGAGGTAGAACTTGCGTGATGCGACGAGGTTCTCGCTCCACGTCAACGCGGTCAGTCCGGAGGTCTCCAGCGTCCAACCTCCCGGGAAGCCACCGGCAAGCGTGGTCGAACTGTAGACGCTGTAGCTCGACGCACCCGGCTCCGCAGTCCAGGTCAGGACGACCTGATCGGGATTCGGCGTGCGATCGATCGAGATCCCGGCCCGGATCGTCTTGCCGACCGGCACCTCGTAGTCCTCGACCTCGCCGCCATGGACGAAGCCGCCGAAGCCGACCGAAGTTCCGGCATGGAACAGCCGGAAGCGGACGAAGGTCTTGGTCAGCCCGCTGCCGGTCGGGACCGACAAGGTCACCGGGTTGGGTCCCGGCACCATCGGGACGTTCACCACGGCGTGGTTGCCGGCCTGCGTCCACGTTCCGTCTCCGTCCCAGTCAACCCAGGCTTCAAGGTCGGCCGCCGGTGCGCCGGGTGGCAGTGTCACCGTGAGCTTGGCGTTTGCGCCTTCGATCCAATCGGTGTCGAAAGACACGCCGTCCTCGTCGTCCGGCACCCCGGCGACATCGTCGCCAAGGGCGTTCGGATGCGGTTGTCCGTCGATCTCGGCATCGACAAACACACCCATGAACAGGCTGTCGATGAAGTGCGCGGCGCCGAAGTCCATCATCGTCGTCGGGAAGCCGCCGGGCGGCGTCACGGTGCCGTCAGGAGCGTCGCCGAAGTCCATTCCGCCTTCCTCATGGAGGAACACATCGTGGTCCTCGACTTCGCCGTCCGGCGCGAAGCCGGTGGGAGGCAGGCCACCCATGCCGCTGATCCGCACCCGGGCCTTGGTCGGACCGGTAAAGGTCACCAAGGGCACCGGGATCGTCACATAGTTCGGACCCGGATTCACCGGCTGGGCCATGAGCACCTGCTCGCCCGGGTCGAACCACGTTCCGTTGTTGTTCCAGTCGATCCACATGTCGACCGCTCCGGGCGCCGAGGCAATGATCTCCACGACGGTGGGCTGACCACCGATCAGTGCATAACCGAAGGTCACGCCATCCTCGTCATCCCCAAGTGCGGGATACAGGAGGTCGAAATCATCTCCCAGTGCCGCCGGATCCGGTTGACCGTCGGGCTCGGCATCGACCAGCACGCCGAGAACCGGCCCGGTCAGGGCGTGCGCCGCCCCGGCGCTGGCCGCGAGCGTCGGGTAGCTCGGGTCCGGCGCATCGCCGAAGTCGAACACGGCGGTACCTTCATCCAACACGCCGACCATGTAGTCCTCGACCTCTCCATCGGGAGCCGGACCGGTCGGCGCCGAAACGCCGGCGCTGCTGTAGCGGACCCTGGCCGCCGTGGTAACGGCAGGCACCCCGGAAGGCACGGTGAAGGTCAACTGCGTCTTGCCGGCACCCACGGGCGCGGCCGTGAGCACCTTCTCGCCTCCATCCAGCCAACTGCCGTTGCCATTGAAGTCGATCCAGACATCAACGACGCCGGCCATGGAGACCGTGACGTCGATCGCCGTCAGCGCCCCGGAAACCATCGGATACCACAGCACTCCATCCTCGTCATCGATGCCGGCATTGTCGTCACCCTGCGCCGCCGGATCGGGCTGGCCGTCGGGTTCGGCATCGACCGAGGCGCCGAGATACATCGCGGGATTGATCACGTGCCGGGCGCCGCCGGTGGCCAGGACCGTTTGATAGTCCCCGGGGCCCGTGCCGACCAATCCGTCATCCGGCGCATCGCCCCAGTCCGTGGGCGGGGCTTCCTCGATGTCGAGTTGGTAGTCCTCCACCTCGCCGTCCGGCGCGGGGCCGGTCGGAGGCAAACCGCCGACGGTGCTGTAGCGGAAGCGGGCGAAGGTCGGACCCGGCATCGCTCCGGGCGGAACGGCGACGCTGAAGACATTCCCCGGGCCGGGGTTGACGGGTGCCGCCGTCAGGATCTGCTCACCCGGGTCAAGCCAGCTTCCATTCCCGTTGAAATCGATCCAGGCGTCGATCTTCCCGGTCTGGGACACCACGATCGTGTAGCCGGTGGACGAACCTTGCGTCAGCGGGCCACCGAAGAAAACGCCGTCCTCGTCCGGCAGGTTCGACAGGTCGTCGCCGGTCGCGGTGGCATTCGGTTGACCGTCGGGTTCCGCATCGATCAGCGTCCCCATGTACATCCCCGGAACGATCACATGGTTCGCCCCCAGGCTGGCGTTGAGAGTCGGATACGGTCCGTCCGGCGCGTCGCCCCAGTCAAGCTCCTCGAACTGCTCCTCCTCGATGTTGACCAGGTAGTCCTCGACTTCGCCGTCCGGCGCAAAGCCGATCGGTGGCAGGGCCGTTCCCAGGTTGTAGCGGAAGCGCATGTAGTTCGCTCCCGGTGCCGTTCCCAACGGGACGTTGACCAGGACCGGGTTCGGCCCGGCGACCACAGGCCCCGAGAAGACCAAGTCAACGGCCGTGTCGAAGGTCCCGTTGTTGTTCCCGTCCAGCCACACGTCCAGCCAGCCGTTCTTGCTCACGGTCACCGTCACCGTCGCCCCCTGACCAGCAACCAGCGGACCGCCGAAGGACACCCCGTCCTCGTCGGCCATGTTGCTCAGGTCGTCGCCGTCGGCGGGGATCGTCGGCTGACCGTTGCCCTCGCCATCGATCAGCGTCCCCATGAAGACGCCCTGCACGATCAGGTGGTTCGCGCCGTTGTTGGCCGACGTGGTCTGGTAATTGAATCCGCCCATCTGCTCGGGCGCGTCGCCCCAGTCAAGCTCCTCAAACTGCTCCTCCTCGATGTTGACCCGGTAGTCCTCCACCTCCCCGTCCTGTGCGGGACCGTCCGGCGGGAGAGGTCCGCCGGTGTTGTAGCGGAAGCGCATGTAGTTCGGACCCGGCATCGTCCCGGCGGGCACGGTGACCATGAGGTTGTTCACCCCCGGCACGACCGCCGCCGAGTAGACGAGATCAACCGGAGCGTCGAAGGTTGCGTTGTTGTTCCCGTCCAGCCACACATCGAGCCAGCCGGGCTGCGAAACGGTGACCGTCACCGGTGTGCCCAATCCGGGCATCAGCGGACCACCGAAGGACACCCCGTCCTCGTCGGGCTGGTTGTTGAGGTCGTCGCCGTCGGCGGGGATGGTCGGCTGCCCGCCGCCCTCGCCGTCGATCAGCACACCCATCAGCACCCCCGGCACAATGAAGTGGTGCGCACCGCCCGGACTCAAGGTCTGATAGAAGTAACCCAGATTGACAGGGTCCTGGGGCGCGTCGCCCCAGTCAAATTCGTCTTCGGCCAGCGCGACCGGCGTGAGGAGCGAGATCAAGGCCGCTCCGGTTCGAAACAAAGCGTTCGTGTTCATGACTGATGCCCTCCATGCGTGGTTCGGATGGATCATCCGAGGCATGCCGGCACCGGTGCGGCGCTTCACTTTTTGGGAGCTGCGTCTTCCCTACCGGGATGTGACGGGATCATCCGATAAGATCACAGCACTCACCGAACACGTTTCAAGATTCATTCGCTTCTTTTCGCAAAAAGATTGCGATATTGATCAATTGCCGAGTGCGTGCTTCATCTTCGATCATCTCATGACCGCGGATTCCCGGCGTTAGAAAAGCCCGCGGAGAATGGTGGCGACTTCCCGGGCGGAGTGATTGCGGAGGAAGTCCTCGTGGCGGCCGGAGACGGTGTAGATCTCGATGGGGCCGGCCGGCTTCCATCCGAGGTTCGGCTCGCGGGGCAGCCAGCCTTCGTCGAACGCGCGGACGAGAACGATGCGGCCGGCGCCGGGCAGGCGGGCCTGGTGCCGGTGCAGGGCCGTCCAGTGGCGGACGGCCCGGCGACGCGAGTTGGCGTCCAGCACCTCGAGGTCGAGCACGCCGTGAAGATCCGGGATCGACCGGTCGCGGTTCACAAGCTGGTCGACGGTCGAGGTCGCGGCGCGGTGCTTCATCTTCAGGCGGCGGACCATCGAACCGACGTCCCTTCCGGCGAGGCTGCGGATCCGCTCGGGGAGCCGGCGGAAGATGCGGCTCCAGGTGGAGAGGCTGCGCCACCATCCGCGGCGCGAGCCGGAGTTCGGCGGGCTCGACTCCAGCAGGGCGAGCAGTTCGACAGCCTCGCCGGCCTCGACGAGCTGGCAGGCGATCTCGGCGGCGACGTTTCCTCCGAAACAGAAGCCCGCCAGCCGGTACGGGCCGTCCGGCTGGACCGCGCGGATGCTCTCGACGTGCGCCGCGGCGAGTTCCGTTAGAGAGTCGAAGGTCTCGGTGCCCTCGGCGATGCCGTACGAATCGGCGATATCGGACAGCATCGCCGCCGTTTCACGATAGGGCAGCAGGCCCATGCCGCCATCGACGAGGGTGTGCACCCAGAACAGCGGGGTGCCGCCGTTGCCCCTTGAAAGCGGGATCGCCCGGGGCCGGGCGAGATCGTCGGCCGCGTCGGCGCGCAGGCGGGCGGCCATGCCGGCCGGCGTGGGGCGGTCGAAGAGCCAGTCGAGCGGGATCCGCAGTCCGGTGCGCCGACCGGCGGCCGAAACGAGACGGGCGGCGAGCAAAGAGTGGCCGCCGAGGTCGAAGAAATCGTCGTCCGGCGCGACCCCCGGAAGCCCGAGCACCTCGGCCCAGAGCGAGGTGAGGTCGTGGACGAGCGGATCGTTCGGGGCCGCGGCATCGCGCCTGTCGGTTTCCGGAAGCGGGCGGGCGGCGAGCGCCTTGCGGTCGATCTTGCCACTGGTGGTCAGGGGAAACTCGCCGAGCGGGACCAATCGCGCGGGCAGCATGTAGGCGGGCAGGCAGCCCTTCAGATGATCACCGAGCACACGGGGATCGAGCGCGGACGCGGAACGAAACCAGCGGAGGAGACGAGCGCACACCAGCAACGTCGCGGCCTCGTCCAAAAACGCATGGGAGAGGATCGCGGCGTCGAACTCGCCGAGCTCGACGCGGAAACCGCGGACCTTCACCTGGCTGTCGGTCCGCCCGAGACACTCGATCTCGCCGTTCGGCAGCCACCTCGCGAGGTCGCCGGTACGGTAGAATCGCCCGCCGTCGATCTCGACGAAGCGGTCGGCGGTGAGTCGGTCGCGTTTCCAGTATCCGGTGGCGAGTCCGGCCCCGCCGATGAGCAGCTCGCCGGGAACGCCAGGAGGAGTCGGGCGGTTGCCGGCGGAAAGGATGCGGATCGAGGTGTTGGCGATCGGCCTGCCGATGGTGATGATGCCGGGATCTTCGGGGACCTGTTGGATGGTCGACCAGATGGTGGTCTCGGTCGGGCCGTAGAGGTTCCACAGCTCGGCTCCCAACGGACGCAGTTTCCGCGCGAGCGGCGGATCGAGCGCCTCGCCGCCGCACAGGATCCGGAGCCTCGGCGAGCCTCCCCATCCGGCGTCGATGAGCATCCGCCAGGTCGCCGGAGTGGCCTGCATCACGTCGGGGTCGGAGGTTTCAATCCGTCGGCGGAGCGCGTCGGCATCCCGCGCGGTGCGGCTGGAGACGAGATCGACGGTCCCGCCCTGCACGAGCGGCAGGAAGAGTTCGAGGCCGGAGATGTCGAAGGAGATCGTGGTCACGGCGAGCAGCGTTTCGCCCGCCCGGAATCCGGGGGCCTCCGCCATGCTGAGGAGGAAATTGGCGAGGGCGCCGTGCGGGATGACCACGCCCTTCGGCTTTCCCGTCGAGCCGGAGGTGTAGAGGATGTAGGCAGGATCATCGGGAGCGGGGGCCGTGTTCTCACCGGCCGGATGATCGAACAGCTCTCCGCCCAACTCGATCATCTCGGTGCCCTCCGGCAAGCGGTCCCGGTAGCCGGGCGAAACGAGGACGCGGATGGGTTGCTGGTCCTCGAGGATGAGGGAGAGCCGGCCCTTCGGGTTGTCGGGATCGAGCGGAAGGTAGGCGGCGCCGCATTTCCAAATCGCGAGCATCGCGCAGGGCAGGTCGAGGCTGCGGTCGAGCATCAGGGCGACGCGATCGCCGCGCACCACCCCGCGGCCGCGCAGGCAAGCGGCAAGAGCGTCGGAACGATCACCAAGCTGCCGGTACGTCAGTCCACCCCCGGGCGTGACGAATGCGTGACGCCCCGGATGCCGATCAATGCTCCGGGCGATCAGCGACGGGGCCGTCTGGCACGGGAAATCTGGCCGACTCGGCCCCTGCGCGAAGGTCTCGAGCCGCCGGAGGTCGTCGGCCGAGAGGGCGTCGAATCGGCAGGTCGCGGTTTCCGGCGCCTCGCAGGCGGCGGTGAGCAGGGCGAGATAGCGGCCGAGCATCGCGCGGATGGATTCCTCGCGGAAAAGGTCGCGGCGGAATTCGAGAATCAGTTGCGTCCGATCGGGGAGGCGGAAGCTGACCAGGCTGAGATCGAACTGCACGGCACCGCGGTGTACCAGCAGCGGCCTGCAGGTGAGTCCACCGCCCCAGCTTTCCGGGAGGGGGAGTTCCTGGTGGTCGAACATCACCTGGGCGATCGGAGCACGGTCGCGGGCGCGGTCGGGCTTCACCGCCTCGATGATCTTCTCGAAAGGCGCCTCCTGGTTCGCCTGCATGCCGAAGCACGCTTCGCGGACGCGCTCCACGAGATCGAGGAAGCGGTCGCCGGGATCGAGCGTGACGCGCAGCGGCAGAGTGTTGACCAGCGTGCCGACGAGGTCGCCCGCCACGGCGTGGTGGCGATTGGCCACCGGCACGGCGGAAACGAGGTCGTCACCGCCGCCATGGGCGCGCAGCAGCAGCAGCCATGCGGCGAAGCGGACCATGAACGGGGTGGCGCCGCACTGCCTCGCGAGGCGCTCGACGGCCGCCTCGAGCGCGGCGGGCAGGTCGATGGTCACAGCCCCGCCGTCGGAGCTGCTCTTCGGTGGCCGCGTGAAGTCGGTGACCATTTCGATCTTCCCCGGATGACCGGCGAGGTGGTTCTTCCAGAACGCGACCTGATCGTCGGCGGCCCCTTCGTCGATCCGCTTCCGCTGCCATGCCGCGTAGTCGATGAAGTCCGGCCCATCGGGGAGCGCGGGCGGATCGACACATCTACGATAGGCATCGTAGTTCGCGGCGAGATCACGCACGAGGATCCGGGCGGACCATCCGTCGGCGACGATGTGATGGGCGCAGAGGCCGAGCACATGCCGCTCGCGGGCGACCGGCACGAGGCGGAGCCGGATCGGCGACTCCGATGCCAGGTCGAAAGGCCGCCGCGCGAAGTCGGCGAGTTCGGCGTGCGGTTCGCCTTCGCGCTCCTCGATCGACGGAATGGCACCGTCGAAGCCCGTCACCGGCACGCCGTCCCGTTCGGCATGACGCGTGCGCAGGATCGGGTGGGCTTCGGCAAGCCGTCGGCAGGCCTTCACCAGCGCGCCGCGATCGAGCGGACCGCGGAGTTCCAGGCAACCGAAGACATGATAGGCGGCGCTGTCCGGATCCAGGCGGTGCAGGAAGGCCATGCGCTCCTGCGAGTGGCTCACGAGGCCGGAGCCACGGCCGGAGCCCGGGACGATCCGTTCGTCGGCTTCGGACGGCTGTCGCCGCGCGATGGTGCGGGCCAGCGCCTCGAAGTCGGAGGCATTGAAAAGGTCCGCATGCTGGAGTTCGACGCCGGTCGACTGGCGGACGAGGGCGATGATCCGGGTGACGTCGATCGAGCTGACGCCGAAGCTTGCGAGATCGTCCGAAGCCCGGGCTCCCTCGCGTCCGGTCGCCCGATGAACGGCATCGAGCAAGGCGTCGAGGGCCGGTGTTTCGGCAGACGGGTTCGCCGGTTCCTTCGTCGCGGCATCGTCGAACCGGATCGCAAGGCGGTCCTGCTCGAAGGCTTCGCGGACGGCATGGCGCTGCACCTTGCCGCTGGTCGTGCGCGGCAGGAGGCCCGGACGCACCAGCAGGACGCGCCGGATCGGATGGCCGGCCCGCGAGGCGAGCTCCGAACGGAGCCGGGCACACCACACCGCCTGCTCCGCGACCGGGACGTCCCTCGCTTCCACCGCCAGGGCGATGCCTTCGCCCTGATCCGAGTCGATCGCGAACGCGGCCACGCCCGTCAGGCGATCATCGACGGCGGAGGCGAGCGACTCGATGTCCTCCGGCGCGACGTTGACTCCGTCGACGATGATCAGGTCCTTGATCCGACCCACGACAAAGAGCTGTCCGTCTTCGAGAAACCCGAGATCGCCGGTGCGGCGCCAGCCATCGCGAAAGACCTCCGCCGTCGCTTCGGGACGCTGCCAGTAGCCGTCGGCCACCGAGGCCGAAGCGACCTCGATCTCTCCCGTCACTCCCTCCGGAAGTTCGCGGCGGGTGGCGGCATCGACGATCCGAACCCGGGTTCCATCGAGCGGCGGTCCGCAGGAAACCTGCGTCGGATCCTTTCTCGAAACACGCCACGACTCCGGCCCGGGCACACGCGGCGAGGTGACGACCAAGGTCGCCTCGGCCAGCCCGTAGCCGGGGTACAGCGCACCGGGATCGAAGCCACACGGCTCGAACCGCTTCGAGAAACGCTCGAGTGTTTCGCGCCGGACCCGCTCCGCCCCGCATGGAGCGAAGGTCCAGCAGGAGAGATCAAGTGTCGCGAGATCCTCGTCGCCGGCCGCTCGCAGGCACCACTCGTAGGCGAAGTTCGGTCCGCCGCTCATGTTCGCGCGGTAGCGGTCGATCGCGCGGAGCCATCGCAGCGGACGCTGGACGAAATGATCGGGCGACATCCACGTGAGCGGGGTGCCGGATCGGAGCGAGTAGAGGATCTTCAGCACCAGCCCCATGTCATGGTAGGGCGGCAGCCAGCTCAGGATCGACTCGAACCCTCCCGGCGCGAGCAGCTCGTGCAGGCGGTCGAGGTGTCCGCCGAGCGTATCGTGGCGAAGGACGACACCCTTCGGCGAGGCCGTCGATCCGGAAGTGTACTGCAGCAGGCACGGCTGTCCCTGGTCGATGGTCGGGGAATACCCGGCATCGGCCCCGGCGAGATCGGCAGGATCGAGGGATATGAGACCGTCGGGCTGTCGGGGCGATGCCTCGCCGAGGCAGACGCGGGCACCACAATCGTCACGAATCGCCTCGAGGCGCGCTCGGTGTCGTCTTCCGCGAGGCGGATAGGCGGGAACGGCGATGCACCCCGCCAGCCAGGCCCCGAAGAGCGATGCCACGAAACCCCTGCCCGGCGCGGCCGTGATCAGAATCGGCTGCCCCTTCAGCCCGCGCTCCTTCAAGCAGGAAGCCACGCCCATTGCTCCCCGCCGCCATTCGCCGTAGGTGAGCTCGTCCTCATCCGCCGCTCCGTCCCGCAGAAAGCGCACCGCCACACGGTCCGGAGTCTCCGCCGCACGCTGCAGCAGGAAATCGGTCAGCGAAGAGGCAGCCCGTCGGGGAGGACTGCCCATCAACGGAACGGAACGGGCCATCTAGAACAGCGCCGCCGGTTGGGGGGACGACATCCCCGATCCTCCCAACGATCGCCACCATCGGCACTCACGCGATCCCGTAGGTCGGGGCCAGAGAGCGGCGTTGCCGACGAACGGCCGGTCGAAGCGGGCCCTCCCTCGGGCCGATCCTTCGTCCTTGCGAAGGTTCGGCGAGACACTACACCGGAACCCGTGAAGAAGGCGGTTCCAAAGGGCGGTGCCACGTCATGCCTTCGTGGGAAACTCCGGCGGAGTGGGTCTCTCCTGATCGGCGTCATCCTCCTGCCCGCCTCCGCCGCGGCGGACCCGTCGCCTCCTTTCCGCGCACCACTCACGACGTCATCGACCTTCGAAAGCCGCGACCGCCGGATCCAGCGCCTTCACGATGCCGCCGTCGGATGTCTCGCAGGCAACCTCGTCGATTTCGCCCCGTCGATGAAGGTCCTCGTCGAAGGCGGCGGCTACCCGAACGCCTGGATCGAAACCCAGCCGATGGGTGGCGAGATGTACGCGAAACGCGACGTGCAGGTCGCGCTGAACAACCAGGTGATCTTCATGCTCGGCCAGCGCGACGACGGACGCCTGCCCGGCATGGTGATCTCCACCGAAACCTCCCTCAAGAACGGCTGGGACCGCGAACCGCCCGAAGGCCACGCCTGGATGCCGGAAGCCCGGATCACCGCCGACTACGAGATGTTTCAAGGCTTCTGTTTCCCCGAACCGGCGTGGCGGGTCTATCACTGGATCGGGCGGGACAAGGGCTACCTGCGCCGAGTCTACGAGGCACTGAAGGCGCATGACGCCTACCTCTGGCGCACCCGGGACTCGAATGGAGACGGGGTGCTCGAAACGTGGTGCGTGTGGGACACCGGCGAGGATGAGTCGACGCGTCTGACCACCCGCGGCGCACCCAACCGCTGGCCCTTCGACCGGCCGCCCGGCACTCCCGGCCTGCCCGACCCGCAGAAGCCCGACGACCTCCGCCGCTACTGGCACCGCGGGGACGATGCCAACGCCCCCACCCTCGAGGAGATCCGGGTGCCTTTCCAGTCGATGGACGTCATGGCCTACAGCTACAGCGCCCGCGCCACGCTCGCCCTCATTTCGGCGGAACTCGGCAACGGGGAAGAAGAACGATGGACACGGGACGCCGAAGCCGTCCGGACGCGCCTCATCGAGAAGCTATGGGATCCGAGGCGCCTCGCCTGCTTTGATCGTGACCGTCACGGCAAGGTCCTGCCCGAACTGATCCACAACAACCTCCGATGCATGTGGTACGGCATCTTCACCCGGGAGATGGCGGACGCCTTCATCGAACACCACGTGCTCGACACCACGGCGTTCTGGACACCGGTTCCGCTGCCATCGATCGCGATCAGCGAGCGTCTCTTCCGCAACGCGACCGGCAACAACTGGAGCGGCCAGCCGCAGGGGCTGACCTACCAGCGGGCCATCGGCGCCCTGGAGCGCTACGGCCACTTCGCCGAGGTGACCCTGATCGCGGAAAAGCTGCTGCCCACCCTCGTCCGCAACGACTGCCGTTTCACCCAGCAACTGGATCCCTTTGACGGCGCACCGTCCGGGCAGAAGCCCGACGGCTACGGCCCGATGGCCCTCGCGGCGCTGGAATACCTGTCCCGGATGCAGGGCATCCATCTCGAGGTCGATCGCGGGCGCGTCTGGTGGTCCGTCGCCGATCCCGAGACGGCGGACTTCACCGCCACGCAGCGCTGGGGCGACCATCACTTCAGGCTCGAATGCCGGGACGGGCGCTTCGAGGGATTCGTCGGCGAGAAGGGCGTCTTCCGATGCTCGGCAGGCGCCCGGGTCGTTACCGATCTCGATGGGCGGGTAATGGAGGTTGTGGGCATCTCACCCGAAAACCAACACGTCGAACTCTCGGCTGGGGGTCGGGATCAGGCGGCGAACATCAAGCCCAATGCCACCTATCAGCCAAGTAAGGACGGAATTCGCCTCAGAAAAGATGTGTCATTTCACAGACCTCGATGAGTCGGTCCTCAACCGCCCGTAGGCGCTCGAAAGGTGCTCGGTTGCAGTGCCCTCCTACCTCCTCCTCACCATCACGACCAGAGCCCCCAACAACATCAATCCAACACCGACTTCGGGAATCGGGGTGTAGCCGAAGATAAGCTGGGGCTGATAGATCTGGTTGCCTTCATCGACCAGATTGGCTTCGGAACTGTGGAAGATGAAGTCGCCGGTCTGGCCCTTGAGAACGATCCCGTAGTTGGTTCCCGAGATCCAGTCTTCAACCAACGAAAGGTCGGTGAACACCAGATCCACTGCCTGTCCGGCCACCTCCGTCCCGTCCAGGGCGATGGTCGCGATGGCCGTGGCCTCATGATCCACACCGGCAACTCCCGCTCCGTTGGATCCGCCTGCCCACAAGGTGCCGGTGCCATTCGGTGCATCATAATAGCCATGGTTGCCCCGCAGGATCTCATTCCATGTCGACGAGCCCGGATGAACGTTTGCCGTCGTAATCGCTCCACCGGGACCCTCCACCCAGCCTGAATTGGCCTCCATGAGAGGATAGACACTGATGGACCCCGTGTTGCCGAGCGGATTGCTGAAGTAGAGCCTGAGGGTCACCGAAGTGATCTCGGAGTATTCGCCCGCCATCGAGGTGACATCGAAGCGCATCAGCGTGTTCTTCAGGTTTCCCGAAGAACCGCTGATCGAGAACTCGTGGCGCTGGCCAAAATTGAAGTTCTCCCAAATGCTGTTGTAGTTGCCAACAAACGTGTCCTCGATGCCATCGTAGGCATCATTGGTGATCGGATCGAGTGCGTCATCCTGATAAATGGCCGTCGCCGCATCCAAAGGAGCAATGGCCGGCGAGAAAAGGATGCCGAATGTTGTGAGCAGGAGGGAGGACTTCATGGCCACAGGGTTCAACTCTGGTTTCAGGCCGACTCGAACGAGACCGCTCCAACCTCGAAGCAAGCGACTCTGCCCTTTTCGACCGATTGCACCTGAACAGATTCACCGCCATACAACTCCGCATATTTTGCTCAATCGAGAGCCGTAATTGCGGGACCATCCCTCAATGGAGCCCCAGATGATCGCCACCATCGGGAGCAAGCGGCAGTGAATCGCGGCCGACAACAAACAGCGTCATGGTGGCGCTCATAGCCGGGGTCGGTCAACGCCAGCGGACACTACATTCAGGCCCCGCCAAGCGCCTGATCCAGGTCTTCGAGAATGTCGTCGAGGTGCTCGATGCCGATCGACAGGCGGACGTGATGGCAGCCTTGCTCGGTTCCTCGGCGTTTGTCACGGAGCGCCATCGACCACGGCGAGCCGGAAGAATCCTGCGGCCGGCGGGGTCTCGGAAGCCGGAGAGACGATTGTGACCTCCTCCAGTCCCGTCCCCGCGACCGGAGTTGCGGATTCGACCGCGCCTTCCACCGGGCTCCATCCCGAGGAAAGGGTGCTGGACGATTGAAGCGTGTAGGTCGCGGCCCCGCGAATCGCGGGATCGGCCGGCCGAAGGTAGCGGAGACCATACGACACCCCGGACGGCGAGGTCTTGCGCACGGCGCTGGTGGGTGCCGGGTCGGACTTCAGCGGATCGCTCCCAAAGGCCCACTCCAGCAGGTTAACCAGTCCATCCTTCTCGGGATCCGCGCCGTCACCGGCATCCCCCTCGCCCACCATCGTGCCGAAGTTCTGCTGGCGCCAGCTCAGGCGCGGCGAGGACGGCTTGGACCAGTCGTGCCCGGTATCGCTGATGATCGACAGTCCGTCGATCTCCGAGGGCAGCGGGGCCTTCCCGACCCCGGAATCCGGCGCTCCGGAAGCGGGGGCCTCGGTGGTCCTCACGTTGCGGAAGCCGCTCCAGTCCACGAGGGAGATGCGCGATGAGGTGACCACGGCCGGCGAATACCATCCGTAGACCTGGTTCGTTACGCCGAAGTAATAATCGAATGGCACACCGTAGGTGAATCGGATGGTGAGTTGCTTGTAGGTCCCGAGGAAAGGACCGTAGTCGCCACCATTGAAACTGCCGTCGCCACCGTAGGAATTGAAATCCCCTCCATAGAACGAGGGAAAGGGTTCGGGAATGTCTCCGTCGCCGGGATCCTCGACACCCCAACCCCACCGCACGCTTGTGCTGTTGGTGGTTCCCTGCGGTGTGTTCAGATCACCGATCAGGCGGAAGCTGACGTCGAACCAACCAGAAGTTCCTTCGAGCCCCGGCGCGGAAATCGTCACCTTGTCCCCGAAGTAGCTGTACACCCGGTAGAAGTCCGACTTCCCGATCTCTCCCGGCGGCGCGAACCGGCTTTCCGTCCGCAGCCTACCCAGCGACGCTTCACCGGAAGAAGCGGCTACCGAGTAGCTTCGGCTCACCGAAACTCCCGAGGGACTTCTCGTGAACGGGGAGTTCGTGTCGGGCCCGACGTTCCCGAAGGTGTAGAACTTGACCCCGCCCCCGACGGGCGCGGCCGGGGCGGAGCAGATGAGAAGAACCGGAAGAAAAACCACCGCGCGGAGCGGCCGAAAGAGGTTCATATAGGTGTTAGCGCGGGCTCTATCCGAATCTCTCTAACACTGTCGAGAAGATTTCTCGAAGCAGCGGAAAATTCCGCCAGCCCTCGCTGCCGGGGATCAGCCGCCGGCGTCCGTAGCGGCTCTCCGCGCTTCCCGCACGCCGACGACCAACGAGGTCACCACCCCGGTCGCGAGCACCACGAGGATGACGAGCAAGACCGCCAGGTTGAACGACTCGCCGAGCCACTCCTTGAGCCACTTGCCACCCAGCATCTTGAGGCCCACGAGCACCAGCACGATCGAGAGCGCCGGCTTGAGGTAGCGGAACTTCTCGATCAGCCCGGCAAGCGCGAAGTAGAGCGAGCGAAGCCCGAGAATGGCGAAGACGTTGCTGGTGAAGACAAGGAACGGATCCGCCGTGATCGCGAACACCGCGGGAATCGAGTCCACGGCGAAGACGACGTCGGTCAACTCGACGAGCACCAGCGCGACGGCCAGCGGCGTGAGCAGCCATTTGCCGGCGGCGGCGGCGTCAACCACCGGGTCGGGACGCGCTGCGAGGCCGGGCTCGGCCGGCGCGGACGCCTCCGGGCTGCCCGCCTTCACCGCGAATCGCTGGCCGTGGTAGTTCCGGGTGACGGGGAAAAGGCGCCGCATCCAACGGACGACACGATGCTCGGTCGGCTCGACCGTATGTTCGCGGAAGAACAGCATCTTGAGTCCGGTGAGGATGAGGAACGCGCCGAAGATGTAGAGGATCCAGTGGAAGCGGTGAACCAGCACCGCGCCCATTCCAATCATCGCGCCACGCATGACAAGCGCCCCGAGCACGCCCCAGAACAGCACCCGGTGCTGGTAGCGCGCAGGCACGGCGAGCGAGCTGAAGATCATCGCGATGACGAAGATGTTGTCCACGCTCAGCGATTTCTCGACCACGTAGGCGGTGAGATACTTGATCGCGGCGCGCCGGCCATCGTTCACCTGGCCGTCCACCACGTCCACCGCCCCGCCCAAGCCGAACCAGTGGCCGCTGTAGGCGGCGTGGACCAGCCAGGCGAACGCCAGGCCGAGGGTGATCCAGAGACCCGACCAGCCGAGGGCCTCGCGGAAGCCGACCACGTGGGAGTGCCGGTGGAAGACCCCGAGGTCGAGGGCCAGCATGGCCAGCACGAAGACGATGAAGATGACCCACGGCCACAAGGCGCCGGAGGTCTGGAGGTTGGTCAGGGAGGAAAGGAGGATCATGCGCGCTTCACACCACGGCATTCGTGGTGCGAAATGCGCTAAGGCCGAGGTGGAGTTCCTTCAATGGGAAATCCCGCCGATCTTTCACCTCGACTCCAGCGCCTGGTCGAGGTCCTCGAGGATGTCGTCGAGGTGCTCGATGCCGATCGACAGGCGGACGAGTTCGGGGCTGATGCCGCCGGCGCGCTGCTGCTCCTCGTTGAGCTGGCTGTGGGTCGTGGTCGCCGGGTGAATGGCCAGCGACTTGGCGTCGCCGACGTTGGCAAGGTGCGAGAACATCTTGAGCGAGTCGATGAACTTCGCCCCGGCGGCCGCGCCGCCCTTGATGCCGAAGACGACCATCGAGCCGCCCTTGCCCTTGAGGTATTTACGATTCTTCTCGTACTCCGGATCGTCCTCCAGGCCCGGGAAACGCACCCACTCGACCTTCGGGTGGTCCTTGAGGTGCTTCGCGACCGCGAGCGCGTTCTGGCAATGCCGCTCCATCCGCAGCGCCAGCGTTTCGATGCCCTGCATGAGGAACCACGAGTTGTCCGGCGAGATGCAGGCGCCGAGGTTGCGCAGCGGCACCGTGCGCATGCGCAGGATGTAAGCCAGCGGCGCCAGGGGTTCGGGCAGGTCGTGCCCCCAGCGCAGGCCGTGGTAGGAATGGTCGGCTTCGTCGAAGAGCGGATGCTTGCCGGCCTTCCAGTCGAAGCGGCCGGAATCGACGACGATCCCGCCGATCCCCGCGCCGTGGCCGCCGAACCACTTCGTCAGCGAGTGGACGACGATCGACGCGCCGTGGTCGAGCGGGCGGGTGAGGTAGGGCGTGGAGAAGGTGGCATCGACGATCAACGGAATGCCGTGGGCCTTGGCGATGTCGGCGACGGCATCAAGGTCGCAGACTTCGAGCGCCGGGTTGGAAACCGTCTCGCAGAACAAGGCACGCGTCTTTCCGTCGATGGCCTTGGCGAAGTTCCCGGGGTCGGTCGAGTCGATCAACCGCACCTCGATGCCGAGCTTCGGCAGGATGTCGTTGAACTGCGTGTAGGTGCCGCCGTAGAGGTTGCGGGCCGAGACGATGTTGTCCCCGGCTTCGGCCAGGTTGATGATCGAGTTGAACACCGCCGCCGTCCCCGAGGCATGACCGAGCCCCCCCATCTCGGGTGCCCCCTCCAGCAGGCAGACGCGCTTCTCGAGCACGTCCGTGGTCGGGTTCATCAGGCGGGTGTAGATGTTTCCGAGTTCCCGGAGCGCGAAGAGGTTGGCGGCGTGCTCGGTGTTGTCGAAGACGTACGACGCGGTCCGATAGACCGGCGTCGCGCACGAGTGGGTGGTCGGGTCCGGCGTGTAACCGCCGTGGAGGCAGAGCGTTTCGAGTTTCATGGTGAAGGTGATCAAAGCCGGAACCGGCATCGACGCAAGGATGGACCTGTGGTTTGCGGGTTGCATCATGATTGGCAGGGCCGTCGGGAGTTCCTAGGATGGCATCCCCTTCGCACCACCCATGAAGGCCCTCACCACCGTCCTCACCGCCTTTCTCGAGAACCGGACCAGCCGCCGCAACCTGATGGCCCTGTTCCGGCTGATCGGCGTGCTGCTGGCGATCGTGACCGCCTATTCGATCATCTTCCACATCCTGATGGAACGGGAGGGCCAGCAACATAGCTGGATGACCGGCTTCTATTGGACGCTGACGGTGATGTCGACGCTCGGCTTCGGTGACATCACGTTCGAGTCGGACATCGGCCGGCTGTTCTCCATCGTGGTGCTTGTCACCGGCGTGATCTTCCTGCTGGTCCTGCTGCCCTTCACCTTCATCGAGTTCTTCTACGCGCCGTGGATGAAGGCCCAGCAGGAGGCGGGTGCCCCGCGCTCCCTGCCGTCATCGATGCGCAACCACGTGATCCTGACCTTCCACGGACCGGTCACCGAACGGCTGGTGCGGATGCTGAGGAAACACCACCACCCCTACGCGGTCCTCGTGCCCACCTTCGCCGAGGCGATGGAACTTCACGAACAGAACGTCCCGGTGGTGGTCGGGGACCTGAGCGACCCGGAAACCTACCGCAGGATCCGGATTCCAGAGGCCGCCATGGTGGTCACCACCCGTTCCGACGTGATCAACACCAACGTCACCTTCTCGGTGCGCGAGATCTCCGACACCATCCCCATCGTCGCCTCGGCCCGCTCGAAGGCCGCGCGCGACGCCCTCGAACTCGCCGGTGTGACGCACATCCTCCATCTCGAGGAGATGATGGGCCAGGCTCTGTCCCGCCGCGTGATCGGCGGTGACTGCTGCGCCCACGTGATCGGCGAAATGGGCGAGCTCGTCATCGCCGAAGCCTCGGCCGCCGGAACCGAGTTGGTCGGCAAGACCATCGCCGAAAGCGGCATCAAGCCGGATACCGGCGTGACCCTCGTCGGGCTGTGGGACCATGGAAAGCTACTGCCCGTCACCCCTGCCACGGCGATCCAGGAGAACACCATCTTCATCCTCGGCGGCACCCGGGAGCAGATCGATCGCTACAACGACGTCCACGGGCATCGCGACGAGAGCGACCACAACCGGGTCGTCATCATCGGCGGCGGCCGGGTCGGCCGGGCCACCGCAAGGATGCTGGACCAGCAGGGCATCGATTGGATGATGATCGAGAAGCTGCCCGAACGCGTCCGTTTCAAGGACCGCACGCTCGTGGGCGACGGCTCGGAGTTCGACCTGCTCGTGGAAGCCGGGCTCCACGAGGCCTCCAGCGTCATCATCACCACCCACGACGACGACACCAACATCTTCCTCACGATCTTCTACCGCCGGCTGCGCAAGAAGCTGCAGATCATCAGCCGCTGCACGCGCGAGGCCAACGTCGCGCGCCTCCACCGGGCCGGGGCCGACGTTGTCCTGTCCTACGCGACCATGAGCGCGAACACGATCCTCAACCACCTGCGGGGCAGCGAAACCCTGCTGCTCGCCGAGGGGGTGAGCGTCTTCACGGCCAGGACGCCGGGCTGCCTCGACGGGCGCAGCCTGGCCGACTCCCAGGTCCGCTCGAAAACCGGCTGCTCGATCATCGCCATCGAGCACGACGGCGCGCGCCGGATCAACCCCGATCCGGTCGAGACCCTCCACACCGGCGACAAGCTGGTCCTGATCGGCTCGCTGGAAGCCGAGGAACACTTCTTCGAGAACTATCCGCCGGACTGATCAGCGCTTCTTCGCGCCCACACCGAACTCGGGTGCCTCCTCGAGCAGCCGGCTGACCACGCCGGACATGCCACCGGGCTGCCCCTCGGCAAGCGACTCCAACCGCGTTCGCGCCCCGGGGGTGAGGTTGAGCATGGTCGCCACGTAGTCCTTGGGCTTGCGCCCGGCCCCCGGGCGCGCCCCACCCCGCCGCCGCTTGAGTTCGCTCATCCCGGTCCGGACTTCGTCGAGTCTCGCTTGGGAAGCACCCTGAAGCGCCGATGGATCGATCGAGTCCTCGATCTCCTGCTCGGCGGGTGTCAGGGGCTTGTCCTTCCAGTCCTTGATCTTGGAACGCTTCATGGGATGTATCGGCGGGTCAATTTGCGTGATGGATGGGCCGTCACCATGAGCCAGTGATCCTTGCCAAGCGGCTTGCACGGCACCGCCACAGCATAGCGGTCGATCTCCACCACAAGAATCATCTGATCTGCATGTTTCGGATTGGGAATGAAATCGAGGACCGGGGCTTCAAGGACAGCGTCGAAGCTCAGACCCCGGGCGACCATGCTTTCCTTGTCGTCCCCGGCCTCGAACCTCACCGCACGAAGATGCGTTCACCCACTCTCCTCGTCAATGAAAACGCCTATGTTGTATCAAAATCCGCGGATGGATAGGAACTCATAAAAAGGGCACCACGACCATCCGCCCACGTCCCTTGATACGGACAGCCCCACACACAA
>CALGOH010000057.1 GCA_937957985.1 uncultured Verrucomicrobiae bacterium
CACTGCATTGGTCCATGAGCCGGGCGCGAGAGTCTCGGATGTCTGGATGATCCAGATGACATCCCCGTTGGCGATGGCGTCGGCCCCCTTAATATAAATCATCGTTGTGCCGGAGAGGACTCCCGGCGGCTGACTGAAGGTTGTCGGGCTCAGGCCGAGGGCGTAAGCGACACCATTCGTGATCCCGTCGCGGTTGAAGTCGCCCTCGAAGGGCTCGCCGTCGATGCCGTTATCGGTGGCCCATTTGCTGTACTGGTTGGCAAGCCCGGGAACCGCCAAACCGATGGTCTGGGGGTCCATCATCCCGCTGGCACTTACATTATCCGTGTAGCTAAACCCGGTAACGATGTTGTTGCCGGCCAGACTCAAATCAGCAAGCGAGAAGGCAATTCCGTATAATTCTCGACTGCCTAAAGTGCTTCCTCCGGTGCGGTTCCAATCACGATCCGTTACGATCTTGTCACTGCCGTCAGTGCTAATATCTTTGATCGTCGTGGCAGTGCCAACTGGGTTGCCAAGCGAATCGATGGGTTGAACCACAATACTATTCAAAAGGACTGCTGGAAAAGACGGTGGACCCTGATTGACCAAAATAAAGAACATGTCCTCATCCGTCACGACCCGGCCGAACTGGATGGTGAGTTCCGAGTTAAGCAGGCCGGCATCAAGGTCGAGTCCACCGACAGCGGACGCAGGCGTGGTCGGTTCGGTCGTCCCGGCTATCCAGATATAGTCGGTACCGCCAGCGGTCGCGGAGATGGAGGTCGGTGCAATGAGGTTGCTGTAGGTCGTCGCCCCAATGGTGAACGATGAAATCGTGCCAAATAGATTGTCTGCTCCATCTCCGGTTGAGGTGATTTCGTCGATGAGGCCGCCAGTCGCGTCCAAACTATCCCCGAGGATCTGTCCTGCGCCGAGGAGCAACGGACGTAGCAAGTCATAGTCCACTTCCTGTACGCTTTGATGCTTCTGGATGGCCAGTCCCGCCGCGATTGCGGAGGACTGCGAAAGCACCATAAAGCATGGCTCCATGCGCATCGAGCAGAAGGCCACATGGGATGCCGAGATGCACCAGGGCACAAGCAGGTTCTCCGCCTGGGCCACAGGAGGGATCAGGGAGCGGTAAGGGATCGGCCAAGGGGTGTGGATATTGCCTCCGGTATCTCCCTCGACTCGCACTGCTCCTCCGGAAACGAAACGCCGCATGTGATGCACATCCCCCCGTTAGTTGGCAAGTGCCAGGCTTGCTACGACATGAGTCACGCCGGCGTACTGTGCCTGTGTGACGAGGAAGTCCGACACTAGTCGCCGGGATGACCGAATGTAGAGTTCGTGAGACCAGCCGCCGGTTTCGGGATACTCGCCAAGGGGAAGGCCTAGGTTCTGCATCCTGGCAACCAGGGCCGCGATGTTGTTTCGGGTCGTCTGGGGAACCGATGGGTCCGTAGCCAGGGCGGCGTAGTCGGGATCGTTCTGCAGGTACCAGAGCATGCCCAGCTGCCAGCTGACATGGCTTTGGAACATCAACTCCCGCGTCGCGTAGTCGGCATTCGCCCATGGGATCCAGGTCGCGCCGCCATCGTAACTCCAACGGTTGCCACCGATGTGGTCCGTCGCCACGCCGCGGTTGAACAGCTCGTGGTTGTTGATGTCGTTGCCGACCTGCATGGACGTGCTGCCCCCGCTCTTGTGGTAACGGTAGAGGATCGTGAACATCGACGCGTCGTAGCCCGCAGGCTGGAAGAGCGGCTGCCGGTTGGCGGGGTTACTGTTCTCCACGGTATACATGCGGAAGTTGTAAGCCTGAATGTGATCGTCGCCCGAGCCCACGGGGCCCTCGACCTCATCGGGCATCAGGTTGAAGATCAGCCCGCTGGACGGATCTCCTTCGACGAGGTAGGGGTCGACCCCTGGTAGCGCCACCGAGGCCTTCCGCCCCGCCAGCGATTCGCCATAGACCGACTGTGCCTCCCGTCCGTAGGTATAGGAGACACCAGCGCGGGCCATCAGGTCGCCCTCGTAAGTGCAGTCGATGAACATTCTCCCGCGAAACACACTGCCGTTCTCCATGTGGAGAGCCAGGATGCGAGCTCCGTCCTTTTCCACCGAATCCAACCGCTGTTCGAAATACGTCGGTATCGGCGCGTCCCATGTCTCGCCGGGCACCGGGTCGGCCAGCAGGGATTCAAACGCTGCTTCGGCTACCGATGGCTTGAAGCCCTTGTTCCCGGTAAGGTTAAAAAACTCCCGGGTGATTCCGCCCTGCACGGAGGCATTGACCCCGTCCGTTTCGGTGAGGCCACCGGAAGTCAGCCCACCGACATGACGGCCGAAGACCACCAGTGCGACCGTATTGCCCTGCCTCACTGCCTGGACGGCGGCGGTTACGCCGCCCGAGGTGCCGCCATAGACGATGATGTCCGCCTCGACATCCACCACCGGAGCCTCCGGAGCCGGATAATAATACTTCAAGCCGGGATTGGGCGTTTCAGCCGCACCAAAAGCGCGTGCGCACAGCACCATGGTCAGAATCCATGAGCTCAGAACCTTTAGCGAACGATCATATACCGCAAATGGCATCTTCCTGTATATCAAACTTCCGGTTGAGATCCGAGTGGGATGAGATGCAAGGCTGCTCGTGGGGAGTTCACGAGAAGCCGCGCTGACTGATAGTGTCCTCCTTTTCGGTGGATCAGCGTTGAGTACGCCGACGACGCAACAGGAGCAGCATGCCTGCGCCACCCAGCAAAGCGGAGGACGGCTCAGGGATAGCAACCGACAAACCAATGGTCTGCGGATCGATAACCCCTTGAGTACCTCCATCCGTGTAACGAAATCCGGTGACGGTGGTGTTGCCGGCCAGACCCAGGTCCGCAAGCGAGAAGGCAACGCCATATAATTCCCGACTGGTCAAATCGGCTGCCGCGGTGCGCTTCCAATCACGATCAATAACGATCTTGTTGTCGCCATTGTTTGCTACACTAAAATCGCCGATTGTCGTCGTACCGCCGACTGCGTTGCCAAGCGAATCAATGGGTTGAACTACAACTTGATTAATCGCGACAGCCGGGAATCCCGGAGGCCCCTGATTGACCAGGATAAAGAACATGTCCGCATCCGTCACGACTTGGCCAAACTGGGAACTGAGGGTCGTATTGAGCAAGCCGGCATCCAGACCGAGTCCGCCGATCGCGGCTGAAACCGTAGTCGGTTCAGTCGTTCCGTCGATCCAGATAAAGTCGCTACCGCCACTGGTCGCGGAGACGGAGGTCGGCGCGATGAGATTGCTGTAAGTCGTAGACCCGAGGGTAACCTATGAGATCGAGCCATACTGGCCACCGGTGCCATCCCCGGTCGTGGTGATGGAATCAATCAGCACGGCCGCATGTGCCGAGGGGGTAAGGGCAAACAAGCCGGAGGCCACGACCACCGTAGCCATGGCTGAGGCAAGAGCTTGAGACGAGCGATCCTTGAAAATCAGGAGTTTCATGGTGTTTGAAATTGCGGAGGAGTTGGCGGATGACGCAAGCACCCTGAGTATCGTCGTTTTCTGAGCTGATTTCATTGTGGGGAATGGATTCATGACGGAATGCCGCTCTTGCCCTTGATTGGTGAGTTCCTGTGACCTTCCATCCGCCGGCATCCTGAGCGTCGGCGCGAGGTTGACAACCATCCATTGAACAGCTCACCAGTATCTTTTTGGTCAGGTTGCGCGCCTGCAGGATTCCCTCGAAGCCGCTCTCGTTTTCTGAGCCCTTGTGCCGGAGGGCCAGACCGATGATCACCTTGCCCGCCCATTTGGGGATGCTGACCTCGCCAGGATTCGGCGCGCAGGATGTGGCCAATGAACGATCATGGGCCCACCTGCATCACCTTGAGTCGGGCGAACTCCCTGGTTGGCGTGCCGGGCGTGAAGGTGTAGCTGATGGTCGTGGAGGCATCACCGGCGGCCTGCGTCACTGCATTGGTCCATGAGCCGGGCGCGAGAGTCTCGGATGTCTGGATGATCCAGGTGACATCGCCGTTGGCGATGGCGTCGACCCCCTTGGTGAAGGTGATCGTGTCGCCGGAGAGGACTCCCGCCGGTTGACCGAAGGCTGTCGGGCTCAGGCCGAGGCCGTAGGCGACGCCGTTGGTGATCCCGTCGCTGTTGAAGTCTTCCTCGAAGGGCTCGCCGTCGATGCCGTTGCCGGTGGCCCATGTGCTGTAGTCGTCGTTGACAAGCCCGGATACCGCGAGACCGATGGTCTGCGGATCGATCATCCCGCTGGCACCTCCATCCACGTACTTAAACCCGGTAACGGTGGTGTTGCCGGCCAGGCCCAGATCAGCAAGCGAGAAGGCAATTCCGTATAACTCCCGACTGGTCAGAGTGCTTCCGCCGGTGCGGTTCCAATTACGATCGATAACGATCTTTTCAGAGCCGTCCGACGTCCAAATATTGCCGATGCTCAACGTGCCGCCAACTGAGTCGCCAAGCGAATCGATGGCTTGAACCGTAATTTGATTAAGAAGGGGGTTGGGAAAACTAGGAACATCCTGATTGACCAGGATAAAGAACCTATCCGCATCCGTCACGACCTGGCCGAACTGGGTGGTGAGTGCCGTGTTGAGTAGGCCGGCATCCAGGCCGAGTCCGCCGACCGCGGCTGCAACCGTGGTCGGTTCGGTCGTCCCGTCGATCCAGATAAAGTCGGCACCGCCAGCGGTCGCTGAGACTGAGGTCGGTGCAATGAGGTTGCCGTAAGTCGTCGACCCGACGGTAAGCGATGAAATCGTGCCATATTGATCGTCTGTCCCGTCCCCGGTTGAGGTGATTGAATCAATGACCGCCACGTCCGCATGTGCCGACGGGGTCAGGGCAAACAAGGCGGAGGCCGCGACCGCCGCAGCCATGGTGGAGGCGAGAGCTTGAAGCGAGTGATGCTTGGGGAGCCGGGGTTTCATGGTGCAGGAAATTGCGGAGGTGCTGGCGGACGACGCAAGCACCCTGAGTAGTGTCGTTTTCTGAGCTGATTTCATCGTGAGGAATGGACTTGTGACGGAATGCCGTCCTTGACCTTGATTGGTGGGTTCATGCGGCCTTACACCCCTCGCATCCTGAGAGTCGGCGCGAGGTTGACAATGATCGATTGGACAACTTCCCCGTATCTTTTCGGTCAGGTTGCGCACCTGTAGGAGTCCGTTGAAGCGGTTCTCTTTCTCCGCCCTCCCGTCAGGGCGTCCCGATCGGGCCTTGCCGCTTCGGTGCCCATGATTCCCAACAGGGCAACCAGAGTGCCCACCAATCCGAGTCGTTTCTTCCAATTCCGGCGCGGACACCTCCACAACCCGAGAAGCATTGAGATCGCTGACAGTCCGCGTCTCATTGAAACAAGCCATTGGGGAATGATGCTGATAGACCACGACGGCCCTACCCAAAAAGAGGGGAGCCGCCGAGGGTGCCCCCGGAAAGTGACGTGTTGGCCTCCACTCAACGCTGCTTGATCGCAGCGCATGCCATCTGCTGGGAGCAGTTCCCATGTCCCTATTCTAGGAAGGCCACTGCGGCCTTGATTCGCCCACTCGATCTGGCAGAGCTGACTTGGATGTGAATCTCTCAAATTCGAAAGCGACGGACCCGAACACCCTGCCATTCCGCGACAGATCTGAAACGGCATTCCGGACGGAATTCAGACAATCTCACGTCAAACGGTGGGCCACTGAGCGTCACCTCCAAATCTACGACCCGCAAGAATCCCCTGAACACGAAGAAAGACGCACAAAGTCCCATCAAGGGACCGGATGGCGGAGAGGGTGGGATTGCCCTCGTCACTGCGCTCCTCACGCCAAACAAGACACGCTCGCTGCGCTCGCGGAACGACGTCACCGAGAAGCTCGGCTTCCTGCTTTCAAACCCAACCCTCCGCTGCGCTACGGGTGAGACTGCCTCCCGCCCGAAACGCCACGCCCCCGCCCCTGCGAGCAGGGGCGGGGGCGTGGCGGAGAGGGTGGGATTCGAACCCACGGTGACATCACTGCCACGCTCGATTTCGAGTCGAGTGCCTTCGACCGGACTCAGCCACCTCTCCGTTGTCCCGCGGAACGGGGCGCGGGTTTTAGCAGCATGCGGCCCCTTGTAAAGCCCCCGATTTCCGCCACAGTGGCGAAGTCCGCCTCCCGCCGATGACGGCCCACCTCCGACCGGGCATCCTCGAGATCGCACACGGCAGCGCCCCCTACGACGAGGTGCTCGAAGCCCGCGACCGCATCCTCCGCCGGCCTCTCGGGCTGCGGCTGTCGGACGACGACACCCGCGGCGAGGCCTTACAGCGTCATTTCATCCTCACGGACAACGGTCGGATGATCGGCGGAGTGATCGCCAAGGCCGAAGCCCGCCGTAGCGCACGGCTGCGCCAGATGTGGATCGAGCCCGCACACCATGGAAAGGGGCTCGGACGAAGCCTGCTCGACGGGGTCCTCGCGATCCTCGAAGCCGAAGGGATCGAAGGCATCGTGCTCCACGCCCGCGAGACCGTGGTCGGGTTTTACGAAAGCGCCGGTTTCCACACGGAGGGCGCCGCCTTCACCGAGGTGGGCATCCCCCATCGGCGGATGGTGCGGTCGCTCAGTCCGGGAAAACAATCGCCCGGTTGCCGTCGATGATCGTCCGGTCGTTGACGTGGTAGCGGATGCCGCGGGCGAGCGCCGCCCGTTCGCAGTCGCGGCCGAGGCGCACGAGGTCCTGTGGAGAATGGAAGTGCTGCACCCGCTCGACCTGCTGCTCGACGATCGGTCCGGCGTCGAGGTCGGAGGTGACGTAGTGGCAGGTCGCGCCGATCAGTTTCACACCACGCTCGTAGGCCTGGCGGTAGGGATTGGCCCCGATGAAGGCCGGCAGGAAGCTGTGGTGGATGTTGAGGATGCGCCCGTCGTAGTCCCGGCAGAACGCCTCGGGCAGGATCTGCATGAAGCGCGCCAGCACGACCAGTTCGACCTCGTCGTCCTTGAGGATGCCCTGGATGCGTTCGAAGCCCGCCGCCTTCGCGTCGCCACCCATCTCGACCAGGTGGAAGGGCAGCCCGGCCTGCTCCGCGATCGGCCGGCAGGTGTCCCGGTTGCCGATCACGGAAGTGATTTCCACCGGCATCTCGCCGAGTTCCGCCCGCCACAGGATTTCGCGCAGGCAGTGGTCGGTCTTGGTCACGAGCACCGCCGTGCGCATGCGGTACGGCAGGCGCCGGAAGTGCCACCGGGCCCCGAGCGCCCGACCGAGCGTGCCGAAGCCGTCGATGAAATCCTCGACCTCGACCTCGAGCCCGCCGGTTTCGATCTCCAGCCGGGCGAAGAAGCGCGAACTCAGCTTGTCGGTGAACTGGGCGAACTCGACGAGGTTCCCCGAGTAGCTCGCGGCGTAGTTCGAAATCTTCGCGACGATGCCGGGCTGGTCGGGACAGCTCAGCTTGAGGATGAGTCCGGGACGGGCCATGGCGGCCGGCATTCAGCCCGACCACGGCCGGGATGCCAAGCTCAGGGCATGGCAGCGTCGGTGGCGGCGAATGATGGCACCGCCTCCTCGGGCGCGGGCTGTTGGGCCGCACCCGGCACCACGGTTGCCGGCGGTTCCGGCGCCGTGGGCGCGCGCAGCGCGAACAAGCCGCTGCCGGCGAGCAGACCGATCATCAGCATCGCGGCGGACAACAACCACGGGCGGGAAGCCCGCGCAGGCTCCACCTCGCCGCGCCCGCGAGGATGCGGAGCCGCCGCGCGCCGGACCGGAGCAGGCTCTTCCGCGGCCCCGAAGGCTTTCGCCGGCGCCTCGTCGTGGATTTCCTCCGCGGCAAGCGACACGAAGGGCGAATCCTCGACGCGCCCGGCGAAACCACCATCGGCCCCATGATAGCAGGTCCTCTGGCGGCCGACCGCCAGCGGACCGACCAACAGATGACGCACCGCGGCATCGTTGACGAAGCCGACACTACCCCGCGACGTGCGGCGCTCCGACTCGTCGGAGGACACCGGCAACGGATGGAGATTGTCGGGGAGAATCATCGCCTTCTGATTTGTCCGAGTGATATCGCCAAAGTTACGCTGGGGTCAATCATCAATTTATCTTAAATATTGGCCGAATCGCCGGAATCTCCGAGAAAAGACCTGACGCCGCGCCGGCTGCGATGCTTGATGAAGTCGATGAACGCCTGCGTCGTCCTGACCGTCCTCGCCCCGGATCGCCCGGGCATCGTGAAATCGCTTTCCGAGACCGTCGCCGCCCACGATGGCAACTGGCTGGAAAGCCGGATGGCCCGGCTGGCGGGCCATTTCGCCGGCATCCTGCGGGTCGAGTGCCCGGACAGCCGCGCCGACGACCTCATCAAGGCACTCGAATCCATCGAGGGCGTCTCCATCCAGGCGACCCGCGAGGATCCCTTCGAGGCCCGCGAGGTCGAGTTGTTGAAGCTCGAGGTGGTCGGCAACGACCGCCCCGGCATCGTCCGCGCGCTTTCGGCATCCATCGCCGCGACCGGGGCGAACCTCGAGGAACTCCAGACCACGCTGGAGAGCGCGCCGATGGCGGGTCATCCGATCTTCCACGCCCGCGGCACGGTGGCGCTGCCCGACGGTCTTGCCCCGAACGTGTTGATCACGGCGATCGAAGATCTCGGAGCCGACCTCTCGGTGACGGTGGAGTAGTTACGACCGGTCCATTCGTCAGAACTCCAGGAAGTTCTGGAGCAGCTTCTTCCCCTGCTCGGTGAGGATGGACTCGGGGTGGAACTGGACGCCGTGCACCGGGTGCTCCTTGTGGCGCAGTCCCATGATCTCACCCTCGTCGGTCCAGGCGGTGATCTCGAGGCACTCGGGCAGGGTGTCGCGCTTGACGATGAGCGAGTGGTAGCGAGTGGCCTCGAAGGGGCTGGGCAGTCCGGCGAAGACGCTCCCCCCATCGTGAAGAATGGGCGAGGTCTTGCCGTGCATCAGGCGGTCGGCGCGGACGACATCGCCGCCGTAGACCTGCCCGATCGACTGGTGGCCGAGGCAAACTCCCAGAATCGGCGTACTTCCACCAACCTCGCGGATCAAATCGCAGGAGATACCCGCCTCGTTCGGCGTGCAGGGTCCGGGCGAGATGCATATCTTCTCCGGACCCAGCGCCTTCACTTCCCCGACGTCGAGCGCGTCGTTGCGCACCACCTTCATCTCAACCCCCAACTCGCCGAAATACTGGACGAGGTTGTAGGTGAAGGAGTCGTAGTTATCGATAATCAGAAGCATGGTGCTCAATCAGCGTTTGGAACTTGGCACTTCGCACTTGGAACTTCAATCGAGCGTATCGGCGAGGGCGATCGCGCGCAGCATGCCCTTCGCCTTGTTGACGGTCTCGTTGTATTCGTAGGTCGGCTCCGAGTCGGCCACCACCCCGGCCCCGGCCTGGACGTAGGCCTTGCCGTCCTTGAGCAGGCAGGTGCGCAGCGTGATGCACGAGTCGTGCGAGCCGTCGAAGCCGAAGTAGCCGACCGCCCCGGCGTAGGCGCCGCGCTTCGATTTCTCCAGCTCGTTGATGATCTGCATCGCCCGGATCTTCGGCGCGCCGCTGACCGTGCCGGCCGGAAAGGTCGCGCGCAGCACGTCGTAGGCGCTGTGGCCGGGGGCCAGGTCGCCGTGGACGTTCGAGACGATGTGCATCACGTGGCTGTAGCGCTCGATGATCATGAAGTCATCGACCGTCACGCTGCCGTGCGCGGCGATGCGGCCGACGTCGTTGCGGGCGAGATCGACGAGCATCAGGTGCTCGGCGCATTCCTTCGGGTCGGCCAACAGGTCGGCGGCCAGCGCGTCGTCCTCCTCCGGGGTCTTTCCGCGCCAGCGGGTGCCGGCGATCGGGCGGATGTCGATGCGGCCGTCGATCGAGCGCACATGGACCTCCGGCGAGCTGCCGACCAGCGAGAAGTCGCCCAGCTCGAGGATGAACATGTAGGGCGAGGGATTGACGTGGCGCAGCGCGCGATAGAGATCGACGGCCGACTTCCGGAATGGGGTCTCGAAGCGCTGGCTGGGGACGAACTGGAAGACGTCGCCCGCCGCGATGTACTCCTTTCCCCGCAGCACCATCTCCTCGTACTCGGCCTGGGTCGTGTTGCTGGCGGCCTCGCCCGGCTCGACCTCGACGAGACCGTTCAGGGCGGGCACGTGGAGCGGGCGGTTGAGCATCTCCACCATCGACGCGACGCGCTCGCGGGCCGCCACGTAGGCGTGCTCGGGGCTCTCGTGCTCGTCGAGGATCGCGTTGGCGATGACCTGCACGCGGCGCAGCTTCTGGTCGAAGACGATCAGCGTGTCGGCCAGCATGAAGACCGCGTCGGGCACGCCCAGCTCGTCCTTCGGCGGCTCGGGAATGGTCGGCTCGAACTGGCGGATCGCGTCGTAGGCGAGGTAGCCGACCAGCCCTCCGCAGAAAGGCGGCAGGTTGCCGTGGACGACCGGCTTGTAGGGCGCCATGTGCTGTTCCAGCGCGGCGAGCACGTCGTCATCGACCGTCCCGACGGTCACCTCGCCGTCCTGGCGGATGGTGATTTCCCGGCCACGGGCCTCGATGATGCGGCGCGGGCCGCTGCCGAGGATGGACCATCGGCCGCTCTTGTCGGTGCTCTCGGCACTTTCGAGCAGGAACGACGCGCGACCGTCACGCACCTTGAGGTACGCGGACAGCGGCGTCTCGAAGTCCGCGGCGAGCTGCGTATAAACGGGGACAACGTTGCCCCGCTTCGACAGTTCGGCGAACTCCTCGAGCGACGGTTCGATCGGGATCGGCTTCACCTGCGGCGGAGTGTGCCCGGGGGGCGGCAGGGTGCAAGTCTCGGAGGAGCGGAGGGCCGATTATGGGATCGGCGGCCCACGCTCTACCGACGCCGCCTTCGCCCCGACGGCCGACTCCTCAAATCAGCTTCTCGCGCAAGGCCTTGGCCACCGCTCCGGTGTTGGTGGTCACATGCAGTTTCTCATACACCCGCTGCATGTGCGTCGATACGGTCGCCACGCTGATATCGAGGGCATCGGCGATCTCCTTTTTCACCAAACCCTCGGCCATCAGGCGCAGGATGTCGCGCTGGCGGGGGGTCACCTCGTAGGCCCCGGCATCCTGGGGATCGACCTGACCTTTCTGACTGGCGAGGGTATCCAGCACCTTGCGCGCCACCTCGGGGGCCATCGAGGCGCCGCCGTCGATCACCTGCTGGATCGCCTCGCCGATCTCCGCCCGGCTCGATGACTTCAGGACATAGCCGGAGGCCCCGGCACAGACGGCCCGGAAGATCTTGTCCGCATCGTCGAACACCGTGAGAATCACCACCTGCGCCTTCGGAGCCATGGCCTTGAGGCGCGACAATGCCGTGATGCCGTCCATCCCGGGCAACTGCACGTCGAGCAGGATCACATCCGGGTTGCCGCCGGCCTCCAGCGCGGCGAACGCCTGTTCGACGGACTGGTATCTGCCGCCGCACCTCATCCCGTCCATGCGGTCGAGCGTGCGCTGCACCCCGGTGGCGAAGATCTCGTTGTCTTCCACCAGCCATACTTCGGTCTCGGTTTTCATCGGCCTGTTCCTGTCGGATCTACGAGGAGAAGGGAGCTTCAAAGGTGATTTCGGTCCCCTTGCCGGGTGCGCTGTCGATGCGAAGGCTGCCGGACACGCGCGATGCCCGGCGCCTCAGATTGCCAAGCCCTTGGCCGGTCCCGCCAACCTCTTCGGGAACAAAACCGACCCCTTCGTCACGAACCGTGAACCGCAGGCGGTCGGGCTTGATCTCGACCTTCACGGCTGCCCGGTGGGTCCGGGCGTGCTTGCGGACGTTGTTGAGCGCCTCCTTGAACGCGAGGAAGACATGCCGCCGGAACAACAGGCTCAGCCTGCGGTCACGGAAGGTCTCCGGTTCGACCTCGAACGAGATGTCCGGATGATTCAGGATCGTCCTCAACGACTGCCGCATCCGCGTCACGAAGTCCTTCAGTCCGACCGGTTCGCGCTGGATCAGCCACACGATGTCCCGCATCGAGAGCGAGGCATCCTCGGCCGCCTTGCGAATCGCCAGGAAGTCCTTGCGCGAGGTCTCGTCCGGGCTGTGCTCGCTGCCGATCTCGCTCAGCAGCACGATCCCGCCGAGGTTGCTGCCGATGTCGTCGTGCAGGTCCCGGGCGATCTGCTGCCGCAATTGCTCGACCTCACGCCTCCTCACCACCCGGTGTCGAATCATCCCCCAGATCCACGCTCCAACCACCAGCACCCCGGCTGACACCGACGCAACGCCCAGGATCTCCCTTCCCGCCTTCAACTTGGCGGTGCGCCGGGTCTCCAATCCGGCTTTCTCCCTCTCCAGCCGCCCCCGCTTGTCCATCAGCCGCAGGTATTCGGGCCACTCGATCAGACGGTGGCGGCTGGTGTAGCCATCCACCAGGGCGGCCGGTGCCCATCCGGCTTCCGGCGGCTTGTCGGTCTCATCCTTCACATGCACCGGCTTCCCCAGAGCCAGGTTCCGTCCGGAGCCATAAACCTGCAGCTCGGACAATCCGAAAATGTAGTAATCGTCCCGCGACCACATGCTCCCGGTCGATATCCGGACGTAGCGGGCTTCCACCCCCGGCACCCCGACGTTGATCGAGCACCCCGCCGGGTAGCCCAACGCGAAGTCACCCCTTCGGGTCTCCCATACCACATCGTTGAAACCGGGATCGGTTGCCAACTGTAGCCTGAAACGCCGGGGAAACCCCCGCCCTCCCACCACTTCATGCGCCTCCGACTCGAGCGGGAGTATGCGCACCTGTTCGATTGCTTCCGGCTTGCCGAGATCCACGGCGCACCATTTCCATAACTCCGGGACTAGCGGCTTCCCGGCTTCCGTCATGTTCAATCCGGCGCTCAGGTAGCCCTGCGTCGGGCTGGGTGCCGTCACATCGACCGGCATTCCCAGGCCACTTTGACCGTCGTTGATCCGCGGCGCCACCCACTGGGGAAACAGGTTCAGGCTGCTTGAGGTGCTGACGGCCGATTCCCCACTCGCCACCATGTTGCCCTCCATGACCATCAACTCCTCGAGTGCCCAAAAGTATGCTCCGTCGTCCAGGTCGTGCTTCAACGAGGTGATCCGAAGATACCGTCCCGCCACCGGCTCGAAATCGAACACCAACGGATACTTGCCGGGATTCGGAACATCCGACCCACTCCGGTCGACCAGCACCACCGCCTCGCGCATGTCGGGGTGGTTCGAAATTTCCACCCGGAAACGCTTCGGAAACCCGTATCGCGCTCCCGCATCCCCCCGGTAGGACAGGTTCGCCGGCAGCAGCGCGACCATGTCCACCATCGTTCGTCCGCCGAGATCAAGTTGTACCCAGTCGGGTGTCGTTTCCTCCGGAAGATCCGCGCTCCGATGACCATAGCGGGACCCCCAGGGCCGCTCCCTCGCCACGGGCAACCTGTCCATTTCCCGGGCGATCTCATTCAGCCGCGCTTCAATCCGCCTGAGTTCCGGGCTCAGGCGTCGGATCAACCGCTCCGCGCCGTCCCCTTCTCCCCGCGCACATCCGGCCCGGGGCAGCCAGGCGACCAGCAACCCGAGGAGCAGCATGGGGCGCATCCCGACCATCCGGGCCACGCTGCCCCATCCTCCGGCATCTGTCAGCCCGGAACCCCGCCCGATGGAGCATGTCATACGATAATACTACAAATTCACCCTCCTACGCCCTGGCGTTGTCGCTACTTTTGGAAGCATGAAGCGGCTCGCCTTGTTCCTTCTCGTCGGAAGTTCGCCGGCCCTGATGTCCGTCTCCGAAGCGGCAACGCTCGTCAGTTATCAGTTCAACGGGGCGAGCGCTGCCCAGACGACCGGTGACCTGACCGGTTCGAATCTGACTTTCGGCGCGTTCAACAATGGTGGCGCAGGCACCAAGCACGGCATCTCCAGCGCCTCGAACTCGCTTTTCTTCCGCACCAACGCCACCGGCGAACTGGGAACGGATGGCGACACGCTGGCCGAGGCGACCAGCCCCAACGAATCCTACGCCACCTTCATCCTGACGAACAATTCGGGTTCCGCCTACTCACTCTCCACGCTGAGCTTCGACGTGTTCAACACCAACAGTCCGGCGGATGGGGGTACCACTTTCTTCACGGTCTATGGCATGTCGGATCAGGCGGCCTTCACGGATGGCAACGAGTTCGGCTCGTTCACCGTGACCGCCTCCGGTGTCTCAACCAGCCAGTCCAGCCCGGATCAGGCGGCGCTCGATCTCTCTTCAATGTCCAGCCTTCCCGACGGCGGCTCGGTCGAGTTCCGGCTCTACATGGTCGATGACGGCGACGGCGAAAACGCCATCTACCGCATCGACAACATCACGGTGACGGGATCGGTGATCCCCGAGCCGAGTCCCCAGCTCATGCTGCTCGGCGGCCTCGGCCTTGCCTTGCTGTTTCGGCGCCGGCGGGATTGATCGCCCCTCTCCGCCTGGTTGCGTCGGCTCCGCAGCCTTTTGGTCTGCCGCCGGGGCCTGAAGGCCGGGATCAAAGTGGTCGGTCCCGATCCACCTTTCAGTCCGGATCGCCTGATTCCGGTTCAGGTAGTACGATAAGATGACCAGATCACGCTCCAATTCCAACGGTCGCTGGCTTTAATTGCAGGGCTTGTCAAAAGGCATCCCTCCCCCGAACGCCCGAACAGACGCCCACCCCGAGTCCCCAGCCCAGAATCACGCCATGACCACGAAAGCCCTTCTCACCACCGTAGCGGCCGTTGCCAGCTTTGCCCTGCCATGCATTGGTCAAATCATCACCCCGTCGGCGGCAGCCTCCGCGACCGGAAATCTGTCGAACCGGCCGATCGAAGAGGCCATCAACGGGAATGGCTTGAGCGGCGGAGGGACCAGTGGAGATATTCTCAGCGAAACCCACAATGTGAACTCCGGTGGTTCCGGTGAATACTGGATCGGAACGGTCAGCGGGGCGGCATTGACCTTCACCCTGCCCGCCGCCTCGACGGTCGATGCGGTGCATTTGTGGACCTATTCCCGCACGACTGAAACCGACCGCGGAATCGCCAGCTTCGACATTTCCTTTTCCACTGACGGCACGACGTTCGGCCCGCCGATTTCGGTCGGGGGTGTTGTCGCTGGTGATTTTCCCAATCCGATCACGGTGCAGAGCTTCAGCTTTGCCTCGCAGTCCGGGGTGACCCACATCCGGGTGGACAACATCGTGAACCACGGGGATGCCACCTACGTGGGTCTCTCCGAGATCCGGTTCGGGGCAACCGGAGCGGTCGATGCCGATACCTCCACGGTGGAGTCGGCCCCGGCTGCCGTCCTGGCCGACGGCACCGCCACCTCCACCATCACCGTCACCCTAAAGGATTCCGGGGGGGCTCCCCTGGCAGGGAAGCTCGTCACCCTGGCCGGCGACACAGGAAACGCCACCATCGCACCCGCCGGAACCGGCAGCGACACGACCAATGCGAGCGGGGCGGCGACCTTCACCGTTCATTCCACCACCGTCGAAACCGAAACCTTCACCGCCACGGGCGATTCGGTGGTCATCACCGACACCGCCAGCGTGGAGTTCCTGGACCCGGCCGTGGATGCCGCCGCTTCCACCGTTTCGGCCTCGCCGACCACCATCCTGGCCGACGGGACCTCGACCTCCACCATCACCGTCACCTTGCTGAACGCCAGCGACCAACCGCTTCCCGGAAGGCTGGTCACCCTGGCGGGTGACACCGGCAATGCGACCATCGAAACCGCCGGCGCCGGGACCGACACGACCGGTGCGAGCGGCGTGGCAACCTTCACGGTCAGGTCAGGCACGGTGGAAACCGAAACCTTCAGCGCCACCGGTGATTCGGTGCCCATCGCCCAGACCGCCAGCGTCGCATTCACATCGCTCGACTTCGACAACGGCACCTCCACGGTATCGGCCTCGCCCAGCACGGTCATTGCGGACGGCGTTTCAACATCGCTCGTCACCGTCACACTCAAGAATTCCGCCGGTTTGCCGCTCGCCGGCAAGTTGGTCGGCCTGAGTGGAGACACGGGCAATGCGACCATCGAAACCGCGGGAGCCGGCACCGACACGACCGACACCAACGGCGCGGCGACCTTTACCGTGAAGTCCGGGACCGCTGAGACGGAAACCTTCACCGCCACGGTCGATTCCGTGACCCTCACCGATACGGCCGGTGTGACCTTCGTGACGCCGGACCCGCGGGCGCTGCTGGTTTACGAGCCTTTCGACTACACCCCGGGCAGCGACGTGAATACTCCGCTCGAGGGCGGGATCGGGTTCACCGGGCCGTGGGCTCCCGGCCAGCAGGGGGGCGTGATCACGGTGTACGACGCGGCATCGGCGGTCGGCGTCACCAACGCCAACGCCGGTGGCGAGATCGAGTGGGACGGCGTGGTCGACAACGTGCCGACGACCCCGGCGGGTGCCAGCAATCGATACATCTCCACCAGCCCCACCACGGTGAACACCACCGACCGCATCACCGCCCTCCGTACCCTCGGCCAGAGCGCCGGGGCGCTTGCCGGTCCCGACAAGACGCTCTGGGCCAGTGTCGTCTGGCACCAGCAAGGCAGCAACTTCGGCCGCCACGTCGGCTTCGCCCTGGGCACCGACGGGCTCAGCAACCGTTCCACAAACGTCGACAATTCCGGCGACGCCATCGGAGTGGGTGGCGCCTTCAACACCGGCCTGGTCACCCCGGTGATCTACGAAGATGGCAACGTCGCGGCGCGCACGACCACCGGCGCGACTTCCGTCAGCTTCTCGGAGGACAACCTGGTGGTGCTCAAGTTCACCTTCGCCGACGGCGCCGAAGCCGACACGGTAACCGCCTACCGCTTCACCGAGAGCGAGGTGTTGAGCGAGGCCACCTTCGATGCCAACGCCATTTCCGCCTCGTCGGTGATCGACCAGGACACGCTGACCGTCCTCAGTTTCTCCCAGAGCCGCGGCGAGGAGGCGATCGACGAGATCCGCCTCGGCAGCGCCTTCGACGACGTGGTCAGCGCTCCGGTGGCCCTGATCACCGGCTTCGAGGCGGCAGGTGTCGCCGGGACCATCGACCAAGGTGCCAA
>CALGOH010000058.1 GCA_937957985.1 uncultured Verrucomicrobiae bacterium
ACATCCATTCGCGGTAGGAATCGTGACGCTCGGGCAGCCCGATCTCGCGCCGCAGCGGATTGAGCGACTTCCACATCGCCGGATCGATCAGCCCCCGCTCGGCGATGCGGTTGAAGAATTCGAAAGACCATTTCGGCGACCGCTGGATGATCGGGTTGAACCGGTGGCCCGCCAGGCTCGCGCGGTCGTCCTCACCGGACAGTTCGGTCGGCGTCAGGAACACCGCGCAGCCGGGAATCCCGAGTTTCTCCTCGGTCATCCGCGCCACCGCCAGCAGGCTCCGGTAGACCAGCACGTCGCCCTGTCCGACATTCTCGAGCAGCGCCCGCAGCATCGGGCCCGATTCCTCCTTACCCGCTTCGCGCAGGACCCGGAAGTACTTGAAGGGCGAGTTCAGGCGGGGATCGCGGATCACCCTTTCCATCGTCGCGGCATCGCCCGCAGGGATGCAGTCGAAGCCCCACTTCGCGAGCGTGCCGCGATGGAAGGGGTTGACGATCCAACAGATCTCATGTCCCCGCTCGCGCAGTTCGCGTGCGAGGACGATCAGCGGGGCGAGATCGCCGAAGCTTCCGGCGGTGGAGAAGACGAAGCGCATGCCGGAAGGTGGGCTCGGGCCCGGTCAGTCGATGAACCGGACCTTGCCGCCGGGAACTTCTCCGCGGGCCATGGCCTCGTGCTCTTCGTCACTGCAGGCCGAATTGGTCGGTGCATCCGCCTCGGCGTCGACCTTCTCGATCTTGCCGTTCTCGATCATCCACGCCTCGACCTCCTCGCCCGAGACGTCGGGCAGCATCGTGCCATCGACCTCGACGCAGGGTGAGAGCGGCTGACCGCTCTTCTGCTCCATCTCCCAGCGGAAGGCCGGATTCTTGATGATGTCCTTCTCCTCGTACTCGAGGCCATACTTGCGCATGATCGCCCGCACCCCCTCGCTCCAGCCGCAGTAGGTCTTGAGGTAGGCGGTGATTTTCGGTTGCTTGTCGCTCATGGCGCGCAAGATAGCGGCACGATCCCCGATCGCAAGCCCGATGGACGGCCCGACCCCCGCTCCGTGGACCACCGTTCATTCCGCGGGAGCCGTTGCCTCCCTTCTTCTTTGTGTCGCACCGGTCCTGCTGCTGGCCCTGGAGTGGGGCGCCGCCTGCCTCGTGCTGGGCAAACCGCCGGAACCAATGATCGATGACCCGAAATCCATCGGCCCCCTGTCCTCTTTCCTCCACCTCCTCACCGGTCTTTCCTTTCTCAGCCTGTTCGTCACTCCCTTCACCCTGCCCGTCATCTGGTGGAAGAAGGCCGCCGACACGCCCCGGTCAAATCTCATCGCGGTCGGCTGCTTCATTCTCCCCATCGCCACCATCTTCATCCTCCGCGAGGATCCGTGGTCGATCCTGTCGTGGTGGTTCGATTGACAAGCCATGGACCGCCCCCGCGTCAGCATCAACTTCGCGATCTCCGCCGACGGACGGATCACCTCGTCCAGCGGACGCCCCTCCGGATGGACCTCCGAAGCGGACCACGAGCGCCTGCTGAAGCTCCGGGAACAGGCCGACGCCCTGATGGTCGGTCGCGGAACCCTCGAGGCCGACCGGATGACGATGCAGGCGCCGCACCACCCGCTGAGGTGCGTCGTGTCCTCAACCGGAGCCTTTGATCCCGATCATCCCCTCTTCAAGTCGGCAGGCGGCCCCATCCACCTGCTCGGCACCCGCGGGAAACCGACCGAGATCCCGGGAACCACCGCCCACCAGCTCCCGCTCCCGGAGTTCCTCCGGCTGCTGCACCGCGATCACGCGGTGAACCATCTCCATTGCGAGGGCGGCGGCTCCCTCGTCCGCGAACTGGCCACGCTCGACCTGATCGATGAGATCCACCTGACCTGGGCAGGCCACACGATCTTCGGCGGCGCGGAAACCCCCGGCATCACCGGCAGCGTCGCGGATTTCCTCCCGGCATCGCGTTGCTTCCGCCTGACCCACTACGAGCCGCGGAATGATCTCGGCGAGGCCTTTCTCAGCTACCAGAGGACTCAGTGAGCCTCGTCTCCGCCATGACCGTCCTCGTGGCCGTGGGTTTCATGAAGTTGCTTGGTCTCCTCCCAGTCGTGTTGCTCGCACGAGACCGACGCGAAGAAAAGACAGGCGGCGAGAAAGTGGAGGAATTTCATGTGCGCCGGATGTATCCGCTCGCCGCTCACTGGCAAGCCTGAACCTGCCATCACGCGGACTCCGCCGCGAACCATCGGGCCACCGCCTCCGCCGCGCGCCGGTGCGCGCCGGTCCCGCCGAGCAGCGCCACGGTTTCCGCCAGCCGCGCCTGCAGCGCCGCCACTTCTTCCGGCGAGGAAAGGAAGCGCTGAAGCGATCGCGCCACCTCGCAGGGATCGGCGTCGGACTGGATGAATTCCTCGACCACCTCGTCCTTCGCCAGGATGTTGACCAGTCCGATGTGCTCGATCTTCACCACCATCCGGGCGATCAGGTAGGTCGGCCAGGCCAGCTTGTAGACGAGGCAATAGGGCAGGCCGTAGTAGGCGGCCTCGACCGTGGCGGTGCCGCTCGCGACCACGCCGCACGCCGCGCGCTGCATCAGGCCGTGCGCCCCGCCGTCGCGGATCTCGACCGCGGCACCGAGGCCGTGCGCCGCGGCCATCGCTTCCAGCCGTTCGCGCAATGCCGGGCGGGCGGCCGGCACTTCGAAAACCAGGTCCGGGTCGGCGCCCAGCATCCTCTCGGCGGTGTCCAGCATCACCGGGAAAAGCTTTTCCACCTCCGGCTCGCGGCTGCCCGGAAGCAGGGCGACCCGCCCGGGATCCCGGTCCACCTCGATCCGTTCGGCCTCCAGTTCATCGACCAGCGGATGACCGACAAAGCTCGCCTTGAGCCCGGTGCCCTCGAAAATCTCCGGCTCGAAGGGCAGCAGGCACAGCACCTCGTCGAACAGCTCGACCATCTTCGGGATCCGCCCCTTTTTCCAAGCCCATACCTGCGGGCAGACGTACTGCACGATCCTGGTCCGCGGCAATTCGCGCCGCACCGCCGCCGCGAAACGGAAGTTGAACCCGGGGTAGTCGACCAGCAACAGCACCTCGGGCCTCAGACCACGGATCTCGGCGAGCATCTCGTCGAAGCTGCGCTTGAAGAACGAATAATGCTTCAGAACCTCGACGATCCCCATCACCGCGGCGTCGTCCAGCCAGTCGCGGATTCCGTCCCCGGCGACCTTCCTCATCGCCGGGCCGCCGGCACCATGCACCGTCAGGCCCGGACGAATCTCCAGCAAAGCCTCCAGCAGCCCCGCCGCATGCGCGTCGCCACTCAGTTCTCCGGCGACGACGTAGAGGGATCCGCTCATCTGGGCCGAATGCTAGGCAACGCGCCGGGCCGCCCGCAATGCGCATCTGGCACCGTCCGGCAACCAAGGTCCACCCCGTCCAATTCGTCATTGATTTCCCCCGTGGCCCACCCTTAATCGCGGCCCCGCTTCCCACGCCCTGCCATGGCCGAACCCACTTCCAAACCAGCCTCGCCGATCGGCGAAATTTCCCACGGTCCCACTCCGTTCGAGCGTTTCCTCGACCGCAACCAGAAGTCGATGATCCTGCTCGCCCTCGTGCTCGCCGTCGGCGCGGGAGCCTGGGTCGTCATGTCAGGCATGGACGAAGGCAAGCGGCTCGCCGCCGGCGAAGCCCTCGTCGCCGCAGACGACCTCGCCGCGATGCAGGACGTGGTGAAGAACCACCCCGACACTCCCGCCGCCGCCTCCGGGGCGGTCCTGCTCTCCGACATGCAGTGGGACGAGGGCCAGCAAAGCGCCGCGATCGAGACGCTGCGCGGTGAAATCGACGCCAACCCCGAACATCCGGCCACCGTCCCGGCCCGCGCCCGCCTCGCCACCCGGCTGCTGCAGCAGGGCGATCGCGACGCGGCCCGCAGTGGTTTCAAGGAACTCGTCGATCGCCCCGAAGCCGCCTATCTCGCCCCCTACGCGTTGCTTTCGCTCGCCGAGATCGCCCGGGAGGACGGCGACATCGAGGCCGCCAGGGATTTTCTTGAGCAGGCGTCCGACCGCTATCCCGACAATCCGCTGCGCTCGCTCGCCACCCAGGCCACGATCTACGTCGATTTCGAGATGCCGGAGCCGGTTGATCCACCCGCGCCCGAACCGGTCGAAGAGCCGACCGGCGAGGAAATCCCCGAACCCGACCTCTCAACCCCGCTGGAACTCGACCCCACCTCCCCCGGCACCGGCAGCGGCAACCCCCTGCTCGACAACCTGACCGGTGACACCGCCACCCCTGAAGAACTTCCCGAAGAGGCCCCGGCCCAGGAGGGTTCCGAAGCGCCTCCCGCCGAGGAAGACGAATCCGCCCCCGCGACGGGGGAATGACATTGACAATCGACCCACTCCACTCCTCATTCGAAGACCGTGAGCAACACCATGTTTCGTAAAGTCATCGGGCAGAAGCCCGCGGGCGCGGATCTCGAACCGGCGACCTCGAAAGAGCCGGAATCCGCCACCCCCGCTCCTGCCGAGCGCCCGGTCACCGGACCGCCGTCCGGGCCGCCAGCCGCCACCTCTTCCCAAGCCGCCAGCCGCAACGTGCTGAGCTCGGACGTCGAGATCAAAGGCACCGTGAAGTTCACCAACGACCTCGTGGTGGACGGCAAGATCGAGGGCGAAATCAGCTCCGAAGGCAACCTGACCGTCGGAGAGAACGCCCGCCTGAAGGCCGAGATCAAAACCGCGACCGTCGTCGTCTACGGCAAGGTGCACGGAAACATCATCGCCAGCGAACGCGTCGACCTGAAGGCCAGCGCCGAGGTCGTGGGCGACATCAAGGCCAAGACCCTGTCCATCGAGTCCGGTGCGATCTTCGTCGGCAGGTCCACCGTCGGCACTCCGTCGACCGCCGCGACTTCGGGCGCCAAGCCGCAGGGCGAAAGCAAGCCGCAGGGGCCGCAGGATTCCGGCAACAAGCCACAGCAGCAGCAACCGCAGCAGAAGGCGCAGCAACAACAGCCCCAGTCCTCCTCCCAGAACAAGGATGGCGGCGGCTCGAACAAACCCCAGCAGGGCGACCTCGCAGGCATCAAGAGCTGACGCGCAGCCCGATTCTTCGAGCGGCATGGCCTCACTGGTCATGCCGCTTTTTCGTTTCTTCCCTTTCGTCCGGACCAACCCGGGATAGCATGCCGGGTGTTTCGTTCGCTCGGCTTCATCATCCTCCTTACCTCGGCGCAGGCCGCCGACATCCGGGTTCTGGTCGATGGCGCGGGCTGCCGGACCCGCCAGCTCGCCATCCAGCGCATCTGGGAAAGGCTGCCGAAGGTGGATGAGGTCGTCATTCTTCCCCGCGAAGAACGCCCGGCCCCGAACCAGCGGTATTTCGTGATCCGCTGCCACGGCGACGCCCCGGCCCTGGAGAAACTCAACGACGCGCTTGGAAACCGCGTCAGGCACTACAAGGCCATCGAGGTCGAGCCGATGCCGGAGCAAGGCCCTGAAGAATAGCGCGTTTCCACATTCGACAATCTCCCCTCGTCATTCGACATTCACTTTCCCATGCCGACCGCCGCGCTCGATCTTACCGAGGCCATCCTTCGCCTGAAGAAGGAACGGAACGCCGTCATCCTCGCCCACAACTACCAGACCGGCGACATCCAGGACCTCGCCGACTACGTGGGCGACTCGCTCG
>CALGOH010000059.1 GCA_937957985.1 uncultured Verrucomicrobiae bacterium
GCGTGGACACGGGTGCGAAGACCTTCACCTTCACCCACCCGCTCAACGACACACCCGCCAGCGACCTGACCGCGGCCTACCGGTGGTCGACTAACCTCGTGGATTTCCATGATGATGGCTCCGCCAACAGCGAAGGCACCACGACGGTAAGCTTCGCGCAGGGGACGCCATCCGGAGGCGAGGTGAGCGTCACCGCCACGATTTCCGGAAGTGTGATTCCTGACAGGCTCTTCATCGACGTGGAGGTCACCCAGAATTGACATCGCGTGCGTCTGGAGATCGAAGTGGAAAATCGCTAACCTTCACCAGTCCCGTTCCGTAGCCCAGTAGAACCCCATGGCCCTCAGCGCGACAGAACAGGCGGTCTTCGTCGGCCAGATCACACGTCATCAGTCGATGCTCAAGGCGTTCATCGTCTCCCTGATGCCGGGTATCGATGGGGTGGACGACGTCCTGCAGCAGACGAACCTGGTCCTCTGGGAGAAGCGCGAGGGCTTCCGGCCGGGATCGAACTTCCGGGCGTGGGCCTGCACGATCGCTCGTCTGGAAGTGAAGTCTCATCGGCGCAGGATGGTCCGCCAGGGGAAGCTTTCGCTCTCCGAGGAGTTGTCCGAGATGCTGGCGGAGCACTCCGTGGCATCGCCCACCGAGATCGACGAGCGGCATGCGGCGCTCGCCCGTTGCTTGGAGAAGCTGGGCGAGAGCGAGCGGGAATTGATCGACCACCGCTACTTTTCGGGAGGAACGCTCAAGGATTTCGCCGCCAGTTGTGGGCGTTCGGCCCAATCGTTGAAGGTGACGCTTTTCCGCATCCGTGCGGGGCTGAGAAAGTGCATCAACGGCGAGCTTGCGATGAACCGTGTACGTTCATGACCCCCCGGGATTTCGAGAGCCTTCTGCAGGACCTGTTCGATGGTTCCATCGAGCCGGATGGCCTGCGGTTGCTTGAGGAGGAGTTGCGCGCGAACCGCGCCTCCTGGGACGTGTATCGCGACTACGTCCATCTGCAAGGCGCTCTCCAACACCGCGCCGAGGGCATCAATCTGCTGCATGTGATCCCGATGGATCGGGTGATCGCACGCCGGCAGCGGCGGTATTTCCGCAACGCGCTCCTCGGAGCGGCCGCCCTGCTTGTGCTCTCCGGTGTTGTCGCCGCCCTGTTCATCATCGCCCAGCCGGAGCCGGAGCGGCTGGCCTTGTCCGCAACGGCGGACACCGTGTGGTCTTTGGCGGGAGGGCGGTCCGATTCGGAAGAAACGGTCCGGAGCGTGAGCGCGGGAGCAGACCTGTCGGTGCCGTCGGGAACGCTGAGGCTCGAGTTTGACTCCGGGGCGACGATGGTGATCCAAGGACCGGCCTCCGTGTCGTTTCCGGAACTGGAGAAGCCGGTTCTCAGACACGGTTGGTTGTGGTTGGACTCCGGCGGTTCGGGTATGGCCTTCGAGGTCGAGACTCCGGAGCTGCGGGTGCTGGACATCGGAACACGCTTTGGTGTGCGGGTGCCTCGGGAGGGCCCTGCCGAGGTTCACGTGATCGAGGGAAAGGTGGAGGTCTTCGACAAGCTCTCGGCGGGTTCGATCATGTCGCTGGAACCCGAAGACCGTGCTTTTTCGATCAACGGTTCGGGCGAGTCGTCGGAAGTCCCGCTCGCCCGCGACCCGTTTCCCGAGCTTGAGAATCTGCTGCGGGCTCCCTCCAGCTATCCGAACACCGTCCTGGGCCAGAGCCCGTCGGGCTACTGGCGGCTGAACGATTCCGGCGCCGTTGGTCTGAGCAATGAGGTCTCCGGCGGCATCACCGGGCACGCCACGTCCGGCGTCAGGGCAGGTCTGGCCGGACCACGGCCGGCGGAAGGATTTGAAGGATTCGAGCCCGGAAATCTCGCCGCCGACTTCTCGGGATCGGGAGTGGAGTCGTCGATCTCGCTCGGTGCCAGATCGGTTCACCGGGGAGTGGTGTACCGCGAGAATTTCGAAGGAGAGGGCCTGCTTGATGGAACGAAGCCCGATGTCTCCGACGAGCGATCCAGTTGGGTGGCGACCAGTTCCCTTTCCGAGTTCCGGGCCGACGGCAGATTTGTCGGCCGGGGCGAGAAGACCGACGCGATGCGCGGTGGCAGTGCGACGCTGCCCTTCGATCCAACCGACGGGGTGGTCTACACTCTGGAGGCGTCGATCTCGGGGCTCAACGGTTCCTCCGGCTGGCTGGGCGTAGGCTTCGCAAAGGGCCGGAGTTCGAGAGCCAGCAAAGACTGCCGATTCCTTGGGCAGACGGTGTCGGGACGGGCATGGATGCTCCTTACCGGCTCGACCGTCAACCAGAGCTGCGACGCCATTCTCGGAACGACCGGGAGGACCGGTGGGGTGGCCGACCGGATCCCGTGGGCCGACTGGGACGGAGGTGTCGTCGATGACGTGGATATTCGCATCGTACTGGATACCACCGGCGGTCCGGGAAACTGGACGGCGACCTGGTATGCGAGACCCCTGGGTGCCGGGAGCTACACCATGGTCCGCCCCACCTCCAGGCTGCTCAACGAGGACATCTCATCGGTTGGCTTCGCGGTTGCCGGTGCGGGCGTGAACGGAGCCATCGAGCGCTTCTTGTTGAGATCCGACGTGAGGCTTCCGGGCGATGCCGAAGGGAGTCTGAATGAGAGGCCCGCGGATATTTCCCTCAAGGAGGGTGCCGTCTCCTTCTGGCTCCGGCGGAGTCCCGGAAGCGGAAGGCGGGAGATGCTCTGGGCCGCTGGACGGTTGCCGGGCGATGACGCCGTCCATGCCCGACTGGAGTCCGATGGCAGTGTCGGGTTTTTCATGGAGAACGGCCGCTACGATGTGCTCCTGACTTCCGAAGTGACGATCGCCGATGACCGTTGGCACCACGTCGCGGTCTCTTGGAGTCCGTCCGCCGTGGAACTCCATATCGACGGTCGGCGGGCCGGTGTTGACGCTGAGTTCCGCGGGAATCAGCAGGGCAAGCTGAGCGAGTTCAGCTTCGGAGGCGGGGCGAAGGAGGAGGGTCTCGCGCCGTTTACCGGATGGCTGGACGAGATCGCACTCTGGAAAAGGCCGCTTACTCCGGTCGAGGTCGCGGCGCAGTTTCAGTCAGCTCGGGGCCTGGAAAATCCTGCGACCTCGAGCGATCCACCACTCAGCGATCCGCAGTGAGTCTCCGCCACTCGCGCATCGACTTTGCGAGGTGGGTTCTGGCCGGTTGTTTGATCGCGTAGCACTGGAGGCCAACCGGGCCGTCGTAGCCGATCTCCTCGAGCAGATCGAGAACCTTGGAAACCTGGAAGCTGCCTTCTCCGAGCGGACGGATCAGCCGGTCCCAGCCCATGCCGCGCGTGTCGCCGGTGTCGGCGCCGTTGATCGAGACGATCTTCAGGTGCGGCGCGGCGGCGCGGATCGTCTTCTCCAGGTCGGCGGGGTCGTTCTGCTTGAGAAAATGGCAGAGGTTGAAGGCGACGCCGAGGTTGTCGCGCTTGGCCTTGTCCAACAACCGAAGGCAGGTCGCGACGGTGTCGGTGTGGAAGCCGACGTGGGGGTAGAGCACGACCTCGAGGTCGAGTTCCGCGCCGAGGTCGCAGACCCGCTGGATGGCGGGTACGACGACCTCGTCGGAAGAGCGGCCGTTCACGCCGAGCCAGATCTTTGTGCCATGACCCTTCAGCGCCCCGATCTCGACGACAACGTCCGGCGGCACCGGGCAGGACGTTGCGTCGGCCTTGAGGACGAGATAGGTCGCGCCGAGCTTGAGCCCTCGCTTCTCAAGCGCCGCGATCACCTCGGCGTGGTGGCCGACCCGGCCGATCATGCCGTCGTAGCCGAGTTGATCCAACAGTTGGGCCCGGGCGTCCAGGGACTTCACGTCGTTGAGCCCGTTGTCGTAGGCGAGGAAGTCGCGGGCGGCGAGCGGGGCGGCCAGCAGCAGGGCGAGGGTGACGGTGAGACGCTTCATGATTCGAGTTTCCACGGGTCGCGGTAGGTCCCGACCAGTTGACCGTTGGCCTCGGGATCGTTGGTGAATTTTTCGGTCTCGGGGTCCCACTCCAGCCGCTTGCCGCGCTGGATCGCGATGTGGCCGATCTGGCCGATCGAGCAGGTCCGGTGGCCGATTTCGGCGTCGGCCATCGGTGTGGTGCCGTGGAGGATCGCGGAAATGAAGTCCTGCTTGTCGCCGCGGGTCGGGACGCGCTGGTCCGAGTCCCTGAGCTTGGTGCGCAGCAGTTTCGGATCGCTGGCCTTGAGTCCGCCATCGCTGTGCCAGTGCGCCTGGACCCAGCCCTCCTCGCCTTCGACCCGCAGGTATGGGACGTCCATCTTGTAATCGAGGGTCACGCCGCCTGCGTATTCGTAGTGGAGCTCGAAATCGATCAACGTGTTCCACAACGAACCCTCGGGCGGATACTTGCCGCGACCCTCGACCGAGACCGGGCCGCTGCGTTCGCTGCCGTTGATCAGGCTGGCGACATCGAGGAGGTGGGTGCCCCAGTTGGTGACGATGCCCTCGCCGTAGTCGAGGATACGCATCCAGCCCGGCCGGCCGTTGTGCTGCTGCGGGTGGACTCGGTCGGTGGTGTAGGGAGCTTCCGGGGCCGGGCCGAGCCACATCTCGTAGTCGAGGTGGCCGGGCACCGGCATCGGGCGCGCATCGCCGAAACCGCCGCCCATTTCCCGCGGCACGCCGACCTCGAAACGCTTCAGCTTTCCGAGGTAGCCGTTGAGGGCGAGGTCGGCGGTCTTGATCATGTAGCCGTGGGAGCGGCACTCGGAATCGGTGCGGAAGACGACGCCCTTGCGCTTGACCGCATCGGCCAGCACCCGGCCTTCCGTTAGATGGCGGGTGAGCGGCTTCTCGCAGCTCACGTACAGGCCCTTTTCGACCGCGGCCAGCGAGGTGATGACATGCCAGTGGTCCGGGGTGGAATTCATCACCGCGTCGAGACCCTCCATCTCCAGCGCCTCGCGCCAGTCGGTGAAGAGCTTGCATTCCTTGGTGCCGTAAGCCTGGTCGATCTTCGCCCTGGCGGCCTCCGCCCGCTTGCGATCGACATCGCAGACGGCGACCACGCGCACCTCGGGCATCCCGAGCAGCGTGGGAAGGTTCACGAAAAGGGCCTGCCGGCCGGTGCCGAGCATCAGCAGGTGAATGCGCCTCGACGGCGCATCCTTGCCGAGCAAGCGGGAGGGGAGGATGAGCGGCACCGCGGCGGCACCAAGACCGCCGAGCAGTCGGCGGCGGGTGAAGAGCGGACGGGCGGAATGGTTCATGGCTGCGACCTTGGCTTGTCACCGGGCCAGGGGCGTCAGCTCGACCTTGCGGAACTCGACCTCGGCGCCCTCGGCCTGGAGGGCGATGCGGCCCTTCGTGGCGGTGCAGTTCGTGCCGTGGTTCACGAGGTCGCCGTTGACGTGGACGATGACTTCGTCGCCGCGGCATTCGATGGTCATCGTGTTCCACTCGCCGAGCGGCTTCTCGGAGCCGTCGGTGAGGTTGAGGATGTGGCGCGCGTCCTTCTGGCCGCCGCCGAACTTCTGGCCGTCCTGGCGCGGACGCCGCTTTTCCATGTCGGGCACCTCGATGTTCTCCTCGATGCACCAGAAGTCGCCGGCGTTCTGGTGCATCATCTGAACCTCTAGCGATTGGGGGAACATGTTGCCCCGCGCCCGGAGCTTCGAGGCGTGGACGAGCACCCCGCAGTTCCCCGGCTCGCCGGGGAAGCGGTACTCGACGACGAGCTTGTAGTCCGAGAACGACTCGTCCGTGAGCAGGTGACCGCGCGGCTCGCCGAGCGAGACCAGCTTGCCGTCACGGACGATGAATGCAGGGGCACCGTTCTCCTTGCCGTCATTGGAGGGGATGTCCGCGGTCCAGCCGTCGAGGCTCTTGCCGTCGAAGAGGGCGATCGTCTCGGCGGCGTGGAGACATGGGATCAGGAGGGCGACCGTGGCGGAGAGCAGCGACTTCATGGCGGGAACCTACGTTGAATCTTGTCCGGATCGTACAGTGAGTCCCGCCGATCGCGCGATGCCTCCAAGAAGGGCAATCCGGCACGGAGACCGCCTGAAGGCGGAACTACGTACGACGGTGGCGGGCGTTCGGGGTTGATGCGGAGGCGGGGATCGGGGAGAAAGGGCGCGGATGAAGATTCTGGTGGTGGGAAAAGGTGGGCGCGAGCACGCGCTGTTGCGGGCTCTCGCGGAGTCGCCCGAGGTGGGCGAATTGTTCTGCTTTCCGGGCAGCGACGCGATCGCCGAGATCGCCCGGCCGGTGGAGGTCGATGGCCTGGAGGCGCTGGTCGAGTGGATGGGAATCAACGACATCGATCTGTGCGTGGCCGGCGAGGAAAGCTACCTGGTGAAGGGTGAGGGCCTGGCGAACCTGTGCGAGGAGGCCGGGATTCCCTGCTGGGGACCGCACAAGCAGTCGGCCCAGCTCGAGGCGTCGAAGGAGTTCGCGAAGGGCTTCATGCAGCGCCATGGGATCCCGACGGGTGGCGCGATCGCGGCGGGCACGCTGGAGGAGGCGCGGGCGGCGATCGGTGGAAACTATCCGGTGGTGCTCAAGTTCGACGGTCTCGCCGCGGGCAAGGGCGTGGCGGTGTGCCTGGAGGAGAGGCAGGGCGAGGCGTTTCTCGAAGAGGTGTTCGTCCAGCGGCGCTTCGGCGAGGGGCGGGTGCTGGTGGAGGAGTTTCTCACCGGCCCGGAGGTCTCGATCTTCGCCGCGGTGGTCGATGACGAGTATCTGATCTTCACCCCGGCGCGGGACTACAAGCGGATCGGCGAGGGCGACGAGGGCGACAACACCGGAGGCATGGGCGCGGTGGCGAGTCGCCGGCTGATCCCGGCGGAGACGCTGGCGCGGATCGAGCGCGAGATCGTCGGTCCGACCGTCGCCGGGCTCCGGTCCGAGGGGCTGCCCTACCGCGGTTTCCTGTATTTCGGCCTGATGCTGACGCCCGAAGGTCCGAAGGTGATCGAGTACAACTGCCGCTTCGGCGACCCGGAGTGCCAGGCTGTCATGCCGCTGGTGCAGGGGGACCTCGCCGGATTCTGCCTGAGCGGCGCGGAAGGCCGCCTGCGGCCGGAACTGCTCGAGTTCGACGGCGGCTGGAGCGTGTGCGTGGTGCTGGCCTCGGCCGGCTATCCCGCAAGCTCGCGCTCGGGGGATGTGATCCACGGGCTGGACCAGGTCGGCGAGGCTCGGGTCTATCATGCCGGGACCAAGCGACGCGGCGAGACTTGGGAAACGAACGGCGGCCGGGTGCTGGCGGTGGTGGCCGGCGGACCGGAGCGCAAGGCGGCCGTCGATGCGGCCCACGTCGCGGCGGACCGGATTTCCTTCGATGGCATGCAGCGCCGTCGCGACATCGGAATCCTTCACTTTGAAACGACATGAGCAGCACCCTGAACGCCGAAGAGATGGAAGCCGGCGTGGACCGGCTGGCGGAACTGATCCTTGCCGGCACCGAGGGGAGGTCGATCGCGCTGGTCGGCATCCGACGTCGAGGAGACGAGGTGGCCGAGCGGTTGCGTGACCGGCTCGCGGCGCGCGGGCGCGAGGTGGATTTCGGCACGCTGGACATTTCCCTCTACCGCGATGACTACGAGCACCTGCGGGAGAATCCCCAGCTCCAGGGCAGCGACATCGTCTTCGAGGTCGATGGGGCGCAGATCGTGCTGGTGGACGACGTGCTTTTCACCGGGCGCACGATCCGCGCCGCGCTGGATGCGATCTCCGACTACGGGCGCCCGGGACGGGTCGAGCTGGCGGTGCTGATCGACCGCGGCCATCGCGAGCTGCCGATCCAGCCGGACTATGTCGGCATCCCGCTGGAAACGGATCGTCACGATCACGTGCATGTCTCGCTGGCCAATACCGACGGCGAGGACAAGGTGGAGGTCAGGAAAAAGCAGAACCCCTGAGATGCCGCTTCCCGAGCGCCGCAAGACTCCCGAGGAACTCGCGAAGCTGCGGGAGTCGCTGGGGATTCCGGCCGAGGGTGCTCCCGAGGACGCGCCGGGGCTGAAGCGCGGGGAGCCTGCGGAACTCCCCGACGAGAGCGAGTCGCTGAAGGCGGCGGTGTTCGAAGCGCCGGACAAGTCGGTGCGGCATGACCGTCCCGGTCAGGAGCGGGAGACGCGCGATGCCACGGCGGAGGAGGCAGGTGGAGAGCTCGGCCGGCCGAAGGAATCCATGACCGGGACGGTCATGCCTCGGGAGACGGAGAAGCCGTCGCCTCACGGTCCGCCGCCCAACCTCCGCAAGTCCGCCAGCCTGCCGGTCGACCGGCCGAAGCCGGTCCGGCATCGCGAGGACGGATCGCTGCCGGTGAGGCGTCACACCGACGAGGAACTGATGCGGTTGCGGCGGATGGATGCCGCGCCGATGGGAGCGGCCGTGCAGGACCTGGCCCGGCGGACCCTGTCGCTGCCGGGGATGATCCTCTTCTACCTGCTGGCCGCGTCCGCGGTCACGCTGCTGGTGATCGAGTCGCTCTGGCTGTCGCGGGTCACGGCGCTGGATCTTCCTTTCGACTGGCTGCGTAGCCTGGTGGGCCGGGACTGGTATCAGTCGGGAATGATGGCCCTGATCGGCGGCCTGAGCGTCTGGGTGCTGCTGATCGCCGGATGGATCGCCTGGCGGCGTCCGCTGTCGCGGCATCACGCCGGATTCCTCACCATCATCGCGGTGCTTGTCCTTGTCTTCGGAATCCTCTACTTCTTCCCCGAGCTCCATGCCGCGTAAGGATCTTCTCGAACTGGCCAGCCTCTCCCGCGAGGAAATCGACCGGATTCTCGATCAGGCGGTCCCTTTCAAGGAACTCTTCACCCGCTCGGTGAAGAAGGTGCCGACCCTGAAGGGCAAGTCGGTGCTGATGCTCTTCTACGAGCCGTCGACGCGGACCCACTCGTCCTTCGAGGTGGCGGCGAAGCGGCTTTCGGCGGACGTGACGAATTTCGACGTCGCCCAGTCATCGGTGGTGAAGGGCGAGTCGGTGCGGGAGACGGTGGAGACGCTGCAGGCGATGCGCACCGACTACATCGTCGTGCGCCACGGCCGCAGCGGACTGCCGGGCATGATCGCGCGCCAGACCAAGGCCAGCGTGGTGAATGCCGGCGACGGCGCCCACGCGCATCCGACGCAGGGCTTGCTCGACGCCTTCACGGTGAAGGAGGTGATGCCGGAGATGGCAGGAAAGCGCGTGCTGATCGTCGGCGACATCCTCCACAGCCGGGTGGCGCGCTCGACGAGCACGGTGTTGCGGCGGCTGGGGGTCGAGGTGGCCTATCTCGGCCCGGGATCGCTGGTGCCCAGGGCGTGTCCGGAAGGCGTGCGGCGATTCACCGACTACCGCGAGGCGATGGCGTGGAATCCCGACGTGATGTACCTGCTGCGGATCCAGATGGAACGTCAGGACGCGCAATATTTCCCCAGCCTGCGCGAGTATCACCGGGTCTACGGCGTGACCCGCGAACGCCTGCGCGAGCTGGACGACAAGGGGATCTGGCTGATGCATCCCGGGCCGGTGAACCGCGGTGTCGAACTGTGCGACGAGGCAATGGACTATGAGCGCAGCCTGATCAACCGTCAGGTCGAGAACGGCATCGCGGTGCGCATGGCGGTGCTCTACTCGCTGAAGCCGGAGGGGAGTGGCGCTTTGGAAGCGCCATAGGAACGGTCGGCGATCTCCGGCTCGCGGGGTGAGCGGGCGAGTCATTTGGCATTCGGTCACCGATCTCGAGATCCGCCTGACGGAGCGGCTGGAAGCCGCCGCGCCCTGATATGGCGCTTTGAAAGCGCCACTCCTTTCTCCTAAGAATTTCCGCAGTCGCGTGTCACAATCCAAGGAGCTCCCGACAATTCCGACGGGTGGCACCGTTGAACCCATTGGAGAAATGATGATGAATCGTGGTTTGTTGGTTTTCGCGTGGCTCGGGTGTTTGTTGCCTGCCCTGATGGGCGCCGACCGGAGCAAGGAGTGGGAGAAGGTCGACAAGGCTCTGGCGGAGGACCAGCCGCGGACGGCGATGAAGCTGCTCGCGCCGATCGAGAAGGCGGCGATCGACGACGAGGCCTGGGGCGAGGCCGGCAAGGCGCTGGTGCTGCGGCTCATGCAGGAGGCACAGATCGAGGGTGGGACGGCCAAGGCCATCAAGGCGGTCGACGAGGCCGTCAAAACCGCGCCGGAAGCGCTCAAGCCGGTGCTGCGGGTGCTCTCCGCCGAGTGGCTCTTCGCCCACTACCAGCAGAACCGCTGGCGCTACATGGAGCGCAGCGAGGCGGAGGCGCAGGGCGACGACATCGAGACGTGGAGCCTCGGGAGGATTCTCGAGGAAATCGACACGCGGCTCCAGGCGACCCTCGAGGATGCCGCGGCGCTGAAAAAGATGCCGGTCGGGCAGTTGGAGGGCCTGCTTTCCAAGGGGAGCCTGGGCGACGACATCCGGCCGACCGTGTTCGACTTCATCGCCCACCGCGCGGCCGCTTTCTATGCCCAGGCGGAGACCGCGGTGGCGAAGCCGGAGGAGGCCTTCGAGGTGACGACCGACTCGCCGGCCCTGGTGTCGGTCGATGACTTTCTCGCCTGGAAACCGGAGGCGGGCGACTCGCCCCACGGCCGGGCGATCGGGGTCTATCAGTCATTGCTGGAGTTCCACCGGAAGGACGAGGACCCGGCGGCGTTCCTGCACGTCGATCTCGAGCGCCTGGCGTGGGCGGGCGGGGCGATGGTTGGAGAAGGTGCCGACGACCGCTTCAACGACGCGCTCGCGGCCTTCGCCGAGGCGCATGCCGGTCAACCCGAAAGCTCCCGCGCCCGCTGGCTGCTGGCCCAGCGGCTCATCGACGACGAGGAAACCGCGAAGGTCCACGCCGTCGCGGTCGCCGGCCGCGATGCGTTTCCCAAACATCCGTATGGGAAGCTCTGCGGCAACGTCTTGGCGCAACTCGAGCGACGAGAGATCGAGTTGACGACCGAGTCCCACTGGACGCCGGCGGGCGAGAAGATCCGGGTGACGCACCGGAATCTCGATCGCGTCTGGTTCCGGCTGTACTCGGTCGGCTTCGAACCGACGAAGCGGACGATCCAGGAGGATCCGCTGCCCGGGGACGATGGCCTCGATGAACTGCTCAAAACCGATCCCGTGCTGGCGTGGGAATCCGCGCTACCCGACGACGGCGACTATGCGAGCCGTACTTCGTGGCTGACGCCGCCCGCGGACCTGCCGAACGGGTATCACGTGCTGGTGGCCAGCGCGGAGGAGGGTTTCAAGATCGGCAAGGTGGCCGTGGGCCGGGTGGGCATCCACATCACGCCGCTGGCGATGACTGTGCGTCGCGGCACCGGCAGGGGACTGGAGGGTTTCGTGGTCGACGCGGTGAGCGGTGCGCCGGTCGAGGGGATCGAGGTCGGGGCGTGGAGCGATGAGGGTGACGACAAGTCGATGCGGAGCCGGAAGGTGACGACCGGGAAGGATGGTCATTTCGAGTTCAAGGAGGTTGAGCGCAGAACGCTGGTGATGGCGAAGCGGGGCGTGGACCGGGCGGTGGTCCGGACCTGGGGGGGAGGTCGCGGGAACTACGACGCGAAACCTTTCGAGCGGATCGTATTCTTCACCGACCGCGCGATCTACCGGCCCGGGCAGACGGTGCATTTCAAGGGCATCTGGTGCCGGTCCGACCGGAAGTCGGGGAAATATGGCGTGCGGACGGACCGGACCGCGACCGTGACGCTGCGCGATCCGAATGGCGAGGAAGTCGGGAAGATCGACGTCCGGCCCAACGACCGCGGTTCCTTCTCGGGGACATTTACCGCGCCGGAAGGCCGGGTGCTCGGGAACTACCAGATCCGGATCGACGGCCACAACGGCGGAACCTCGGTGCGAGTCGAGGAATACAAGCGGCCGAAGTTCTTCACCGAGGTCGAGCCGGCCGCCAATGCCGCGAAGCTCGGTGGCGAGGTGAAGGTCGTGGCGAAGGCCGAGGGCTACACCGGGGCGCCGGTGGATGGTGCCAAGGTGGCGTGGCGGGTGACCCGGCAACCGCGCTGGCCTGACTGGATCCGCTGGTGCTGGTGGTTCGAGCCTCCGGGCAGTGCGGCCGAGGAGATCGCGCACGGGATCGGCGAGACCGATGCCGACGGGCGCTACGAGATCGCCTTCAGCGCCAAGCCCGATCTCAGCGTGCCGGAGGATGTCGAGCCGGTGTTCGAGTTTGTCGTCACGGCCGACATCACCGACGGCACCGGGGAGACGCGCAGCGGCAGCCGCACGGTCTCGGTGGCCTACACGACGATGCGGGCATCGCTGACGACCGACGAGTGGCTGACGACCGCGGAGCCGGTGGAGATCACGCTGCGCACCGAGTCCCACGACGGCGAGCCGCGGGCGGCGGAGGGATTGTTGAAGATCCACCGCCTCAAGGAACCGGAGGTCTGTCCGCGACCGGAGCAGTGGGGAAATGGCCGCGGCAAGGATGGCAAGCCGGAGCATCCGTCGACCGATCCCGATGACTGGGAGCTGGGCGAAGTGATGGCGGAGATACCGCTCAAAACCGAGGCCGGTGAGGAAGGCGGGACGGTCGCCATCCGGGAGGGATTGAAGGCCGGGGCCTACCGGCTGGTGTTCGAGGCGAAGGATGCGAACGGGCGTGCGGTGAAGGCTTTCCGCGGCATCGAGGTGGTCGATCCGGAAGCCGAGGACTTTCCGACGATGCGTCCGTTTTTTGTCCAGGCGCCGGACTGGACCGTCGAGCCCGGCGGGGAGTTCGAGCTGTTCTGGGGCAGCGGACACGAGGCGGCCCGGGCGTTGGTCGAGTTCTATGCCGACGGCCGATTGTTGAAACGCCAGTGGTCATCTCCCGGCCGCACCCAGTCGCGCTTCGTATTTCAGGTCGATGGA
>CALGOH010000060.1 GCA_937957985.1 uncultured Verrucomicrobiae bacterium
TGAGCACGGCCTTCACGCGCGGCGGGGCCGCGGGGGCCGCCGCGGCGCGCGCCGCCCCGCGGGGGCCCCGGCGCCCGCGATGGAAAAGGTCCCCGCGGACCTGAAGGCGGCAAGCGCAAGGGCGGCCCCGCCGCTCCCGACGCCTGATCGTTTCCCGATCGGCAGATCGTTTCCACGGCCCGGGGCTTCGCCTCCGGGCCGTTTCATTTTCCCTTCCGGCATCTCCCGGATCGCAATGAAGGACCGCGGACTTCAGTCCGCTTGAGTCTCCGGGCGGTCGGAAGAGCGGACTCAAGTCCGCGGTCCATTCATCGCCCACATCGCCCCCATTTCCCGTTCACCATTCCGGCACGGGATCAGCCCAGGTCCTGCTCGATCGACCTCAACTCGAGGTGCAGGCGGCTCCAGCTTTCCTCCCGCGGCTTCAGGGTCGCCTGGCGCTCCGCAAGCTGGCGCCGGACGCCGATGAGGCCGTTGGCATACTCGTCGAAGAGCCCCCGCACCGCCTCGCCGTAGTCACCGCGCATCGCGGTCTCGAAACGACCCACCGAATCCCGCAGACGCTGCCGGGTCTGGCCGACGATCCGCATCCGGCTGACCCAGGCCGACAGGACGAACACCCCTGCCATGCCACAAGTCGCCAGCAGCAGCGGCCACGCCCATCGGTCGAAACCCAGCCCGCCACAGGTGCCGGCCGCGGTCAGAAGCATCAGCAGCACCGCCAGCAGAAACCGCAGCCGCCGGTTGCGCGAGCGCAGCGGCGCGTCCAGCGACGCGCGCACCCGGAGTTGACCGAGCACCTCGGTGACCGCCTTCGCGAGGCTTTCGACGAACCGCGCGGTCGCCTCGGCGCGTCCCCCGCCGTGGATCTCCGCCACGCCCGGGTCCAGCCCCATGCGCTCGACCACCCGTGGCCGCACGTCGGACCAGTGCCCCTCGCACTCGGCAAGCAGGCGTTCGGCATCCGCCGCCGCGAAATCCCGGATCGCCTCGCCAAGGCCGTCCGCCAAGCGCGCCTCGGCCCGCGCCGCCGCGGAGTCGCCGACGAAAAGACGCCAGACGGTCGGCCCGATCCCCAGCATGCGCCCGAGCCGCCGCGCCAGGTGCGCCACCTCGTTCTCGTAGCGGCCCCGCGCGCCGGCGAGCGTCTTCGGCGAGTTCTCGAGCACCAGGTCGCGGAGCTGGCGAGCCTCGCGCTCCAGTCCGGCGAGGAACCAGCCGTCGTCGTCCATCGATCGACGCTGACGGTCGAAGGCCGACTCGATGTCACGCAGCAGGTCGGACGCCTCCTGCATGGTGCGGTCGAGCAGATACCGCCGCGGCTCCGAATCACATGCGGTGGTCGTGAGGTGGTCCTCGAAGGCGGCGAAACGGCTGGCCGACCACGACTTGCGCGACTCCTGCGGGTCGAGCTTGGCCTCCAGCGCGAGACCCGCGGCCACCGGCAGGATGGGAAGTGCCCGTCCGACCTTCTTCACGCACAGATCGCGCATGTGCCCCTCGATCACCCGCAGATCGTCGGCCTCCTTCCGGTCGGCCTGCTGCACCACCAGCGTCGTCCTTGCCAGCGCATCATCGGAAAGCCTCGAAACGAGGTCCCACGTCGCCGCCGTCCAGGTGTTTCCCGAGGGAAAGACGACTAGCAGCACGTCCGCCTGCTCGAAGCGCGGCAGGTCCGCGAAGATGCCGTCCTTCCACCCCGAGTTGGTCCCGGGGGTGTCGATCAACTCGAACCGACGAAGAAAATCCACCGGTCGACCGACCTCGGTCCACCCCCCTTCGCCTTCGCCCTCCCGCTCGACCGGCGCGTGGCGGTAGAGCGTGGTCCGCTGCGTCGTCGGCAGCGGTCCGGCCGGACAGAGCTCGGCTCCGGCCAGGGCGTTGAGCAGGGTCGACTTGCCGGCATTCACCTCGCCCAGTACGACCAGGCGGATCGGTCGGGCGAGCCGTCCGCGGGCCCCGTCCGGGTCCGGCGTCCACTCGACACCGCTCGACGCGGCGAGCTCCTCGATCCGGGAGAAGCAGCCTAACAGGCGATCCCGTGCGGCGAAATGACGCTCACCGACCATTTCCGCCGCCCGCGCTGCCTCAGGGATTGGCCGGAGTCACCGAAGCCTGGGCGGTGCTGTCCTCCGACGGCTTCATCGCCAGCAACTGCGAGACCGTCACGAACTTGTAGCCCTTGCGCAGCAGGCCGTCGAGGGTCGCGGGCATCGCGTCCACCGTAGGCGCATGCAGGTCGTGGGCGAGGATGATCGCGCCGGGCGTCGCACCGGAAAGGATGCGCGAGGTGACCACCGAGGGACCCGGACGCTGCCAGTCGCGCGGATCGACCGACCACATGATGGTCGGGTAGTTGAACTCGGAGTGGATCCACGTCCGCTGGCTTTGCAGCAACGCACCGTAAGGCGGCCGCAGGGTGCGCGGCTGCACGCCGGTCGCCTTGGCGATCGAGGCGCGACACTTGTTCAGTTCGTTGCGCACCGAGTCGTCGCTCATCTTGGTCATGTTGCCGTGCGTGTAGGTGTGGTTCCCGATCTCGTGGCCCTCGGCGACGATCCGGCGGGTGATGTCGGGATACATGTCCACGTTGCGGCCGATCACGTAGAAGGTCGCCTTGATGTTGCGCTCGCGCAGCATGTCGAGCAGGCGCGGCGTGTTGCTCGGGTGCGGCCCGTCGTCGAAGGTCATCGCGACGTAGGGCTTGTTGACCGAGACCCGGGAAAAGGTGACACCCGCGTCCTTGCCGAAGCTGGACGAAAGCTGCATGTCCGGATTGCGCGGCACCGGCCCTCTCGCGTTCGGCGCCCGGTAGGCCCGGTTGGCCTCGGTCTTCACCGGCGCCACATCGCCCGCCGACACGTTCTTGTCGGCATTCTTGCAGCTCCCCAGGGACATCCCGAGGAAGGTGAGGGAGACAACGTGGAGGGCGACTTTCATAACAAACTTCAGAGGCGGGCGATTCATTGATTGGTGACGGAGTATGCCGCCCACAACGGGAATGTCACGTCCGCATTTCTTGCGAAATCGTCAGCCAAACCTCTCAAGCAGCGGCCACAGGCTGCGGGTCGTCTTTTCCGGCCACAGGGCCCGGCCGGTCATGATCGCCCCGTCCAGCGACCGGTGCTCCGGCCATTCGGCCGTCTCCGGCACCGCCTGGACCGCCCTCGCCACCACCCTCTTGGCCAGCGAAACGTTGGCGTGCAGGTGCCCCATGACCGCCTCGGCACTGACCGCCTCCTCCTCGATCTTCCAGCAATCGTAGTCGGTGATCATCGCCATCGTCGCCGCGGCGATCTCCGCCTCCCGCGCCAGCTTGACCTCCGGCAGGTTGGTCATCCCGATCACGTCGAAGCCGAGCTGGCGGTTGGTCTCGCTCTCGGCGCGGGTGGAGAACGCCGGACCGTCCATGTTCACGTAGGTGCCCCCGTCGTGCACCGTCGCGCCCTCCGCCACCGCCGCGTCGCGCAGGATCGCCCGCAGCCCCGTGCTCACCGGCTCACCGAAGGACACGTGCGCCGCGATCCCGCGTCCGAAGAAGGTGTGATGCTCGCGCCGGCTGGTGCGGTCGAAGAACTGGTCGGGCAGCAGCACGTCGCGCGGCGCGTATTCTTCACGCAGGCTTCCCACGGCGGTCACGCAGATGAGGAACCTCACATCGAGGCTTCGCAAGGCCCACAGGTTCGCGCGATGATTGATTTCATGAGGCAGCAAGCGATGACCCCTCCCGTGCCGCGGCAGGAACCACACCCGGCGCCCGGCCAGCTCGCCGCCGACCAGGGCGTCCGAAGGCTCGCCGAAGGGTGTCTCGACCCGCCGCTCCTCCGCCTTCTCGAAGCCCTCGATCTCGTAAAGACCGCTTCCCCCGATGATCCCGATCGCTGCTGACATGCCCGAAGCCCTACCCAAGCCCCACGGTCCCGTCGAGTCCTCAAAGGATCGCGTGAGACCACTCGCGCATCTTTTCGTCTGCGTCCTCACGACCCTTCTCATCCCCGCCTGTCGCGGTCAGGATGCACCCCGCGTGGACGACTCCGTCGACAGCTCCCTCCCCGGCCCCGAACGCGCCGCCGCCGCTGCGGCGCGGGTAAAGCCGCTCCTCGCCCCGGCCCTGGCGGAAAAGAAGCTCCGGGTCGGCGACCCCGTCTTCATCCGCGCGTTCAAGGAGGAGAAGGAGCTCGAACTCTGGATGCGGCCGCGCGACGACGAGCGCTTCGTCCTTTTCCGCACCTACCCCGTCGCCGCCACCTCCGGAAAGATCGGACCAAAACTGGCGGAAGGCGACCTCCAGGTCCCCGAAGGCTTCTACTATTTCTCCCGTACCGGCCTGAAGCCCGACTCGCGCTTCCACCTCGCGATGAACATCGGCTACCCGAACGCCTACGACCTCCACCACGGGCGCACCGGCTCCTTCATCATGATCCACGGCAACCGCGTCTCGATCGGCTGCCTCGCCATGACCGATCCGAAAATCGAGGAGATCTACACCCTCTGCGACGCCGCCCTCGCCGCCGGCCAGCCCTTCATCCGCGTCCACCTCTTTCCCTTCCGCATGACCGACGAGCGCATGGAGGCCGCCGCCGGTCACCGCTGGAACGATTTCTGGCGCAACCTCCGGGAAGGTCACGACTGGTTCGAAACGAAACGCGTCCCGCCCGACACGCTTGTCGAGGAAGGACGCTACGTTTTCCGCGACGCCGCGGCCTCAGCCGAATGAACCGAGCGCCGTGTCCGGCTGATCGAACATCCGCTTCACGCTGGGACGCTCCAGCACCACCAGGGTGAAGACCCCCAGCGCCGTGCCGAAAGGGAAGGACAGGCACTGGAAGCAGGCGACCACGAAGATGAAGGTACGGTAACGGCGGGCCGAAAGGTTGCGACCCGCGAGGAACTGGACCCACGCCATGCCGACCGCAATCAGAACGCCGATCCCCCCGAACACGCCGTAGAACCAAGACATCATCTCGAAGATCTCGGTGGGCGGGGGCGAACCGCTGGCCGAGGGGCTGCTGGCCGCCACGCCCGTCATCGTGTTCATCATCACGATGAAGAAGACGAAGTAGGCCGCCATCAGGCATCCCATCACCACGTGCAGCCCCGCGAGCACGTAGTGAAAGACCGCGAGCAGGCGGATGTGCTCCGCATCCCGCATCGCCTGGGCATCGGGGATCATCGGGGGTGGCTGCGTTTCCATGACGCCATCCGAGCAGAACCGCCGCCCGGGCTCCAGCCTTGTCTCGGCCCGGGAATGCGGCTACCCCTTCCCCGCCGGGGAGCGCCCGTAGCTCAGTGGATTAGAGCACCCGCCTTCTAAGCGGATGGTCGCTGGTTCGAATCCAGCCGGGCGTGCGTTCACGAAGTGAAGAAACGACCGTCATCCACCCCGCCCGCGGCGGCGGGTGCGATTCGGGATGGCGTGAGCGGAGCGAGGACAATCCAGCCGGGCGCGCATTTTTCAAGGGTTCCGCCCCGTGGGCAGCCTGACCGAGCACTGTCTGGGATCAGGCGGACGGTCTTTCACAAATAGGGCAATTCACGTGACTCCACCACCACCAGATACAGGGGGCCGCTGGCCGCTTCGGCAAAAAACCGCGCCACGGGTTGGGGTCGGTGGATACATGTAAACAGCCCTATTCACAAATGGCCCCGGGACCTTCCCGGGGCTGCTTGGTTCAGCATGGCGTTGGATGCATGCAAGACAGCTTACATCTTCGGAGCAATGGAACCGATGAGTTTGGTGCCGTCCGGCTTCTCGAGCTCGACCCACCACTTCACGTCATCCGGAAGCGGCGACGGAGCCATCGCATGGATGTCGTAGTCGCCGTGGGACGAGGCATACTCGCCCTTGCCCACGGACGACATCGTGCGGTCCTCGGAGCCGATCCAGGCCCGGACGACGGTGGCTCCATCGTCATCGTAAGGCAGCTTGATCACGAGGTGGCCTTCCTTGCCTGCCTCGATCACCCCATGGGCCTGGGACGCCTCGATCTCCAAGTCCCCGGCCGTAAAGGAACCCAGGCCCACCTCCTCGCCGTGGTCGTGGTCATCTTCAGAATGGCCGGCCTCGCCTTCGTGCGGATGATCCTGGGCTTCACCCTCCGCGTGGGAGTGTCCGTGATCGTCAGCAGGAGTGGTCTGCTTCTCGCCGCAGGCGACGAGGGCCGCGGAAAGCGCGAGGACGGGAATCATCGTGTATTTCATTTTCATGGTCGGTTGTTGGTTGTTGGCTTGGGTTGAGGATTCGGGTTGGAAACAGAGACGCGGTGAAGCGCCGCGTAGCCGGCGGGGACGACGACCAGGTTGAGGAAGGTCGACGAGAGCAGGCCGCCAAGGATCACCACGGACAGCGGGGCCAGGATTTCGTTCCCCGACTTGTCACCCTGCAGGACGATCGGGACGACCGCCAATGCGGCGGTCAGGGCGGTCATCAGGATCGGCACCAACCGCTCGGCGGAGCCCTGGATGATGGCCTCGAACATGGTGCAGCCCTCGAACTCCATCAGGTGCTGGTAGTGGTTCACGAGCAGGATGCCGTTGCGCACCGCGATGCCGAACAGGGTGATGAACCCGACCATGCTCGCGATGGAGATGACCGGGGCCACGTAGTGCCCGCCGAGGCCGAACAGGGCCAGCGTGTTGCTCAAGATCCCGGGCGACTCGGTGATGTAGATCGCGACGATCCCTCCGATCAGCGCGAGTGGTAGGTTCACCAACACCAGCAGAGCGACCCGGATCGATCCGATCGCAAGCTGGAGGAGGATGAGCATGATCAGCACGACCAGCCCGCTGAAGATCAAGATGGTCCGGCTGGCATTCTGCTGCGCCTCGAACTGCCCGCCGTATTTCACGGTGTAGCCGTGCTTCTGGACGATCGGGTCGACGAGCTGCCGCACCTCGCCCACCAGGTCGCCAAGGTTGTATCCTTCCTCGACGTTGAGGGTGACCACGGCCTTCCGTTGGGCATTCTCGCGGGCGATCAAGTTCGAGGTCATCTCGGGGCCGATGTCGGCCACCTCGTTGAGGCGGACCATCGCGCCGCCCCTGCCCCGAAGGATGAGCCGGTCGAGGTCACGAAGTTCGTCCCGTTCATCCTCCACCAAACGCACGGCGAGGTCGTAGCGCCGCACCCCCTCGTTGATCTCCGCCACCGAAACTCCGTAGACCGAGTTCCGAACCTGTCGGGCGGCGTCGCCTGGCGTCAGTCCATACGCCGCGAGGTCGGCCGGACGGTAGTCCACGGGCAGCGACTGGATCATCACTTCGCGATTGGCGGCGACGTCCCGGGCACCGGGCAGAGGCTTGAGCACGCCCTCGATCTCCTTGGCGATGGTCCTCAGCGTGGCGAGGTCCTCGCCATAGACGTTGATCGCGATGGCCGCGGGTGTGCCGGACAGAATATGGCTGAGCCGATGCTCGATCGGCTGGCCGATGTTGGTCGTGATGCCGGGCACCTTCTCAAGGATCGCGCTGACCTGCTGGCGGACCTCCTCCTTGTGGAAGCCCGGCTTGAGCGTGACGTCGATCTCCGAGTTGCTCACCGGCTCGGCGTGTTCGTCGCGCTCGGCACGACCCGTCCGGCGGGTCACGCTGCGGACTCCCTCCAGCGCGAGCAGTTGCTTCTCGATGGCGCTGGCCATGCGGTCGCTGGCGGCGAGCGAGGTTCCCGGGGGCGCATACAGACCGACGGTGAAGGTGCCTTCGTTGAACTCGGGCAGGAAGGACCGTCCGAAGCTCGAAGCCAGCCAGAGTGCCAGTAGGGTCGCCACCACCGCGCCGCCGAGCACCAGCTTGCGCCACTTCACCGCCCACCGAACAGTCGGCACATAGACGGCCTTGAGCCGACGGACGACCGGTGTGTCCTTCTCCTCGGCACCCTCGCCCCTTCCCTTCATCAGGAAACGGCACATGGCCGGGGTGACGGTCAGGGCGACCGCCAGCGACGCCATGATCGAGACCCCGAAGGCGATGCCGAGCGGCCGGAAGAAGCGGCCCTCGATGCCTTCCAGGAACATCAGCGGAAGGAACACCAGCACGATGATCACCGTGGCGAACACCATCGCGGGGCGGATCTCGTTGCTGGCGTCGAGAATGACGTCGAGCCGAGGACGTCGCTCGGATGGTGGCCTGGCGGCATTTTCATTGAGACGTCGGAAGACGTTCTCGACGTCGATGATCGCGTCATCGACGAGACTGCCGACGGCGATGGCGAGGCCGCCGAGAGTCATGACGTTGATCGTCATGTCGAGCCAGTCGAGCACCAGGATGCCCGCGGCCAGCGAGAGCGGAATGGCGGTCAGGGTGATGACCGTCGTGCGGACGTTGAGCAGGAACAGGATCAGGATGACCGCAACGATGATCGCCGCATCCCGCAGGGCGTGGACGACATTGTTGACCGAGAGGTCGATGAAGTCCGCCTGCCGGAAGATCTGGCGGTTCACATGAAGACCCGGAGGCAGTGAGGGTTCCAGTTCGTCGAGCATCGCGTCGATCCGCTCGGTGATGGCGAGCGTGTTGGTCCCGGGCGCCTTCTGGACGGTCATCACCACCGCCGCCGATCCGCCGTCCGCCCCGGTGCCGCGTTTCGGTGCAGGACCCAGGCGCACCTCGGCGACGTCGCCGATCGTGACCGGAAACTGGTCGTGATACTTGATCACCGTGCCGGCGATGTCCTCCACCGAACGGACGCGGCCACTCTGGCGGACGGGCATTTCCAGCGAATCGACATTCGGGATGTAGCCCGCGCTCAGGGTGCTGTGGGAGGCAGCCGCCGCCTCGGCCACCTCCTCGACGGTCAGGCCGTAGAGGCGAAGGTCGTCCTGCCGGACAAGCACCTGATACTCCGGAAGCTCGCCGCCGATCACCGAGATCTGCGAAACGCCCGCGATGGCGAGCAGCTTGTTGCGCAGGTCATACTCGGCGAAGGAGCGGATTCCCATCGGGCTCAGCTCGCCGCCGGGCGATGAGACGGCCAGCAGCATGATCTCCCCGGTGATCGAGGTGATCGGCGTCATCTCCGCGTGGGCGTCGGGCGGCAGGTCCTCGCGCACCGAGTCGAGGCGCTCGGAGACCAGCTGCCGGGCGGTCATGATGTCCATGCCCCACTCGAACTCGACGTAGGCGATGGACAGGCCGATGGCGCTGGAGGTGCGCACGCGGCGCACGCCCGGCATGCCGTTGACCGAGCTCTCGATCGGGAAGGTGACGTATTGCTCGACCTCGTCGGCGGCCAGGCCGGGCGACTCGGTCATGATGACGACCGTCGGGGCGTTCAACTCCGGAAAGACATCGACGGAGGTCCTTGGCAGGCGCAGCGCGACGATGGCCAGCAGAAGGACGGCGGCTAGCAGGACCAGCGACGCGTGGTCCAATGAGAACTTGATGAGTCGTGAGAGCATCAGTGGGCCTCGTGGTAGGTTCCGTCCGCGTGGAAGTGGCCACCCTTCTGGCTCGCACCGCTCTGGGCGGAGGCGAGCTTGAGTTCGTAGGCACCTTCCAGCACCACCTCATCGTTGGGGCCCAGTCCGCTCTTCACTTCGACCCAGCGGCCGTCATCGATCCCGAGGTCGGCCTCGACGCGGACCGCTTTGTTCGGGTCCATCGGGTCGCGCTTGAAGAAGACGTGGGTGATCCCGTCCTTCACCACCGCCGAGCGAGGAATGGCAAGGACCGGTCCCCCGGTCGATGCGGTCACGACTTCCAAGAACGCGGACACGCCGGGACGAGCCCATGATCGCGGTTCGTGGGGATCGGCGAAAAGGGTGATCGTCCGCTCGCTCGGGTGGCCGTCGAGGCCGAGGGTGAGTTTCGCCGGCACGCCGTCGTTGATGTCGCTGCCGCTGCTCTGGTGGAGGACGATCCGGGCGGACACCGCGCTGTCGAACTTCTCCAGGTCGCTTTGCAGGCCGAGGGCGCGGAAACGGATCTGCGTCGGGTCGACGGTGGTGAGGACCCGCGTCGTTTCATCGACGAAGCTGCCGTCGGTGATCGCGAGCGACTCGACCACGCCCGGTTCGATCGCCTTGGCCTCGACCCAGTTGATGCTCCGGTAGCGGGGCACCGAACGACCATCCATTTCGACCAACGTGAGGAGGTCGTCGGGGCTCAGCGCGTCCTCCTTCGTGCCGTAGGTGTTGAGGATCTGAGTCGCCGTGGTGAGCGCGGCATTCAGCTCGGCCTTCTGGCGGGCCAGCTCGGTCTTGAGTCCGGTGGCCTCCGATTCCAGGTCGGCCCGCTTGAAGTCCGCCCTGGTGAGGGCCTCGATCCGGGCGGCCAGGGCTTCGTATTTCAGCGTCGCCTGCTCGTAGCTGGCCACGGCGAGGTCGATGCGGGACTGGAGTTCGAGCCACCGGGGCGACTGGAAACGGAACAGCAGGCTGCCGGGTTTGACCTCATCGAGTTGATCGACCTCGAAGCGCACCTGGGCCGGCAACAGGAGCCGGTATTCATGTTTGGCGAGGGGTTTGAGCTCGAACGAGCCGGGGACTCGCAAGGTGTCAGCCACCTGCCGCCGCTCGACCTTGGCGAAGTTGATGCCGAGGTTGCTGCGGACCGTGGCCGGGATGTCGATGCGGTTGGTGGGAGCTTCGCCGGCCTCGCCCGCGGTGGCTTCGTGGTGGTCCTTTCCGCGGTCGCACGAGGCGGAGGCCATGATCAGCGCGGCGAGCGGAAGCCATCGGTAGTGGGAAGATTTCATGGGAGTGGGTGACTATTTGGTGGTGGCCGCCAGACGGTCGGGACCGAGCAGATGGCGGATTTCGTTTTGGGTGGTGCTCTCCTCAAGGCGCACCTCGATCAGGTCGAGCTTGGCCTCATGGGCGCGGACAAGGCTCTCCAACAGGACGAGACTGCCGCCTTCGCCGAGTTCGAGCAGGCTCCGGGCATCCTCGATCTGGCGGTCGACCAGCGGCACGACGTTCGAGTCGAGCGACCGGCGTCGCGCTGTTGCGCCGTCCAGCCGGGGCCGGATGGCGGCGGGACGTCCCTCGGCGCGCGCCGTCGCCGTACCGAAGGCGGCTCGGGCGAGCTCGCGACCGGCCTTGGCAGCGGCGATGCCGCCCTTGTTCGAGTTGAGGATCGGAATCGGGATGGCGCCGATCACGCCAACCTTCGACTGGCCCTGGTCGGACTCGTAGTTCGGACCGATCTCGAGGTCCGGATACTGCTTGCGGATCTCCCGCAGCAAGGTCAGCTCGGCCACCTCGTAGTCGCTGCGGAGCCGGATCAAGGTCGGGTTGGTTTCCGCCAGGCTGGCTCCGTCCTTGCCGCTCGCAGAGGCAAGCATGGGAACCAGTGATGCCGGGGCCGCGGGAGAGATGCCCATCAACGACCGGATCTCCTGCTCACCCTCCTTCACCTGGCCCCGCAGCCGGGCGATGTCCGCCTTGCGGCTTTCCTGCTCGATCTTGAACAATGCGGACTCGGTCCGCGGCAGCTCGCCGCCCTCGGCCAGCTTGCCGGTGGTTTCGACCACCCAGTCGAGGGATCCGACAATGCGTTCGGCCTCCTCGAGGCGAAGCCGGTTGGCGGACCACGTCAGCCACGCCTCGCGCAGGTCACGGAGCGTCGTCCATTCCTCCTCGGCAACCCGCGCAAGCTCCGAGTGAGCCGCCGCCTCGGCCCTCGACTTCTCGACCGCCAACCGCCCGGAGATCGGGATGGTCAGTGACAGCGCCGAGCCGACGACCCACGGGTGCGGCACGGTCTCGGTCACCTTGAGCACGTCGATGCTCAGCTCGGGATCGTCCCAGCGGCCCGCGTGCTCGGCGGTTGCCTGAGCGACCCCGGCCTTGAGTCGGGCGACGCGTAGGTCGGGATTGTAGACGAGGGCGACGACTTCGCCCTCCGCCAGGTTCAGTCCGTCGCCGGGATTGAAACGGACCGATCGGGGTGCGGTCGTCTCGATCCGACGGGCGAACTCGATGACCTTCTCATCGGAAGGATCGCGGTCGCGCCATGCCCTGGCGTGAGCCGTCGGGTCGAGGGGTGACGGTCGGTACAACTGGCAGCCGGTGAGGACAGCCAAAAATACGGTGAGCATAAGAGCCGTACCCGTCCGCAAAGTGCGCCGGATGAGTCCGGGTGGAATGATGGTTGATGAAAAATGCATGAAGCCTTGTTGGCACGAGGAACTGGAATGGAAGGTGCCCATTGCGTGTGCGGCCCCAGGTCGGCCGGGGAACCCAGACCGTGACGAAGATCACGGAGTCACGACATCGATGGGCAAAGGGATGGTCCCCGATGGGACCACTGGCATGCGCGATGGAACGCCGGGTGGCGGACACTTGAAGGGCCCGCAAGGGAGTCAGTCGCATGGTCAGCCCATCGACCTCAACCCAACTGGGGAGGCTTGATCAGCGGAAAACAGGGACCATCCGGACAGGAATCCGGATCGGGAAACGTGTTCCGCACCGAAGACCAGGAAGTCATCCCAATCCCTGGAGAGATCGAAATGGAGAAGGGCATGTCCGCCCCGAGCGAGACCACATGGGTGTGATGATGCTCGCCATGGTGATCCTCCCCATCGGGCGAATCAGGCGCAGGTGCCGGCCCGTGGTGGTGTGAATGACCGTGATCATGCGAACGACCGTGATCATGCGAATGATGATCATCATCCGGAATCGCCTCACCATGCAGATGCCCGTGACTCGAGCAAACCTCATGGCTGTGCTCGAACTCCATCGTCAAACGGGATCCGACCACGTATGCCAACGTGATCGCAAAAACGAGGAGGCTGTGGAGCAACTTTCGCATCGGCATCCGACCAATCTCTGGCGAATCCATCGCCCGACGAGGTTGCGCGGACATTAGCGGGCAAATCTCCTACTTCAAGGCAAATGGCCTCGAGTTGAAGCCACCGTGCATATCCTGCTCAGCAGTCCCGAAAGCAGACGCGGCTTGTTCGGCTTCTGTTGGATGACCGCAGTGGATC
>CALGOH010000061.1 GCA_937957985.1 uncultured Verrucomicrobiae bacterium
GACCCGGACGCGACGCTGATCGACGATCCCGAACTCCTGGCCGCCGCCGGTGCCTGTGGAGGTGGCTCCACCGCTGAAGCTGAGGGTGAAGATGGCATCGGTGCCAGCTTCCCAGACACTGTCCGTCAGGCCGGTGAGATCGACCGCCCAGTCACGCTGTGCCGCGGTGGCCGCCATCATGTCGGCTTGGGTGAGCGTTCCGCTGGCTGCCGTTCCGGAGATCGCACCACTATAAGTGAGGGTCCAGTCTTTGGCCGATTGTGAGAATCGACCTACCGCGTCGAAATAGAAGCCGCCCACCAAACGATCTTCGGTGGAATCGTTAGTCAAAGTGATGGTGATGGTACCGGGCTTGTACCCGCGGTTCAGGCTCAAGTTTGAACCTGAATTGGTACCCTCACCCGCACCGAAGGTGGAAGCTGTCGCCACCGTGGTGCTCAGATTCCCGAACGTGCCATCCGTGCTCGCACCGGACGAGTTGGTGCCGCCGCCGTTCCAGCGCCCCCAGTTACCACCGGTCGCGCTAGTCGCAAGGGACGCCGTGGTATCAGCAGCCACTTGGACAACCGTCGGAGTGGTAGCTGAATCAAAAAAATCCCAGCCAGCAACGAGCGTTTCAGCGGGCAATGCCGCCGGGATGAACAAAGCGAGGAACAGGGGTAATCTGGAGTTCATGGTTTTATCGGGGTTTGGGGCTTCAATCGCGCGAGAGAGGGCCGAGACACGGCCAACTTCTCCCAGCATGGGATTCTTCACCCTAGGAACAGCCAAAGAAATCCGTCTATCCCCCATCGGGGGGAAATTTGGCACGCTGGGACGAAAAACCGCTCCGATCCCCACGATCGAGGCGGTTTCGAAGCCCATTTCCCGGTGGTGCGAGGCGTGATCCGCCCTCGTCGAACGGCTCGGGCACCCGGATGGGAAAGCTGAATCGCGAAGACGCTAATGCGCCAAAAACGGCGACATTCCAGAAGCGGCACCGACCCGACCTTCGCATCCCGGCGTCTTCGCGGTTCGGAGACTCCACGATGCCGGTGCAAACAGAACATCCCCCGCGGCAGATGCGCCGCGGGGGATGCTTGATGGTTGATTCGACCCGGAGCCTCCTCAGGGGTTGGTGGCCTGAAGGCGCCCGAAGAGCTTGCCCGCCGCCGACTCGGTGGCGTCGCTGATGGTCGCCACGATGTCGAGCATGGCGTCGCCGTTGGCATTGGTGCCATCATCGGTGGCCACGAAGCTGACCGTGCCGCTGGCGGTGGCTTCGACAATCGGATTGGGGGCTCCTTGCGCCCCGGGCACCGCCACGCTGAGCCATGTGCCGGCCAGATCACCGTCGTACTCCAGTGTGAGCGCCGCGGTTCCACGTTCAGCTCCGGCCAGGCACTTGAACGCCATCACCAAGTCGCCGCCGTTCTCGCTGACCCCCGGCAGATTGCCGGTGGCATCGTCGTCGGGATTGGCGACGCCGAGCAGGAAGGCGATCCCGTCCTGCACGCCGTCAGCATTGGTGTCGCCCTCGAAGGTCACGGGACCCAGCGTGCCGGTGGACGCCCAGTCGGCGAAGGGATCCGTCACCGGCCCGGTGGTCACCGTGAGCGTGCCGGTGCCGGTGATCTGCGGGATATCGGTCGCAGAGGGTCCATACACCCCGGCCGCCATCTGCGTCGCACCGATGAAGAGCTGGTCCACCGTGTCGGTACCCGCAAAGCCGAGGTCGAGCGTCGCCCCGGATGCCGCGATCGTGACCGTGGAGGACTCGTTGCTCGGATTGATTCCGCTGAGGCTGAGCGTCCCCTCGTTCACCGTGGTGTTTCCGGTATAGGCGTTGCTGGTTCCGGTGAGGGACAGCGTGTCGGGACCGGACTTGGCGATGGAGAGATTGCCCGTCAGGATGCCGGCAAAGGTGGAAGGCGTGGCCGCCGGCGTGTTGACCGTGAGCGTGGAAGGAGTGCCGGAGGAATTGTTGATCGTATTCTTCGTCGGGTCGGCGCTGCCGGAGAGTTCCAGACCGGCCACTTCCTGGTTCCTGCCGTTGAGATCGAATTCGGCGCCGGGATTGGAGCTCGAGCTGCCCAGATTCAAGGTCGTTCCCACGGGCAGGCGGTTGTCGCCGCCAGCCAGTTGCAGCACGCCGATGAGCACCTGCGTGGTTCCGAGGTAGGTGTTGGCTCCGGAAAGGATCACGGAACCGGTCAGGTCATTAGGGCGGATGATCAGCCCGGTTGCGACCGCACCGCTGTCGATCACTCCGCTCACTTCGAGGCTGGCTCCCGGGGAGGCGCCGAGCCGGGTACCCGAGGCACCGATGGTGACCGGACCGGCCCACACATTGTTCCCGCTGGTGCTGGTCAGTGCGCCGAGGAAGCTGCCGCTTCCGCTGATGGTCAGGGATTCACCGGTGACCGTGACCCCGCCCGTGAGTTCGAGCCGGGCGTTGGCCGAGCCGCTGCTGGTGGTTCCGTTCACCACGGTCCCCCCGGCGGTGGTGCCAAGCGCGCTCGCGTGTTCCACGACCAGCGCACCGGCATCGACGGTGGTCGTGCCGGCGTAGGTGTTCGCCAGGTTAAGGGTGGTGCTGCCGGTGCCGCGCTGCGCGAAATTACCGTCGCCGGTGAGCGGGTTGCCGCTGAAGTCGGTTCCCTGCACCACGGCATTGCTGCGGTTCACGCCGAAGGTGGCCTCGCTCGCGATGGAGATGTCGGTGGCGGGATTGAGTGCCCCGGTCGTTCCTCCATTGCCGATTCTCAACTCGCCTTCGTTGATGGCGGTGTTGCCGGTATTGGTGTTGGTGCCGGCGAGGGAGAAGGTGCCTGCTCCCGACTTGACCAGGGAGATGGCGCCTTGGATCCGAGCGAAGCCGTCGTTGCCCGTACCCGTGCCAACTCCGCCAAAAGAGAAATCAGCGGCATTGTTCACCGTCAGGGTGGCAGCGCCGGAAGAGGTCACCAACTGCCTCCGGTCGAATTGCAGCACATTCTGCAGACCGGCGAGAGTCTGGTCGTTCCCATTCAGGTCGAAGGTCACCTGACGCCCGCCGCCTTGTCCCTGCGCACCCAGCAGCGACAGCACCGTGGTGGTCGGCAAGGCGTTCGTCGTCCCGCTCCGGATGATGGTGTTGTTGCCCAACAGGCCGGAGGTGTCGATGGTCGTGTCGCCTGTGTAGCTGCTCGCGGCGCCAAGCACGATGATCCCGTCACTATTGTTGCCGGAGCCGTCAAGGTCGGTGAAAACCAAATCACCATCTCCGGAAATTGGGCCGTTCAGGGTCATCGTTTTGTCAGCGCCGTTCCCGTCTCCGTTGATCGGCACGCTGATGAACGAGGTCGTGCCGCCTGTGTCGAGAGTGAACGGCGCGCTGGTGGTGAAGCCATCCAGATCCGGGACAAACGAGGTCCCATCGGCAAGCGAAACCCCGCTGGTGTTTCCGAGGGCGGAGGCATGGCTGACCTGGAGCGTGCCGCCCGTAACGGTCGTCGAACCGCTGTAGGTGTTCGCACCTCCAAGATCGATGGTGTTGTTGCCGATTTTTTCGAAACTCAGGGTCCCCGACGTGTTCTGAAGGATTCCTTCAAATGCTCCCGACTGGCCATTGTAACCAACCGTCAGCGTCGGAGTCCCACCGGCCACGGTGTCGATGACGCCGGTTCCGCTGAGGCCGTTGAGGGATTCGGAGAAGGTGTTCAAATCTAGGGTCCCATTGACGGTGACGTTGCCCGAGGCACCCCCGCCCCCGCCATGGGGGATGACTTCCGAAGCCCCCAACCGCACGGTACCAGCGATCACGCGGGTGTCGCCGACGTAGCTGTTCGAGCCCGACAAGATCACCGTCCCGGCCCCCTGTTTGTCGATACCGGAGCTGCCGGAGATCGCTCCAGAGACGGTGATGGTCCGGCCTGTTGCCACGTCCAGTATGCTCGACCCGCTGAGCACGAGATCACAACCGACCGTCAGGTCGGCGGTGTCGGCGCTGCCGAGGTCGATTGCAGTATCGGGTCCGTCGAGCGTCAGGGTGTTGGCCCCGCCGATGGTCACAAGACCACCAGGATTTTCAACGACGATACCTCCCCAGGTCAGGTCGCCGCCCAGCACCGTGGTGTTGGGGGCGGTCACCGTGCTGTCCCACACACCGAGCACGCTCGATGTCGGTGCCGTGCCGCCCACCCAGCTTGTGCCGAGGTTGAGGTCGTCGGTGTTGTCATCCTTGACGATAGGGTCAAGCAACTCCCTGACCTCGACATAATCGACAATGGCATTCGTGGTGTAGTTGCTCGAAAATCCGATGTAATTCTGGTCGGTGCCGGTCCACGTCGTCGATCCGGAGTAAACCGGGGATCCGCCGTTCAAGTACACATCATAGTTGATCGTGGTTCCATCGGTGGTGTCGGCAAAGGTGAATACGGCCTTGAGTTCCGCCGGATACCCCGCCACCGCGGTATTGGAGACGCCTGCACCGTCCTCATAAACGTAAAAACCGGTGGTGCCGCCAATGGTGTCGTAGGCGATGCAAACATCGGCATTCGGGCGGACGTTGCTCACGCTGGCTCCGGGGATCGCCGCGATGTCGGCCGCCGACCAGCCGATCCCGAAACAATTGTGGCGAAAGTCGCCGCCTGAGCCAGCACTATCGATCTGCATCGTGACGGTGAAGCCCTTGATTCCGATGAAGTTGTGATCCGGCCAGACCACCGCGCCACTGTTTCCGTCGGTAAGGCCATCGAGCACCAGTTGGCCGCTGCTGTTGATCGCGGCGGCGCTGCTCACGTAGTTCTGCTCGACCCAGGTGAGAGGGGCCAAGGTGCCGCTCTGTCCGTCGGTGCTGGCATTGAGGTTGGTACTGGCGGCACGGCTGAAGTCATCCCTGAAAAGCAGGATGGATTGGGCATGCACTGCGGTGGCCGAGAAGGCGGCGACCAGAGC
>CALGOH010000062.1 GCA_937957985.1 uncultured Verrucomicrobiae bacterium
CCATCCGCTGCTCCTTCAGCGAGGGGTGGCGGTTCGCGTAGTCGTCGAAAAGCGTCTCCGGCTCGGGAAGTTCCTCGCCGTCCCACAGGTCGGCGTGGCGAAGCGCCGGCGACCAGTTGCGGTGAGGCGCCTTGTGCTGGCACATCAGCACGAAGGGCTTGTCCTTGTCCCGGCCGTCCTTGAGCCAGTCGAGCGCCCGCTCGGTGATGATGTCGGTGCAGTAGCCGGTGTACTGCTTCTTCCCGCCCTCCTGCTGCAGGAAGTCCGGATTGTAGTAGCTGCCCTGACCCGGAAGCACCTCCCAGTAGTCGAAGCCCTGCGGCTTGGAGACGAGATGCCACTTTCCGACGAGCGCCGTCTGGTAGCCGACCTTCTGCAAGAGCTTCGGGAAGGTCGTCTGGCTGCCGTCGAAGGTCGAGGAGTTGTTGTCGACGTAGCCGTTGATGTGGCTGTGCTTGCCGGTGAGGATCGCCGCGCGCGAGGGTCCGCAGATCGAGTTGCTGCAGTAGGAGCGGGTGAAGATCGCGCCCTGCTCGGCGATGCGGTCGAGGTTCGGCGTCGGCGCGACGTTCTTGAGCGGACCACCGTAGGCCGAGATCGCGTTGAGCGCGTGGTCGTCGGAGAAGATGAAGAGAATATTCGGGCGGTCGGCCGAGAAGGCGGCCGAGGCCAGGAGTGTCAGGAACAGCGGGACGGATTTCACGCGCCTAGATACGCCGATCGACGGCCCCTGTTGCAAGGGAATGCCGCGGAATTCCTACAATTGGTCGGCGATCGATTCCGCCAGCGGTGCCACCGGGGAGATCGTTTCGTCACGCTGGATTCGACGAGATCTACGGAAATCTCGCTGGAAAACCTGCCGTTCAACCTCCCTCACGGCGGCCGGCTCGCGAAAGGCGATGTTGAGCTCGCGGTTGATCCGCATGCTGAGGGTGTCGAGGTTGGCCGACCCCAACGTGACCCAGTCGTCGCAGAGCATCACCTTCATGTGGGTCATGCCGGGATAGCGGAAGACCGCGGCTCCCCCGTCGATCAGCTCCCGCGCGGTCTCCAGATGGTTCGCGTGCATCACGGCCGAGTCGTTGCGATCCGGCAGGATCACCCGGACATCGACGCCGCGCGTGGCCGCCGCGGCCGCCGCCCGCACGATCTCGTCGGATGCGAAGTACGGCGTCTGGATCCACACCCGCTCCCGGCTGGACCGGATCGCCGCGATGTGGGCGCGCAGTATTTCCATGCGCCCCCGTCCGGAGTCGGTCCTCAACAGTCTAACACCGCCTGCACCGGGCGGGACCGGAATCTCGGCGACATGCCGGGGAGGAAATAAAGACGAAAGGTCTCCCAACGGTCCCGCCCGTCCCCAACGGCGGTCGAAGTCCCGGGCGAGATCGCGAACCACCGGTCCGTCGACTCGCACCATCAGGTCGTGCCACTCGGAAAAATACTCGCGGCCGATGTTCATCCCGCCGAGCAGCGCGACCTCATCATCGACGACGATCAGCTTGGTGTGGTCGGCGACCAGCCACGGGTTGAGGGTGCGCCGGACGTGGACCTCCGATCCTTTCCTCAGATACCGGCCGATGTCCGCCACCGGTTCGAAGCCTTCCGGGCGCGGCGTCTCCGGTGCCGCCACCGCCGCCCAGTTGCTGCCCATGTCGTCGAACATCACCCGAACCTTCAGGCGCTCCGATGCCGTCTTCAAGCGGTCGGCATAGCGGCAGGCGATGTCGTCGTTGTCGAAGATGAACACCTGCACGTCGACCGACCTCCGTGCCCCGGCGATCAGGCGGTCGAACTCGCCGAAAAAGGCGGGACCATCGACCAGACAGCTCACCTTTCCCGGCCTGGCGGGGGGCAGGCCCTCGCGGTCGAGGAGCCGCTCAAATCCATCGCTGCCCGGCGGGTGCTCGGGCGGGATCTCCGGCTCCCTGCTCACGGGCACGTTGCCCACGACCACCTCGCGGGATCTCGACCAGCCCAGGCTGATTCCCGTCCGGACCGAGGTCACCGGTTGGCGCACCGTTGCCACAGCGGTCGCGCGAAAGGCGGTCATCGCCAGGTTCCCCGCGCCGGAGACCGGATCGAGCGCCTGCTCGGCGGGCGGCTGGGAAAGCGCGGCATTCCTCGCCAGACTCCCGCAACCGACACATGCGAGGCTTCCGACGGCGACAAGAGCTCCGCGCCAAACCATGACGATCATCGTCCGCCGGATCGGACGCATCCTCAAGCTTTCCCTCACCGCATCAGCACCTCGATGATCGGCGACCGCTCCCCTTCCCAGCAGGCGAATCCCGCCTTCCATTCCCACCAGCAGCAGGGAATGCCGTGACGGTCCGCCGCCGCCGCCACGGCCTGCGCGTAGCGCAACCGCGAGGCGGCGTCGGCCTTGCCGAAGGCCCCGAACTCCCCGAGATGCACCGGACGCCCGAAGGTCAGCGACCACGCCGCCGCGTCTCCGAGCAAGCGGTCGATCTCGCGTGAAGACGACGGGTTCAGCGACGTCGGGCGGGAGTTGTAAGCCTCCAGCCACGCCTTCATCCCGAACCGGTCCTTCAGGGCCAGCGGCATCGCCAGCGGTTCGGAGGGCGGCCCGGGAAACACCACGCCCTCCAGCGGCTCCAAGCCGACCCATCCCGCCCCCTGGTGGGTGAACTCGAAGGGCTCGTAGCAATGCACGCTCACGATCACGCGATCCTCGTCGTCCGGAATCCGCAGGGCGCCCAGCGCGCCCACGGTCGCCCAGTGGCCGGGATTGACGACGACGATCCGCTTCGGGTTGGACTCCCGGATCCCCGCCAGCGCCGCCGCGTGGACGTCATTGAGCACATCCCCGCCCAGCGCGCCGTTCGGTTCATTCAGCAACTCGAAGAACAACCGCGGCGGCCAGTCGGAGAAATGTCCGGCGATCCGCCTCCAGCCCTCGACGAACTCGTCCTTCCGCTCTCCGGGCGACTCGCACAGCGCCTCGAAATGATGCCAGTCGAGCAGCACGACCAACTCCCGCTGCAGCGCCCTTCGAATGACCGGCTCGAGTTCACCTAACAGATCGCCTCCGATCTTCCCGTCCTCGAAATGGAAGTGCCAGGCCACCGGCACGCGGATGTGGTCGAAACCCGCATCCGCGATCCGATCGATGTCCTCGACCGTGTATCGCAGTCCCCAGGTCCCCGGCTCCGCCTCCCAGCCGTTGCCGAGGTTCACCCCGCGCTTGAGCCATGCGCACGCCCGATGCGCCGGCGTGTCATCGCCCAGCCGCTTCGGTTCGCGGAATCCCTCCGGTGTCGCCGCCTTCGCCCGGAACCGTAGTTCGACCGGCCGATCCTTCTTCACCGGCAGCTTCCGGACCAGCGGCCGACCGTGCCAGGACGCCCCCACCTCCTTTCCGTTCAGTGGCCAATCGTCCGCCTGCGGATACTCGGCCCACGGGGATTCCCAGCCATCGATGCCCTCGGCAAAGTCGCCATTTCCGATCTCCGCTCCCGCCGCCACGAAGTCATCCCACAGCACTTCCTGACGCCACAGCACGCCGGGCGAGCTTTCGGCCCACGGGCCGTTCAGCCGCAGTTCCACCTCGCCGTCCGCCGTCGGCACGAAGGAAAGCCGCAGCTCGCGCCACCGCCACCAGTCGATGGGCATCGACACGTCGCTCAGTCGCTCGCGATCCGCGGCATCCTCCAGCCACGAGCCATCGGAAACCGATCCCGGCCACGCCCGCACCTCCTCCAGCGGCGGCGACCCGGGCGGCACCACCAGATGCAACCGCGCCGAGTCGGCCACCCGGACCGGTGGCTCGTCGGCAAAGGCAACCGCCGCCATGATCCAGAACACCGACCATCCGCGCATGCTCTCTTCCTCCCACAGCCACTCCGTCGCATCAAGTCCCGCCCTTGCCCGCGACCGGCGACCCGGCTAGCGTCTCCCCCATGGAACATCACGTCTATTTCTGGCTGAAACCGGAGCACAAGAACGACGCCGACCGCGCGAAGTTCGAGAAGGGCCTCGCCGCCCTGCTCGAAATCGACCTCGTGGCCGGCGGCATCTGGGCGACCCCCGCGCCGGTCATGGAACGTCCGGTCATCGACCACTCCTGGGACTACGCGCTGTCGATGCGTTTCGACTCGATCGACGACCAGGACGCCTACCAGTCGCACCCCGACCACGAGGTCTTCATCAGCAGCTTCAAGGACTGGTGGGAAAGCGTCCAGGTCCGCGATCTACTGCCCGGATCGTAGATCACCACCCGGCCTCGAGCCGTTTCGCGGAAACCTTCTCACGCACCGGCACGTCCGGGGCGAAGGTCGCGATGCGGAACTCGCACAGCAGCCAGCCGCGGCCCCACAGCGCGGGGTCGTCGGGACGCTTCGTCCATTCCGCGAACCACGGTTCCCAGAACCCGCGCACCCGCTCCATCTTCTCCAGGTCCCTGACCAGCGGCAGGCTGCCGATCCTCCCGAGACGCGACCGGATTCCGCGCAGGTGCCGACCGTAGTCGACCAGCCGACCATGTCCCGCGCGCCACGCGAAGTTCCGCCGCAGCAGCCAGGCAAGCTGTTCCTCCAGATCCTCCGCCACCGGCGCCAGATGACGGTCGTCGCGATGATCGTGAATCCACTGCCGCACCTCGGTCACCGCCGACAGCGCCTCCTCCAGCGCCCCGCCGATCCGCTGACCCGCCGGCCACCATTCGCCGCGTGCCTTCTCCGCCCGCGTCGCGAACTCCTCCGCCGTCCCGATCCGGCCCTCGCCGAGCGCTCCTTCGGCCGCCACCGCCAGCAGTTCGTCCATCGTCACCACCAGCCTCGGGAGCTCGACCTTGGTCATCATTCCCAACGGGAGCTTCTTCTTCAACCAGGCGCGCTGCTCCGGCTGGGCCAGCATCAGCAACCGTGCCACGCCGGCCCGGTGCGACTCGGCCGCCTCCACCCTCGAGGAAAAGGCCCGCGTGCCCACCGATTTGCCCTCGTCCACCAGCGCCGGAAACGCCAGCGATCCGCCCAACTCGATTTCCTCCGGCAGTTCCATCTCCGGCCAACCGGTCCACCCCGAACTCTCCCACTCCTCGTTCGCCGATTCCTCGAATCGCTCCTTCACCATCGCCGACAGCCGCTCGCGCAGCTCCGGCACCGAGGTCCCCAGGGCGATCTCCCCGCCCTCGTCGTCGCACACCCAGACCTTCGTCACCAGATCGTCCGGCAACCGCGACCACTCGAAATCGTCCCGACCGATCTCGAAGCCGCTCGCCTCGGAAAGGAACGCCGCCAGGCATTCGCCGACTCCCCGGTCGCGCGGCGCGGTCCACCAGCGGTCGGCAAACCCGCGGGCATGATCGGCCACCGGCTGGCACGCCCGCCGCAGATGCTTCGGCAGGGAGCGAATCAGCCACTCCGCCCGCCGCTCCAGGTCGCCCGGCACCCCCCAGCCCGGCAGCCAGTCGGGCAGGTGCGGCAACTGGTCGATCTGCACGCCGAGCGTCACGCCGTCGTCCCGCTCCCCGGGATCGC
>CALGOH010000063.1 GCA_937957985.1 uncultured Verrucomicrobiae bacterium
CTGGCTCTCGCCGTCGATCCCGTAGGTTTCGAGCGCCTTGACCACCCGGTCGTATCCCATCTCCTCCTTGAGTTCGGCAAAAGGATCATCGGGCACGTCGTTGCCGGTGGTGGCCGGGTCGTCTTCACCGGCGACCGGATTGATCGCATTGGCCTCGGCGTCGTCAGACGGGAGTCCCTGGGTGAAAAGAAACGGCATCGCCAGCAGGATCACGAGAATCCCGAGGCCCCCTCCGAGTCCCTTGAGCCGCTGGCCGGGATTGGCAAGAACCAGGAGAACCCAGGCGATCAGGCCGGTGAATCCGGACAGCACCAGCCGCTTCTCCATCGATGCCCCGTCCAGGATCCCGCCCGGCGCACCGCCGAACATCAGGATCAAGGCCACGATCACCGCGCCCGCAACCCCGGCCAGTCCGAGAATCACCCGCAGCGGGGAAACCGGCTCGACCATCGCCCGCCGGTCGGGCGCGGGCGGGGGATCGACCGCTTGAAAATCCGGCGTCGGCACGCTCCTCAAGGGCACGCGGCTGAAACGCTGCAGGGAAGTGTCCCGATGCTCGCCCGGGTAGAACTTCCTGGTCCGCATCATCACGCTTTCCTCGACCCGGAAACGATGGTCGCAGGTGCCGCACTCGACCATCTTGCCCTCAAGCTCGGGACCGACCTTGAAACGCTGGCCACAACCCGGGCAGCGGATCGTCACCATTTCCGTCTCCGGTGTGGGGTCATCCATCGGCACCGGCAGCATGACCCGGACCCCGCCCGGAATGCAACACCCGTCCGGAGCTTGCCCGCCCCGGCCCGAGCCGCTACGAAACGCCCATGCTCGCATCGATTCAGGATCTTCTCGTCGTTCAGGACCGTGACCGCCGCCTTCTCGAACTGGAGAAGCGGATCGCGGCCCTTCCGGCGGAAGAGTCCCGATCGCGGGGACGCCTGGCCTCCGACGAGCGGGCGGTCGCCGACGCCAAGGCCGCGCTTCAGCGAAACGGAATCGATACCAAAAACCTGGAACTGGACATCGAAACGCGGCGGACGACGATCGGGCGCCTCAAGCAACAGCAGTTCGAGACCCGCAAGAACGAGGAGTTCCGGGCTCTGGGCAACGAGGTCCAGCGCTACGAGGCGGAGATCGACGGGCTCGAAACCCGCCAGCTCGAGCTCATGGAGGAGGCCGACTCGCTGCGCGCCACGCTCGACGAGGCGGAGGCCGCGCTCGCCAAGAGCAGGAAGGTGGTCGATGAGGATCTCGCGAACATCGCCGAGAGAGGCCGCAACCTCGAGGCGGAGGCGGAGAAAACCCTCCGCCTCCGCGATGAGGCGATCGCCGGCATCGACGACGATCTTCGCTCGCTCTACGACCGCCTGATGAAGAAGAAGAACGGCCTCGCGGTCGCCCAGGTCCACGATGGCCAGTGCGGCGGCTGCCACGTCCGCCTGGTCCCCGCCACCCTGATCAAAGTGAACGCCGGCGCCGAGGTGACCCAGTGCGAGAACTGCGGCCGCATCCTCTATCCGGAGGGCTGAGGCCTCACGGTTTGGCGTAGGTCGAGTTGTCGTAGTGTTCCTCGCGACGCTCTTCGAGCACCACCAGCCAGTTCATCATCATCACCGGCGGCAGCGCGGCCGGGTGCTCGATCGGCGAAAGGTTCACCTGGATCTTGTCATGGGCCACGTCGTTCTCCGTGGCGGTCTTGAGATCGAGCAGGTGCACCGACTCGGCCGAGGACTCGCGGCCGCCCGCGAGACTGCCCAACTGTCCGCTGAGCTTGAGCTGGTAGGGATCGTTCTCCGCCCCGTAACGCTTCTCGGGAGCGAAGAGCGAGCAGGGAGGATAGTAAGGTGTCGGCAGCCCACTGCCAACCGGTGGCGTGGCCTCGGCGGTGTTGAAATCATCCGCGATGTAGAGACGCAGGTTGGTGACGAGGGAGAAACCCTTCGAAAAGCCGGTCAGGTCCGCGCACTCGTTGAGGATCACGCCATAGTCGAGTTCGGTGCAGGGAATCGACGGCTTCTGGAGGAACACGGAACCGACGTAATCGACGTTGACCGAAAGCGAGTGGTTCACGTCCGTTCCGTCCGCCCCGATCTGCCCGAGGAAATTCGGAATCCTCTCCGGATAGACCTCGAGACAGGGCTTGGTGTCGTGGAGCAGCTTCATCTCGAACGGATAGCTCGGCCGGTAGTAGCCGGCCTTGAAGACGCCGACCAGCGGGTCGCCGAAGCGGGCGTTGTTGAAGGTCACGTTGCCGCTGACGCCCTGCTCGAAGTAGTAGGTGCCGTTCTTGCCGTAGGCCACATCGACCGGATACTCGAAGAAGACGGTTTCGTGCTCGTCGGCACAGTAGATGTATCCGGGCGGAAGCCCCGCGTCGGCACCCTCCTCCATGTCGATCACGAGTTCCTCCCGGATCCCGTTCTTGAAGTAGCGGAAGGTGATTTCGGACGGGAACGAGGTGTCGGCGTCGGGCACCTCGGTGATGTCGAGGTTCATCGCACACTGGAGGGCCCCCACCGAGTACTCGTTCCATGTCGTCGGGGAGACCGTGTTGGTCTCGGGTGCGTGGGCGTATCGGTCGAAGAAATCGACCCCGCGGTTGATCGGCACGAAGGCGGCGCGGCCCGATTCGGAGGCGAGCGACACAGGCATGAAGCTGCCGTTGTCCAACTCGTAGCGCTCCCGGACACCCGGCGCGAACGGGTCACCGGTATTGGTGGTGTCGTTGCTGAAGAGAGGGTTGTCACCGACCGTGACATCCGAGCCGAGTTCGACCCCGTGGCGGCCGGACACGCGCTCCAGCGCAAGCCCGGAACCGACCCGCGCGCGGCTCGAGAACACCCCGCCCTGGATGTTGAAGTTCTGCCACTGGCTGCCGTCGGCGTGTTCGCCGAGCACGGTGAAGGCCTCGGCGGAAATCGCCAACTGGGAAGGCACCTCGTAGATCGAGAGCACGAAGTTCCGCTCGCGTTTGGTCAGCTTCGTCTGGTTCCGCTGGTGGGCGGAGAGATCCATCCTGAAGGCCCACCAGTTCCTCTTCGCCACGAATGGCTGCCCCGGTTGGGCATACCCGAAACGAATCTGGGGATACGGAATCACATTGAACTGGGGATACTCCTCGACGTCGGCACCGACCCGATCGGCGGCAAGCGCTCCATAGTATTTCCTGGAGCTGATGATCGGCCAGACATCGTCCCTTTCATTGACCTGGGACGTGACGCTTTCGAGTGGCGGAGGAAAGCTCTGGCCGAAGTCCTGGTTGATCCCGGACATCGTGTATTTGCTCCGGTTGTAGGTGTCGTACGCCCAGAAGGTTTCGGACGAATAGATCGTCGCATCCCCCGTGTTGCCAACGATCGCGTCCTGCAGACCAAACTGCTTGAGCACCTTGGTATCGACCGAGTCACTGCCCATGGCCTCGTCGATCGCGGCCCGGAAGATCCGCTGCCAGCGCAACTCGTAGCTGTTGTTTCCGGCGTTGGACTGGTCCTGCATGCACATCATCGCCCGGTTGGCGGTGATCGGCACGAGCGCGCGGAGGATCGCATCCTCCTTGGTCTCGTAGTCCACGCGCAGGGTCACGTCGCGCTGCGCCTCGTGGGCGCGCATCGATGCCTTGTAGTTGCCCATCAGCATCAGCAGCATCACGATGCCCAGCGAGATCACCATCGCATACGAGA
>CALGOH010000064.1 GCA_937957985.1 uncultured Verrucomicrobiae bacterium
GGAGCAGATTCCGTTCGGTCGCTATCTCTTCCAGGTGCCCACCTCGGCGCTTGGCTACCGGGCGGATGCCAGTGCCGATTCGGAGGCGGCCAACCGGGTGGTCATCGATTCCGAGGGCATCGGCCCGGGCAACTTCCTCATCGCCGACAAGTGCAATGTCTACGGTCTGCACGACTGGACCCAGGGGTGCTATGTCGCCACCAGCAACGACGAGGCCGACCGGATCGCACAGCTCAGCAGTCCCGAACTGAGGCATGACGCCCATGACCTGGTGCTTGCGACGAACGGGGCGCAGCTTCCCCGGGATTTGAAACCCGGCGAAACCCGGGAGTTCACCTTCGCCGCCTTCAATGCGGGCGACCGGCCGAGTCCCGCCACCCGCGTCTCGATCCTCTACGAGACCGTCGAGATCGGTGGCGGTGATCTCGCCCCGCTGCCTCCTTTCCGCGGAGCACCGGTCACGGTCAGCTTCACCGTGCCGCGGGCCTGGCAGCCGGGAACCAGCCTGCGCCTCGTCGCCTCCGTCCCGTCCGAGGGCGATGCCGATCCGGCGACGAACCAACTCGATCTCGACATGCTGCGCGAATTCCAGCCCGCGATCGCCGGTCCGACCGGTCCGACTTCCATCGCTCCGGCCTCGCTTGCGGCGGATCGCGTCACAGACGTGGAGCCCGGCACCCCCGACCAACCGGCCGAGTACCCGCTCAACGGCCGCGAGTGGTTCCGCTGCGTCATTCCCCCGCGGGGCGACCTTCAGGTCCGCGTCACGGGGCCCGAAGCCGGGCTGGTCGATCGCATCGACCTGTTTGATGCCGATGGCCGGGCGCTTCACCCCGAGTCGGGATCGTGGCAGACGGGCGGGGAGGAGCTTTTCATGCGTGTCGGTCTTCCTCCCGGAAAGCACCTTTCTTCCGATACCGGGATCCGCATCTGGTGGGAGTGATTCCGCCTCCGTCCCCCCCGCTTTCGAAAATGAAACTCCTCCGGCTCCTCGCCACCCTCCTGATCTCACTCCCGCTCGGCGCGCAGGATCCCCCGCCGGATCCACCCGCCGAGGGAGGCAACGAAGTCCACTCCGTCCCGCGCCCGGTTCGCCTCTTCGGGCACATTCGCCTCGATGGTTTGTGGGAAATCCATGTCGGCGGCCGCAACACCGGTGTCGAACTCTCCATCCGGCAGATCAGCGACCGATATCACGCGACCTTTTCCAGGCCACCGAGAAACAACCCCTTCAACATCAAGGTTGGTGACGATTTCCTGTGGGCGACCGTCGATGGCTACGGCGGCACCGGAACGCTCTTCGTCCTGAAGGAACCCGAGGAGGAAGGGGGACCCGTCCGCCGGGAACAAGCCCCCGTCCAGTTCAGGATCAACGACACGGCCGAGCGCGTCCGCGTCCAGGTCGACAAGGAGGACATGGACGAGGCGATGAAGCGCTTCGAACTGGTCCGCGTCGGACGCATCGAGTCGTTGCGGCTCCATACCGTCGGACCCGAAGGGCTTCAGGCGACCGGGTCGATCCTCGAGGACCAGCCGATGGTGGTCGAGATCAAGCACAGCAACCCGCGACCGAGCCCGATCGACGTCACGATCACCTCCGGTGACAACTCGATCACGCTCACCGCGCGCCCGCTCGGTGAGGACGAGGATGAGGGGCCGAGGCTGGGCCTGATGAGGACGGATCCCTTCTTTCCGACTTTCGCCATGCAGCTTGGTGTCGAGAAGCCGGAGCGCGAGGAGGAGCAGGCACCCGGGCGCGAGGCGACCGAGGAAGATTGGAAGCCCTTCGTCGGCAGTTGGCGCACGCTCTATCAGGATGGCGTGCTCGGCCCGGTCACCGGGTGGATGCACATCGACAGGTATGAACGGCCCACGCTGCGCTACCGCCAGCCCGGGGACGGGATCCGCGAGCTCAAGCTCAAGTCCGCGCGGGTCGATGGTGAAACCGAAGCCGCGGAAGCGGTGGAGAACCAACCCGCGGTGCCGGCGTTTCCCAAGCTGGTCCTCGAATTCGAAGGCCAGGGAGTCGTTTCCGACAAGGTGGAGAAGCAAGCGCCCGACGAGGAGCACCGGCTGCTCCTCGATCCGGAGAAGGCCGCCCCGATCATGCTGAAGGCGAATGATTTCGAAGCGGAGGTGGACCTCACCTATCGCGACGTGCCGGACTTCCGGAAGGTCACCCTCAAGCTTCACGGCGGCCTGCCGAATGGATCGTTGCTATGGCGCTGGGAATACGTGGGGGATCGCGCCACCGGTCGGGACCGGGAGGGTCTCGGGCGGGCGGGGACGCTCCTCCGCGCGGAGGGGGAAGGGGAGTCCACCGTGGGCCGGGTGACCGGACAGGAGGTGTGGATGCGGATGGGAGCGACGATCCTCGCGGCCTACGCCACCGACCACCAGACCGCGGTCGATCGTGAGTTCATGGGCAACCCGGTCTACCGGAACCGTTACGCCGACCGCCCGGCGTGGGACACCGATGACGAGCCGACGATTTTCGGGCCGACCGGCGAATCGACGCGCCGGGTCTTCATCGTCGCCCGGAATCTCCCGCCCGCCTCCGAGAAGCTTCCCTACCCCGACCTCATGATCGGGGAAGGCAGCAGTGTGAAGGAATACCGCATCCGCGCGAGAGGCGCCGAGAACGATCCTAACAACTCCGATGAACTCAAGGCCGCCTGGCACCAGTACCGCGAGGCCCGGCCTCAGGCGGGCCAGGCCACCGGTGGTTCCGCATCGGGCACCGGCGAAGCGCCACCGGATCCGACCACCGCCGCCCTCATGGAAGGGGTCGTCGAAGAAGGCCTTTTCGTGCTCGCCATCATCAAGAACGAATCCGAACCGGGCCCCCAACCCTTCAAGCTCGCGGAGGCCGACGGTAACTGGAACCTGATGTTCGGGGATCTCCGGGGAACCCTCAAACTCGCCCGCCAACTCGCCGAGAGTCAGGCCGCTACCGAGGACCTGGAAGCCGAAGCCGGCGAATGGGAGGCGCTCAGTCCTGCTTTCGCCCCGGAGAAGATCCGCATCGTCGTCGAACTGGAAGCGGCGGCCAGGTCGATCGGCGAGATCAAGGCGGTGCTCGGGCACAACGACGAGATCATCTCGTCCGGATACGTGAAGGAGGGCGAGCCACCGAAGCCCTTTATCCTCAAGCCCGACCCGAACGACCCCAAGGCCTACCTTTCGCCGGTGATCCACCTCATGCGCAAGGGGACGGGTGAACTCGCATCGCTCGGCGAGGGGGAGGTGGTCGTCGAGGCTTCCTCCGGCGACAAGCTGCACGCCCGCGTGCAGACCGACAGCGGCTACGCGATCCAGCCGGCGCGTCTCACCGTCGACGTCATGGCCACCCCATCCGAGCTGAACCAGCTTTGGAAGGAAGCCGTGAAGACGGCGGCGGACCTCGCCGGGCATCCGGTCGAGGATTGGGAGGACGTGGTCCGTGGAACGGCGGATTCGCAGACGAACTTCATCTTCACCGAGTTCGCCTGGAACGCCGCCATCGACAGTGTCGGCCTCGGCCTCTACGGCCAGCTCCTCGACATCGCCAACTACGCCAAGCGCAACGGCGTGACCGTGCCCTACCACGAGTGGCTGCCGCAGCGAGAGCCCTCGGGCGGCCTTCGTTCCATCAAGATATCCGTGGGTGATCACGCCGCCACGCTGCTGCTCCGGCGGGAGTTCCTGACGATGATGAACGAGCAGATCGCCGACTGGCGGCGCAACCTCGCTCCCGCCCGGGTGCGCGGTCTCTACGAGAGCCAGAAGGGCCTGATCGCCGCCAAGCGCAGTCCGCTCTCCTTCATGCGCATCCCCATGCGCGACCTACCCGTGTATCGGGAGGAGCCCCGCTCGGGGACCATCAGCGAGGCCCGCGTGTATCTCGCCGAAAACAAGCTCTGGTGGGTGGCGGTGGAGAACTCGAGTCCGGCGCTTGCCGAGGCGATCAAGTTCTTCGCCGGTGACGACGTCGGTCGCGAGGACGATCCCTATCTCTACCAGCTCTTCGACAACGAGTTCCTCGGCTACAAGACCCGCGTGCCCGCCGAGGTGGAGTACTTCGAGTTGTTCCAATGGAGCGCCTTCAACTACGCCTATCGTAATTGGGGACCGCGGATGCGGCAGAGCCTGGCGCAGGCCGAAGCCGTTCCCGACGGCGACGTGAAGGGGCTCCTCAAGCTCACCGGCATGGGATTCGAACCGGTGGTCAAGCGGGTCGTGCCCCGCATGATGAAACTCGAGATCGACGGCGAACTACGACAGTCGCAGTGGGAGCCCGACCCGCTCGCCCGGGCCCACGTGAAGTCGCTCGGCGTGCTCGGATCCGCGGTGCGGGCGCAGGAGGACTACTCGTCGATCGACACCACCGTCATGATGGCCGCCGCCGCGGTGGCCACCGCGCCGCTCGGTGGAGCCGGCATGTGGTCGAGCCTGATCGCCGCGGGCGTGAGCGCCGCCGACGTGGCCTACACCGTTTACACCGACGTTTACGGCAACTCGCTTCGCAAGGAAGAGCTGGAGTTCGAGGTCGGTGCCGGCGCGGTCCTCGGTGCGGGCCGGGCGGCCGAACTTGAGGGCAAGATCCTCGGCGACCTGGCGCAGACCTTCGCCGTGGTCGGCTCGGGGATCGGCCTCGGGGCCGATGGGTTCGCGGCCTACAAGGCCGTCAAGGCGATGCGCACCGCCACGCTCATCGAGGAGGGCGGCAAGCTGCTCAAGAACATCGACTTCGCCGATCCCGCCGCGCTGCGCGCGCTGAGCAAGCAGGACAAGCTGGTGCTCAAGGAAATGCTCGAACGCAGCGAGGCGCTCGCCGCCGCGGGACGCTTCGGTGAGATCCCCGAGGAATTCCTCGCCGCCAGCAAGCACCGCAAGTCGATCCTCAACGCGCTGGACGGCTCGGAGGAGTTCACCTCGGAGGCGATCGATCTCGCCCGCAAGCGGAGGAAAATCCTCGATGCGGGGGAGAACCGTCCGCGACGCCCGGTGACCGATACGGAGCTCCGGGAAGCCGACGACCTGCTGGAAACGAGGATCAACAGGAACAAGGCGGAGATCGATGAACTCGAAGCCGAGGCCAAGGCGATCAAGGAACGGCATCCCGACCAGGACGTGCCGCCGCGCGGGAGCAGGGACGCCGAGCGCTATCGCGAGGTCCAGAGCGAGATCCAGACCCGGAGGAACCGCAACGGCGACCTTTCCCAGCGCAAGGACGTGGTGAACAGCTATCGCAACCAGCCGACCGTCGAGGTGCCGCCCCGTCAGGCCGAGATCCTTCGCGGCAAGGCCTTCGGCAAGGACGGCCTGCCGCCAACACGCACCGAGTTCGACGCGATGCGCGGCACCCGCGAGCGCTTGGCGGACGGTCGCCCCCCGGTGAGCAGCGAGGGATTTGAAAAGGTCGACCTCAACAAGGCGGCCAGGGAGATCGACGATCTCACCGACCAGACCCGGAAAACCATCGACGATCTCGCCACCGACCCGGATGCCGATCCCCGCGCGCTCCAGGATGCCCGCGCCCGGCTCGATGACCTCAAGGAGGTGCGCCGCGACATCGACGAGTTCCGCAGGGTCGCTCCCGAACCGAAGCTCAATGACAACGATCTCGCCCTGCTCCGCGGCGAGCGGGCCGAGTTGAGCGAACTCGACAAGGCGGAGGTCGTCGAAAAGATCTTCGATGTCGAGGGTGACTGGGGGCAGCTCAAGAAGCTCGCCGACGGCACGCCCGAGGATCAGAAGCTCCTCCACAAGATCAACCAGTGGCGGCGCGACCAGATGGACGGAGCTCTCCGCGAGTCCATCAACGAGGCCGAGGACATGCTGGGTCTCGAACGGGGCAGCATCCAGCCGAGCGCCTTCGGTTCGACCAATCTCACGAGCGACTACGACATCTCCATCAATGCCCCCAAGCTGAGCGGGCCGGGTCGCGGACCGGAACTGGCGGTCCGCCGGTTTCAGGAAAAGGTCCGCAACCTTTTCGGCGGACGGGAAAGTGGGATGGTGGTCGACACCAATGTCTACACCGATCCGATCTACACGCTGTTCAAGGGGACGGAGCTGGAGGGGGCCTTCGCCGGAATCAGTGCGAAGCAGCTCGACACCTCGCGTCAGTTCCTCTTCCAGCAGATGGCGAATGCGAAGTACAGGACGCCGGGTCAGTGGCAGGCGCTGCGCGGACGCATCCTCGAAGGCGTGCCGCCGGAAACCCGCAAGGCCTTCTCCGATATCCTCGACCAGGCGGAGGGAGCCAACAAGCTCGGCGCCGAGCGCATCAACAAGCGGCTGCGCGACATGGGATTCGATCCCGACAACGCCACCGACGCCCAGAAGCTCCGCGTCAACAACGACCTCTATGCCGACACGCTGGAAGGGATGGACAACTACAAGGAGATGATCGACGGCCTCAAGAAGGCGCGCGACGGCAGGATGCCGGCCGGGCAGGTGCCGCTACCGGGAATGCTCGACCAGCCGGGCCTGCGCAAGTCGCTCGGCGAGGCCGAGAAACTCATCAAAAGCGGCGATCCGACAAAGGTGAAGCTCGGCCAGGACATCCTCAGGGATCTGGAACACCGCGCCATCCTCAACCTCCGCAACAAGCAGGGCGAGGCCCTCTACTACGCCGCCGAGGCCTATCAGGCGGAGGCCACCATCAACCACGTGGTGAAGGAAATGCAGGCACCGCCGAAGAAGGTCATCACCACCGACAGCATCATGAGCGGCAACCACACGCTCAAACCGCCGAAGAAGCCGCTTCCGGCCGACGACTACATCAATTCCTACTTCGAGAACGGCGCCAACCTCGTCAAGGAACTCAACGGCAAGCACGTCCTCGACGACCTCGGCCGCCCGCTCGCCGGCGCCAAGCCCGAAAAGCTCGACGCCGCCGCGACCAAGGCATCGAAGTATTTCGTCCGCCAACTCGACGCCGCCAGCATGGCCAAGCTCGACATGAACGGTGTCAAGGTTCCCGGTTTTCCCGATGACTTCACCTTCCGCGACCTCGTCGAATCGACGATCGAGCTGGAGAAGAACCGGGGCAACATGACTGCCTTCCAGCGGACGCTCGACAAGTATGGAATGACCGGCGAGGACTACCTGAAGCGGGTGATTTCCGCGCAGGAGGAGCTCGACAAGCGCCTGGTCGGCCAGTCCGAGCTGAAGGGCTTCGTCAACAACCTGCGCGACGCCGAGAAGTCGGTGGAAAGCGCGGCGTCCCGAACCTTCCGGGAGGAGGCGAACCGCCAGCGCCAGACCGCCCGCGCCTACGGCCTCCAGCATCTTGCGGGCGGACCCGCGGCCGAGGAGGTTCGGAACGAGTTCGACGCGAAGGTGGGCGCGCGTCTTGACGAGCTTGACCTCTCGGTGGCTGCCGGACGCTTTCTGACCGCTGATCAGGAGGCCGAGCGGGAGAACCTGCGGAAGATCTCCGAGTCCCAGAACGCTCTCGACCGCGCCATCAACGGAGCGCGTCTGAGCGGTGTTCAGCCGACGGAGATCACCTCGCTGCTGCGCGACGTGGATCGCGATTCGAGCGACTGGCGTCAGGCTGCCGCCGAGCGGATCCAGCACGCCGGCGATCGGGCGCGGGCGTCCGCTCCTCTGGAATCGTCGGCCGCCGATCCGGTGACGCCTCCGGGACTGGCGGATCGCCTTTCCCTTCCCGAGGCACCCGCCAGTGCCGCCGCGTTCGCCGAGGCCCTCCGTGGATCGGGCAGGAATGTGGTGGAGGCCACCGGACTGCCGCTGGATTCGCTGGCGACCAACGTGGAATCCGGTCGGACAGTCGTGGTCAGGACGCAGCCGCCGCTGGTTGAATCGCCTGTTTGGGTTCAGATCGAGTCCGTCGATTCCGATCAGGTGATCGCCGATGATCCGGTCACCGGCAAGCCGGTGAGTTGGCCGCGGAAGGCCTTCGAGGACCTTCTTGACGAAGACACCCCGGCACTTCTGGCCTCGGATTCCGGAGCGCCATGAGGATTTGTCGTTCTTACGCCCGGAACGCCTGCGGTTTCGGGCGATTTTTGCCTTGCCTCCCACGGCGAGGCCATCCCATCGTCCCGCCCGCCCCGTCAGGGGCGATCCCACAAAATCCGGCGTAGCTCAGCGGTAGAGCGGGTGGCTGTTAACCACTAGGTACTTGGTTAGAGCCCAAGCGCCGGAGCCAATGGAAAGCCCTGATCCTCAATGGATTGGGGCTTTCGCCTTTTTCGGGCCGGTGACTTTGTGGTCCCAAGGCCGCGCCAGGGAGCCTCTTGTCCACAGCGAGATGCATTTGCCTGACCGTCGATTCGGAAAGGGCTTCCTGCGTGACGTCGTAGGGATGCGATTGTAGCTTAACCCGAGAACTTGGTTTCTTCCGGTCAATGTCCTCTTCCTTTTCCCGACTTCTCATCCCGATCCTGGGTGCCTTCCCGGTTGGTTTGAATGCTTCGACGCCGGATTTTGTGAGCGAGGTGAAGCCTCTGCTCGAAGTCCACTGCGTCCGCTGCCACCAGGAGGACAAGGTGAAGGGCGGGCTGCGGATGGACAACAAGGCGGACTTCTTCGACGGCGGCAGCGATGAGGATTTCATCCCCGGCGACGTCGAACACAGCGGCTTCACCCGCCGCATCCTGCTGCGGCCGATCGACGAGGGCTACATGCCGGACAAGGGCCGAATCCTGGAAAAGGAGGAGGTCGATACGCTGGTGGCGTGGGTCGCCGGCGGGGCGCCGTGGCCGGACGGGGTGACCTTGACCGCGACCGAGCCGCCGCCAGTCCCGCGCGCGCCGATGCCCGAGCGTGCCCCGGCCAGCGCCGCCGAGGCGTCGCGGATGCTCGACGGGGTCATCGACAACATGCTGCGCGTCGAGAATCTGCATCCGATGCCGCCGATCGAGGATCTCGCGTTCCTGCGGCGGGCGTCGATCGACCTGATCGGCCGCATCCCGACCAACGACGAGATCGACGAGTTCCTCGGCTGGCCGGAAAGGGAGCGGCGGCAGAAGCTGATCGATCGGCTGCTGGCGGACGAGCGCTACGCCGACCGCTGGTCGGTGTTCTTCGCCGACATGCTGCGGATCCGCTCGAACCAGCCCGGCGCCGACCGCTGGCTGGCGTGGGTCCACGGCGCGATCCGTGAGGGCAAGCCATATGATGAAATGGTCCGCGAACTGGTCGCCTCGTCGGGCCGCCCGGGCAGCGCGCCGGCGGTTGGTTTCATCCTCGCCGAGCAGGCCAACCCGCTCGAGCTCGGCGCGGTGACCTCGCAGATCTTCCTCGGCGTCCAGATCGGCTGCGCGATGTGCCACGACCATCCCTTCGACGATTGGGAACAGGAGGATTTTTATGATTTCGCCGCCTTCTTCGGCAAGACGCGGACCGTCGGCCGCCGCGACCGCGGCAGAGCCTACGTCATCGAGGCCCGCGACACGTCCGTGATGTGGCCGCCGGAGGACAAGGAGGCCGGCCGGAAACGCGAGCCGGTGAAGGCGCACTATCCCTTCGAGCTGGTCGAGTTTTCCGAGAAGCCGGACTACATCCGTCGGCTCGAGGCGCTGCGGGCGAAGGACAAGGAAGGCGAGGGTGACAAGGTCGCCGCCGCGGAGCTGGATGACCTGATCGACGCCATCGACGACCAGCCGAAGGATCCGGTGCTGGCCGAGGCGCGGCAGGAAAGCCGGGCCTTGGAGGTCGAGAAGGACCTCTACCGCACCAGCGAGCTGCGGGCACGGCTCGCCGACCGCATCACCGATCCGCGCAATCCGTTCTTCGCCAAGGCCTTCGTCAACCGCGTGTGGGCCGAGCTGATCGGCCACGGCTTCGTCGAGCCGGTCGATAATTTCTCGGCCTACAATGATCCGGTCCACGCTTCGGCGATGGATTTCCTGGCGCAGGAGTTCATCGCCAGCGGCTACGACATGCGGACGCTGATCCGGATCATCGCCGGCAGCGAGACCTATCGCCGCGGCGGACTGCCGCCGGCGGTCACCGCCAGCGAGCGCGAGCGGGCCGAGCGGTATTTCGCCGCCGCACCCGCGCGGCGGATGCTTTCCGAGGCGCTGTTCGACAGCATCACGATCGCCGGTCACCTCGAACGTCCGAAGTGGCCGGCCGGCGCCAACCTGCGCACCGAGACCCGCGAGGTGCGGGTCGCCGTCGGCACCAAGAAGGTCGAGGGAGCATCGGCGCAGGAAATGCCGGCGATGGCGGCCAAGCCGCGGATGCGCAACGACGGTTACGATCTGGAAAGCACCCTCGAGCTGGATTTCGAGAACCTCCAGAAGCGCAAGAGCCAGGCCGAGTTGATGGCGATGCGGCAGGCCGAGGACGAACGTCTCGCCGCCCGCGAGAGGGCGATGGCGATGAAGGAAGAGGACGGCACCCGGACGATTTACGAGACGCGCACGGTGACCCGGAAGGTCGATGACAATCCGGTCTTCAGCTCGGCGATGCGCATGGCCAGCCCGGCACCGCCGGCGCACTTCCTGCGGGTGTTCGGTCAGCCGTCGCGCGAAGGGCTGGGCGAGTTCCGCGAACAGGCGCCGTCGATGCGCCAGGAGCTGATGATGCTCAACGGTCGCCTGACCAACGAGGCCGCCCGGGTCGGTCCGCTGGAGCCGATGCACCGGGTGTTGGAGAAGGATCAGGGCAAGGCCGTCGAGCTGGCCTACCGCGAAATCCTCACCCGGTTGCCCGATCGTCACGAAAAGGAGCGGGCCCTGGAAATCCTCAACTCCGAAGGCGACCCCGCCGACCGCATGGCCGACCTGCGCTGGGCGCTGCTGAACTGCAACGAATTTCGATACCTTCCCTGAATCATCGGTGAAGACCGCCTTCCCCAGATAGGACCTATGGGACCTATAGGACCTATGATCGGGAAGCCCGCCTCACCGACCAACTCCCACTCCACCATGTCCGGATGCACTGACTACCACATGACCCGCCGGCGGATGATCGGCGTCTTCGGCGCGAGCATGCTTGGCATGCCGATCAGCCGCCTGCTGGCCGAAACGAACACCACCCGCCGCGGCACCGCCGACCACGTGATCCTGTTCTGGAACAGCGGAGGCATGAGCCACCTCGATACCTGGGACCCGAAGCCCGGCCGCAAGGTCCAGGGCGAGTTCGCACCGATCAAGACCTCGGTCGATGGCATGGAGATCAGCGAAATTTTTCCGCAACTCGCCAAGCAGATGCACGAGGCCGCGCTGCTGCGCTCGATCGCCGGCATCAACGGCGACCACGGCCGCGCACAGTACGAACTGCAGACCGGCTTCAACCAGACGCCCAACATCGTCCACCCCGGTCTCGGCTCGATCGTGGTCCACGAGATGGACCCGCTCGGCGACCTGCCGGCCTTCGTCAGCATCAGCGGTCAGGCCGCCCGTTCGGGTTACCTCGGCCAGCGCTGTGAGGCGTATTTCGTCGGCCGCCCCGGCGAGAAGGACCCGTATCTGTCGTTCCCCGAAAAGATCCACCACGCCCGCGGGATGAAGCGGCTGGAAATCCTCGCCGAGATGAACGCCCGCCACGTCGCCGACACCGGCTGTCCCGAGATGAAGGCGACCGAGGTCGCGCTGCGCGACGCCGTGAAGCTGATGGAAAGCCCGGCGCTCAAGGCCTTCGAGATCGACGACGAAAAGCCCGAGACGATCGCCCGCTACGGCGACAACGAGTTCGGTCGCGGCGCGTTGCTGGCGCGGCGGCTGGTCGAAAAGGGTGTGCGCTTCGTGCAGGTCAACCGCGGTGGGTTCGACAACCACGGCCAGATCTTCGACGCGATGCGGGCGCACGGCGCGGTGATGGACCCCGCCATCGCCTCGCTCATCAGCGACCTGCGCGCCAGCGGCAAGCTCAGCCGGACGCTGGTCATCGTCCTCAGCGAGTTCGGCCGCACGCCGCGGATCAACAACAACGGTGGCCGCGACCACCACGCGAAGTGTTTCAGCGCGCTGATGGCCGGCGGCGGCCTCAAGGGCGGCAGCATCGTCGGCGCTTCCGATCCGGACGGCATGGTCCCGGCCGAACGCCCGATCCAGGTGCCGGACCTGCACGCCACGGTCTGCCACGCGCTGGGCATCGACCTCGAGCGCGAGGTGATCACCCCCCAGGGCCGCCCGATGCGCCTCGTGCGCAAGGAGGCGCAGCCGATCAAGGAGCTGTTTCCTGCGTGATTATTGCCGGTTTCGGTCTTCTCTGGAGAAAGCGCCGCTTCGGTTTCGTTGTAGGATGGAGAGGATGGGAAGGATGAATGGGATGAGAGTTTTGATGAAACCGAGGAGGCGGGTATGGTTCCCGTTTCAATCAGATCCAGAACAACATCCTCTCCATCCTGCCCATCCCATTCATCCTGCTTCCAAACTCCTCAAGGCTGGCCTCCTCTGCATCGCCGCATTGGTATTTGCCGGTCCGCTCGCCGCACAGGAACGCGGGTCGATCATCGAGGACCGCGCGGCGCGCAAGCTGGTGCAGGCGGGCGATGTGCGGATGGAACTGGGAGAGACCAAGAAGGCGGTCGAGATCTGGGAGTCGGTCATCGATCGCTACCCGCGCAGTCCGGTGCGCTTCGAGGCGCACATGAAGCTGGCCGACTACCTCCATGAGGAGGCGCGCGCTCACGACCGCGCCCGGCAGCACTACGAGGCGGCGGCGGTGGAGGCGAATGCCGACGAGGACCAGCGCGTCCGAGCGATCCTGATGAGCGGTGAGTGCCACTACGAACTCGCCCAGTACGGCCACTGCTTCAAGGTGATGCGCGGCCTGATCCGCGACTTTCCGGCGCGTCCGGAGGTCAACGACGCGCACTACTACATCGGCCTCGGTCATTTCAAGCAGGGCCACTACGGCCGGGCGATCGAGGCTCTCGACAAGGTCGGGACCTCGGTGGCCGTCGATGGGCCGGCGGTGCAAAAGGTCGAGGCCGGGCGTCGGCTCCATGTGCGCATCGACGACAAGGATCTCGCGATCCTGCCGCGTGGCGCGGCGGTGACGGTGCGCTGCTCGAGCAGCAGCGGCGACGAGGAAACGGTCGAGTGTCATCCGGTCGGCCAGGAGGCCAAGGTCGCGCTCGGCAGCATCGAAACGAAACTCGCCGACGCCGCGAAGGGCAACGGCGTGCTGGAAGTCCGCGGCGGTGACACGGTCCGCGTGGAGTACATCGATGCCCACGCCGCCGACCGTCAGCAGGACGTGCCGCGTCGGCACGAGGTGACCGTGGTCGGCACCGGCCACGCGCGGATCACCGACGGCGGTTACGAGCAGAATTTGCAGGCCGCGGTGCTGGGGAAATCGGTCCACCTCGAAGTCACCGACGCCGACCTCGACACCGGTGCCGGCGCCCAGAAGCTGGAGGCGCGGCTCGAGGCCTGGCGGAAGCGGACCGGCGACGAGATCGACGAGGAGCTGGCCCGGCGCGTCGCCGCCGGGGAGCCGGCCGAGGGACCCGAGGGCGAGGATTTGCGCTCGCAGATCGATCCGATGGTGAAGGTGCGCTCGCAGCCGGTGACGTTGACGGAGGTCGAAAAGCCCGGCGTTTTCCGCGCGGCGGTGCCGGTCGGCGGCGATGCCGGCCTGGAGGCCGAGCCGGGCCAGACGCTGCGCTTGATCTATCTCGACGAGGAACACATGGGCGAGGACCCGCGCGAGTGCATCGCCGAGGCCCGCGTCATCGAGGGCAACCTCGGCGACATGCGGGTCAGCCGGCCGGACATCAGCGACGAGGAACTGGCGCTCAATACCCGACTCCGCACCGCCAGCGCGCTGACCAAGGTCGGCGGTCAGTACGACGACTTCGGCCTGCGCGATCAGGCGATGGCGAAATACCGCGAGGCATTGCAGGTTTGCGAGGACCTGCTCGGCGAGGCGCGCAAACACGGCGGCAAGCTGCTCGAGGAAACCTACGTCGAGCTGTGGCGGATCTATTTCGCGATGGACGAGCTGAACCTCGCGCTGAACATGAGCAAACTGTTGCAGAAGGAGTTTCCTAACAGCACCTATGTCGATGAGGCGATGCTCCAGCAGGCGCACGTCGAGCGCGAGCGCAAGGACTGGAACCGGGCGATTCAGCTCTACTCGGGCATCGTCTCGATGCGCGAGAGCAAGTTCCGCGGCGACGCGCAGTTCGCGATCGGCGAATGCTACGAGGCGATGGCGCTGGAGGCGCCGTCCGGGCAGGGGGAAGGGTATTTTGAAAAGGCCTTCGTCGCCTACAAGAAGGTCTATGAGGAGTTCCCGGACTCCAGCAAGGTCGGGGAAGCGGTGTCGAAGATGGCGTCGTTCTACTACCAGAAGCAGGACTACGAGCGGGCGGTCGATGTGTTCGAGAACGTGCTGGCCGACTATCCGGACGCGTCCTTCCTCGACGTGATCCTCTTCAACCACGGCCGCTGCCTCTACAAGCTCGGCCGCAAGTCGGAGGCGCGGGTGCGCTTCGAGCAGATCATCCACGATTTCCCCGAGAGCGATGTCGCCGCCGAGGCGGTGAAGATCGGCGAGGCGCTGAAGAAGGGAGGGTTTTGATGAGGATCGCTGGAACGCCATGTCGACGGCCCGAAGGGTCGTCAGATCAAAGCCCGGGGCAACGCCCCGGGTTGGTGGGAGGGATGGATCCGCGGGCTGAAGGCCCGCCACATGCGGCGGGCGGGGATTCTCGCGGGCCTTCAGCCCGCGGTGGGTGGAGCCGGCCCATCCCCAGGGCGTTGCCCTGGGCTGTGCTCTCCGGGGACCTTCGGCCCCGGGCTGGTAGGTCCGGGGGGCGGTGGCCCTGTTTTGACAATGTTCCCGGTCGATTGCAGGCCATGCTGCACCTCGGGGTCATCGTGTTCCTCGCCGGGTTTGTTCTCATGCCCACCCTTCACGCCGCCGATGCCGACGCGCTGGAGGCCCGGCTCAAGGACCATGTCGCCGACAGCCCCGAGGCGGCGGAGTTGATGCTTCAGTTGCTCGATGCCCGCGAGGCCGGCGAGAACGTCTTCGGGGTCATCCGCACGGCGGGGGATTTCGTCCGTGCGCAGTCGGGTCACCCGCGTCGGGCCGAGGTGATGGTGCGGCTGATGGAAGGCTACGCCGCCGGTGCCCGCCACGGCGAGGTGGTCGCGACGGGGAAGCAGTTTTTCGAGTTGTTCCCGGATGATCGCTTCGCGCCCCGCGCGCATCGGGCGATGGCCGAGGCTTACGAGGAACTTGGGCGTCCGCACGACGCGGCGACCCATTGGGCGGCGCTCGGGCGCGGCGGTGATCCGTTGTTCGTCGAACGCGCGCTCGATGGTTTCCGCCGGGCGGAGAACGCCCAAGCCGGCCGCGAGGGGGCGGAGTTCGCGCTGGCAGTCTTGAAACAGAAGCCGGCCGAACCGTGGTCGGCGGCGGTGGCGCTGCGCGGGATGGAACTCGCCGGCCGCGCGGAGCAATGGGAAACCGGCGCCGGCATCGGTCGTGCGGTGGCCGGTCGGATCGACGGCGCGCCCGGCCGCGAGTTGTGGTTCAAGCTCGGCGAGTTCGAGTCGCGGCTCGGACGGCACGCCGAGGCGGTCAAGGCGATGGAGAAGTCGCTCGACCGCGATCCGGGTCGCTGGGACGCGATGGTGCGCGAACTCGGTGCCGCCAAGGCGCCGCCATCCGAACTGGCGAAGCGGGCGAAGGAACTCCTGGAGAAGTTCCCCGGAGACCGGGTGACTCACGAGGCGGCGGTGCGTGCCTGCGAGGCGTATCGCGATGCCGGGAAGCCGGACGACGCTGCGGGTTTCGCTGAAGGCATCATGGCCGCCGGCGATTTCTCCCGCGACCTCGCGATCCGCTACGTCGAGGTGGGCGGCGACGACCACGCGCGGGCCGAGAGTTTCCTCAAGGGTCAGCTCGGACGTTTCCCCGCCCGCGACTCCGCCTTGCGCGAGGCGTTGGCGGTCGATGTCTATCAGAACCGTCTCAAGGACGCAGCCCGCTCGCGGAGCGAGGCGAGCGACTAGCTCGACAAGTCGCCCGCCGCCCGCGGCGCGGGCCGGATCGTCGCCTGTCTCATCGACCAGGCGGCCGACGAGAGCGAGGTGCGGGGTGATCTCGAAAAGATCGTCGCCAGCGCGTTGGCGAATCCACAGATCGAAGGTTACTGGGAAGATCTCTGGGGCTGGCAAAGCGAGGATGGGAAGAAGCGGAAGTTGATGGAAAGCGCTCGCCGCGACTTCGAGCGCGAGCCGCTCGTCCGACTCTGGCAACGGGCCGAGAAGGGCGGCCAGGAAGGCGCGCGGGCCTGCGGTGAGTTGCTCAAGCAGAAGCTGACGACCGATCAGAAGGCCTGGGTGATGCGGCGTCAGGCTGATCTCCATCGTCACGAACTCGGCGACAAGGGTCGGCAGCGTTCGCACGAATTCTACAAATCCTACTGCGAAGCCTTTCCGAAGGATCGCGACGCCGCCGAGGCCTGGCTGGAGGCGGCGGGTCATGCCGACGAGGCGGCGAAGCTGGCGGCGGCGAGGCACATGCTTTCGTTTCCGCCGGGTGACGTGCATCCCGACACCCGGCTGCGGGTCGTCGAAATCGGCGACGCCGCTCACCGGCGCAAGGCGGCCGCGTGGGCGACGAAGTCCGCCGAATTGAGCGATGCGCCGCGCTACCGCGCCGCCCGAATCGGCCGGGCGCTGGCCGAGGCCGAGCTGAAGGACGAGGCGCAGCGTTGGTGGCGGGAGCAATACGAGGCCAGCCCGGACGCCCCCGGCTCGGTCGAGTGTCTGCTGAATCTCGCCGATTCGATGGAGAACGACGCCGGCGTGCCCATGCTGCGCAAAGCGCTGGCCCGACCCGACACGCCCCACGGACCGATCGCGATGAACCTCGCCAACCGGGCGTTCCGCGGCGGCGATTTGAAGGCTTTCGAGTCGCTGCTCGAGGAAACGCGGAAGCGTCAGGATGCCCGACCTTTCGACGACTGGCGCGTCGGTGAGTGGCCGGCCCGCGGGTGGCTGGAGAACACGGTGAAGTCCGCCGAGATGGCGGACGAGGACAAGCTGAAGGTTTATCGCGCGATCGCGCAACTGCGGCTCGGCCGGGTGAGCGCCGAGGCAGGCCTGCGCGCGGCGTTGCTGATGGAGCCGTCGTGGGAGCGCGTCGTCGGTGCCCAGCGGGCGATCCGTTACGCCGACCGTCACCATGAGTCGTGGCAGCGGATCTATCCGCTCGGGCTGGAGGCGATCCGACGCCGCGACATGACCCTCGCCGCCGCGATCTACAACGGCCTGCTGCATTCGGTCGGCGGCGTCGATGAGAAGGAAATGGACAAGGCCCGCGCGCGGCTGCGCACCGCCTACGCCGGCATGGGCAGCCTGGGATCGGACATTCCCGAGGACAGCCCCATCGCGCCGCTGCTGGAGGTGGTGCTGAACCTCCGGCTCGGCGAGCGCGACAAGGCCGAGCAGGCGTATTTCGAGCAGCGCAAGCTGTTCGACCAGCACGTCGAGGAACTGCCGGTCGAGCTGGTGCTTTTCGCCGCCGAAACGCACATCCAGCTCGGCGGGGAGAAGGATCACGAGCGCGCCGAGGAACTGCTGCGCGGCTGGCTGGTCCGCAACGGCGAGTCCGACCGCGTCGCGACCCGCGACAAGGCGCGCGTCCAGCTCCTGCTCGCGCGCAACTACCTCGTCTCGCAGCGCTACGACGTCGCCCGCTCGGAATACAACACGCTGCTCAAGCTCTATCCGGACGAGGCCGAGGTGATCGACGCCAAGTTCGGCATCGGCGAGACCTACATGGCGCAGGGGATCGAGGACCAGGCGGAGGAACTGTTTTCCGAACTCGCGACCAGCGGCGACCCGCGGGTCGCGATCCGCGCCGAGTTCATGCGCGGGCTGCTGGCGATCCGCCGCGACGAGCCCGAGGAAGCGCGACGCATCTTTCTCGACGTGTTGGAAAAGGTCCCGCAGGTCGAACTCGCGGACTCGACGCTCTATCATCTCGCCGAGGTCTATGGCATCGAGCAGCGCTACCTGGCGCAGTTGGAAACGCTGCGCACGGTCGGCCGGCTCGGGCGCGAGTCGCAGCGCTGGCTCACGCCCGGCAAGGCGCTGGCGGTGGTGGTGCAGGATCCCGACCTCGGCATCAGTCGTGGCGAGATGCGGCTGCCGGTGCGCGTGACCACCGAGCCCGGCGGCGACGTCGAGGATTCGCACCTGGTCAGCGGCGGCGCCGGACGCGGGATCTTCCTCGCCGACATCCCGACCATGCTCGGCGAGGCGAAGCCGAACGACGGCATCCTCCAAGTCACCGGCGCCGACGAGGTGCGGGTCGATTACCCCGAGGCCTTTCGCGAGCAGTTCAAGAACCAGATCCTCGAAGGCACGCGGATCCGCATCGCCACCGACGCCAGGCTCGAGGTCGCCAGCCGCGCGATCGGCGACGAGCAGGAGGAAAGCTTCACCGACCAGCTCCGCGAGCAGGACGAGGAACGCGAGCCGACGCTTTCCGAGCAGCGGCCGCTCAACCAGGTCAAGCCCGGCAACCTGATCCACCTGCGCGTGACCGACGGCGACCGCGACCGCAGCGAGCAGCCCGACGAGGTCGCGATCAAGCTGGAGACCAGCAGCGGCGACGTCGTCCGCCTGCCGGTGACCGAGCGATCGGCGCACGGCGGCGTGTTCGTCGGGGCGATCCGCACCGGCGAGCTGCCGGCCGGTGCCCGGGCCAGCGATACCGCGCTCGATCACAGCCCGCTGATGGCGATCGACCGGCGCCGCGAGACGAGCTGGCGCAGCGAGCTGGACGGCACCGCGCCGAAGACGTTGACCATTGACATGAAGGAGCCGCGGACGGTCGAAAGCATCACGCTCGAGTCGCCCGACCCGCAGCGCGAGTTTCCGCTGGAAATGAGCATCGACGGCAGCCACGACGGACGTTTCTGGTATCGGCTCGCGCAGTTTCCGCCGCTCGATGCCGAACCGCTGCCGCTGCCTCGGGGCGGGGGAATGACGCGCCGCATCTACGAGTCGTCGAAAGACAAGCTGCCGGAGAAGTTCGCATGGAAGGACGTGGCGAAGCTGTTGCAGGCGGTTGATGCCAAGGAGGAGTCGGCCGTGGACGAGCTTTCGTGGGAACCGCCGGCCGAGGGTGACAAGGCCTATCTCGTCGTCTGGTCGGGTCCCTTCGTCCAGCCGCGCGACGGTGCGGTGCGCTTCGCGGCGCAGGGGCGTCACACGGCGCTGATGTTCGATGGACGCCTCGAACTGCCGGTCGGCGAGAGCGGGCGCACGGTCGATGTCTTTGCCAAGAAGGGCATCCATCAGCTCGTCGTCGTCTCGCTGGTCGCCGCCGGGGACGGCGCCGCCACCGCCAGCCGTGCCCGCGAGAACCGCCGCAGCGCGAACGTCACGCTCCGGCCGTTCGTGGCCGACGATTTCCAGAAGGTCGAGGGCCTGCCGGAAATCGGGTCGCCGATCGGTGGCAGCCTGGTTCGTGAGGAGAAAGTGTGGACGCTCAAGCAGGCGCCGCTGCAGCTCCGCCACCTGCGCTGGGAGTTCACGAAGTTCGAAGGGGCCGGGGTCGCGGTGAACCATGTCGTCGTCGAGGGCGGCGGCGAAACGCACATCCCGACCGAGTCCGACGTCCTCGAACTCGCCGGCAACGACACCCTGGAACTCGCGCCCGGCGACCAGGTCACCGTTTCCTACCTCGACGAGATCGGCGCCGACGGACTGAACCGCAACCGGCTCCTCCAACAGAAGCTGACCGCGACCTATGACGACGGCCGGATCACGCCGATCACCTACAGCTTCGGCCGTGGTGGGGCGGGGGACGTGACGCGTCAGCGCCACGAGCTGCTGCGCATCGAGCCCGGCGACCGGATCGTGGCGGAAGTGGTCGATTACGATCTCGATCAAACGCTCGAGCGCGACGAGGTCGAGGTCGGCGTCGAGGCCCCCGACGGTTCGCGGCGCAACGTGACCGCCACCGAAACCGGTCCGACCACCGGCGTCTTCGTCGCCGAGATCGAGACGGGCGACGCCGAGGGCGCGATCCCGGTGGCGCCGGGGCAACGGGTCATTTTGCGCTACCGCGACGAGCAGAACAACTTCCCCGGCCACGCCTACGAGCGCGAGGCCGAGGTGTGGGTGAACGAAGCCAGCGACGCCACCCTGCGGATCCTCGCGTCGGGCGCGCTGCCCGGGCAGCCGCCGGCCTTCCTGCCGGAAAAGGAGACAGGCGACGGTCCGGTCGAGACCAGCCTGCAGCTGCCGCTCACCGTCGAGGTGATCGATCCCGACCGCGCGCTGCACGACGGCAGCCGCGTCGAGGTCGAGCTGGAAACGACTCAGGGGCTGCGCGCGACGGTCGAGTGCGTGCTTTCCACCGCCCACTCCAGCGATCTCGAACTTCAGGATGAATCGCTGAATCCCGCGCTGCAGGCCGGACGTTTCGTCGGCCAGGTGCCGCTGAAGCTCGGTGGATTGAAGAGCCCGGCGGTGGTGCCCGCGACCGAGGTCACGGCCAAGGGGGGCATGGGCCGGCTGATCCTCGACGACGAGGAGAAGCAAGCGGAGGGCACGCCGGTGCTCAACGTGCTCGGCGGCGACACGGTGACTGCTAAATACTCCGATGAACGTCGTACTTCGGGCGGCGCGGCCGTCGCGCATGCCGGCGCGGTGTTCCGCACCCGCGGCTCCCTGCAGGTGCTCGATGCCGACTACGAGGAGGAGGTCGAGGGTGTCTTTCTCGGCAAGCGGCTCTACGTGCAGGTCGAGGACCCGGACCTCGACCTCGGCGACGGACGCGACATCGCGCTAGTCCGGATCCGCTCCGAGAGCTGCGAGGAGGAGACCCTGGAACTCAGCGAGACGCTCAGTCATAGCGGCATCTTCAACGCATCGTTCCCGCTGGTCGCCGCCGACCAGCCGACGCCCGGAAATCCGGAGCGCGGCGTCGAGTGCTTCTTCGGCGACACGCTCACGGTCGGCTACCTCGATAACGTCATGCAGCGTCCCGACGGCACGCCGGTGGTCGAGCACGAGATCGCGGTGGCGATGGGCTCCGACGGCGACGCGCTGGCCTTCAGCAAGGAATTCCGCGACGAGGAGCTGGCGATCCAGACGCGCTTTCACATCGCCGAGTGCCACTTCGAGTTGTTCAAGAGCCACCGCAAGCTCGAGCGCACCGACGAGGCGATGGTCGAACTCGAGGCCGGCCGCCGCATCCTGCGCGAGGTGCGCGAGGATTTCCCGGATCCGAAATATGCGCCTCGGGTCGATTACCTGCTCGGTCAGTTCGCCCAGGAGCTGGAGGACTGGGACGAGGCGGTGAACGCCTACCGCTCCGTCTTCCGCAACCACCCGCGCCACCCACTCGCCCCCGAGGCGCTCTACAAGATGGGCCAGTGCCACGAGGAGGCCGGCCAGCTCGACGAGGCGCTGGAGGACTACGCCACCCTGGCGGCGACCTACCCGAAGAGCCCGCTCATCGCCAACGTCATGCTGCGCATCAGCGAGCATTTCTATCAGAAGGAGGATTATCCGGTTGCGGCCAGCGTCGGCCGCAAGTTCCTCGAGCGTTTCCCGACCCACGAGTGGGCACCGCGGATGGCCTTCCGGGTCGGCCAGGCGCTGTTCAAGAACGAGGACTTCAAGGAGGCCGCCGCGGCCTTCGACGAGTTCACCAAGCGTTTCCCCGACGAGGAACTCACGGCGCAGGGACTGTTCTGGGCCGGCGAGAGCTACCGCATGGCCAAGGACATCCCCGAAGCCTTCCGCCGCTACAACCGCTGCCGTTGGGACTTTCCAGAAAGCGAGGCGGCGAAATACTCACGAGGCCGTCTCGCCCTTCCCGAATTGCTTTCCGAGTTCGACCGTCAGGCGAATCTTGGAGAATGAATGATTACTCCATGACCATCGTCGCCAGTCTCTCCGAATTCTTCCACAGCGGCGCCTCCGGGCTGTTGCTGGAGGGAGGCATCTTCATGTGGCCCATCCTGATCATGCTGGTGGTGATGCTGGCGGTGATCATCGAGCGCTACCGCAGCCTCAAGCTCCTCGATCACGATCCCTCCGGGCTGCGCGAGGAGGTGCTCGAAATGCTCTCCGAGGACAAGGTCGAGGAGGCCCTCGAGCGTTGTGACTCGGCCCAGGGGCCGGTGCCGGCGATCCTCGCCAACGGGCTGCGGAAATACCTCGTGCTTCGCCGCCTGAACTACGATCCCGCCCAGCTCGAAAGCCAGGTGATCAAGAGCATGGAGAACTACGGCGTGCACATCGTGGCGGCGCTCGAGAAGCACCTGCCGATTCTGGCCACCGTCGCCAGCGTGGCGCCGATGCTCGGCTTTCTCGGCACGGTGCAGGGGATGGTCGTCGCCTTCGGCGACATCGAGGCGAATGTCGGCCAGCAGAACATCGTCCAGGCCGCCGCCTCGGGGATCCGCATCGCGCTGCTGACGACCTGCTTCGGCCTGATCGTCGGCATTCCCGCCTACCTCGCCTTCAACTACTTCACCGGCATCATCAACAACTTCGTGCTCCAGGTGGAGGCGTCCGCCGCCGAGTTGATCGAGGTGGTGACGCTGCGCCTGACGCTCCAGCGCGACGAGTCATGAAACTGAAGCGTGGTCAGCTTCTGGTCGATCCGCCGGGCAGCGCCAGCTCGGACATCGCCTTCATCCTGATCATCTTCTTTCTGGTCTGTGCCTCGGTGCAGCCGGAGGAAGGTCACGACCAGCGTCTGCCCCGCGCCGAGCCGCAGGAGGACCAGCGCCAGCAGACCAAGAACCTCGAGGTCTCGATCACCGCCAACAGCATCGTGCTCAACGGCAGTCCGCTGGATGAAAGCACCTTTCCCGCGCAGCTGACGAAGGAGCTGGCCGAGCGCCGGACCGAGGCCGATCGGGTGGTCGTGCTGAAAAGCGCCTCGAACACGCCCTACACCCGGTGGATCGACGTCTCGCGGATGATCGACAAGGCCGGCGGCCTGCTCACGCTCGAGGTCACCGAGGAGAAAAACATCCGGGTCCGATGATCATTCCGCGTCGAAAGATCCAGGCCACGGTGCCGACCTTCGCCATGGGCGACATCGGGTTCCTGCTGCTGATCTTCTTCGTGATCCTCGCCCGGGTGCAGAACGACAGCCATATCCAGTGGACCCCGGCGCAGATCGACGAAGTCGAGCCCGCCGCCGCGGCGCTTGCCGGGGTGGCGATCGACAGCGGCCGCAAGGTCTATCTCGATGGTCGGGAGATTTCTCCCGACTCGCTGGCGGGGCAGCTCGAGAGCATCCTCGGCGACGCGCCCGAGGGTTCGCGCCGTGTGCACCTGAAGATCGACAAGGACACGCCGGCCGCGGTCTTCGAGCCGGTGATCGAGGCGATCAGCGAGGCCGGCGGGGAGATCACCCACATTCTCGAAACCAAGGATTCCGAACGATGAGCCGCAAGTCCAACCCACCGCTCGCCAGCACCCGTGCCGAGCTTCGCAACCTGCGCAACAACTCGCAGGCCACGGTCGCAGAGTTGAAGGCGTTTCTCGCTGAGATGAAGGGCCGCAGCCCGCAGGAGATGCTCGGCATGGTCAGCGGCAACCCGCTCTTCCGCGCGACCGTTCAGTCCTGCGTCCTGCTGCTCGTGATCCTCGCCGCCCTGACGGTCGTGCCCTACCTGACGCGGGAGAAATCGACCTCGAAACCGGCGGCCGAGAAGCAGGCGCCGCCTCCCGCCGAACCCGCCACCGAAGCCGCCGCGCCGGGCGAACCCGCAGCGGTCGCCGAGCCCGCTCCCGAGGCGGCCGAAACGCTTGGGGTCGGCGAGGAGAAGCAGGCGCCGCCGGAGGTCAATCCGCTCGATGCGGACACCGGTAACTTCCTCGATGAACTGGAGTGAGAGCCGAAGGAGGTCAGACACTCCTGTCTGACTTCGCCGAACCGCCGCGGTCAGACAGGAGTGTCTGACCTCCCTTCCCATGGATCCGCGCCATCTGCTTCTTCGCCATCGCCAGCGGATCTTCGCCGTTGTGGCGGTGGCTCTGTGGCTGCTGGCATGGCTCGACGCCTGGAGCTTCTTCCTCGCCCCCTACTGGCTCCTGCTCGCGGTCTTCGCGCTCGGGGTGGTCGCTGCCGGGATCGTGGTCTTCCGCGCACGCCGGCGGCCGGCACTGCAACGGCGTGCGGTCTGGAGCTTCGCGGTCTTCCCGCTGTGGCAGTTCCTCACCTACCTGCCGCACGTGCTGGGCGCCGACGCCTTGTCGCGGCGCTTCCTCTGGCTCGGCATGACCGTGGTCTTCTTCGTCGGCCTCGCCTGGGTCGTGTGGGGGGTCGATCACGCCAGCCGCCGGCAGCGGGCAGCCGGCAAGGGCCGCGTCTGGAACCCGCTGAACCTCGACGCATGGTACTATCGATGCCGTAGCCCGAAACTGCGTCAGTCGGTGGCGACGGTGCTGTCCTACTCGCTGTGCTTCGGACTGTGCCTGATGCTGGTCAGCCTGTTCCGCGGCTGCTCGATCTACGAATCGCCGACCGGCGGCGGCGAGGTCGCGCAGCTCACGCAGGTGGTGAAGATCCAGAAGGTCGAGCGGCGCAAGTACGTGATCAATCCCTTCAGCAGCGTGATCTTCAACCCGCCGCCGATCAACGAGGTGCAGCTCCAGTTGCTCGAACTGACCGAACACCTCTATCAGGTCGGTCAGGGGCAGGGCGACGCCTCCGGCTTCTCGAAGGGAACGGCACGCGGCAAGGTGCGCTTCATCCGTCTGAAATACGACGGCGGCGACTGGGATCAGGATATGGATCGCGGTTCCGACCTGAACCTGCTCACCGAATACGGCGTGCGCACCGGTCATCCGGTCAGCGACCGGCCGGAGCCGCTGCAGCTCCTGCGGCTGCGCAGCTTTCCCGCCCGCACGAGCCCGCCGCTGGTGTACATGACCGGCCAGCAGGGGACCAACGGCAGCCCGCGCGAGATCGAGGCGCTGCGCCACTACCTGATCGACCAGCACGGCATGCTCTTCGGCGACAACGGCGGCAGCCCGGGGTGGGGAAATGCCTTCATCGACATGATGCGTCGCGTGCTGCCGCGCGTGGAGCCGATCTCGCTCTACCTCGACCATCCGATCCATCGCGCGCCGTATCCGTTGCCGAAGCTGCCGTACGTCGCGCACCACGGCCGGACCGACGCGCTGGGCTGGGTGGTGGACGGACGGCTGGTGGCGTACTACCATCCCGGCGACATCGGCGACGCCTGGGCCGACGGTCATTCCGGCGTGCCGCGCGAAATCTGGGAGTCCTGCTACCAGCTCGGCGTGAACGTGATTTTCTACGCCCACGTCCAGTACGACCGCTGGCTGGCGGCGACCAAGGAAGACGACGAATGAACCGACTCACCACGCTATTCCTGATCCTTCTCGTCCTGCCCGCCGCGGCGGGGCTTTCGAGTCTCGAGCAGATCGACCTCAAGACCTACGAGGCGATGCGCGAGGTCGAGCGCTACCAGATGAAGGTCGCGGAGAAACACTACCTCAAGGGGGAATTCGAAACGGCGGTGGGCGAATACGAGAAGTTCCTCCAGCTCTACGAGAAGAGCCCGGGTGCGCCCTACGCGCAGCTCATGTGGAGTCATTCGATGATGAAGCTCAAGAAGCCGCAGACCGCGCTGCGCGACGGCTTTCAGTCGGTGATCGACTACTGGCCCGACAGCCGCGAGGCGGTGCTCGCGGCCTACTGCATGGGCGAGGCCTACAAGCGGATGGGCAAGGTCAAGGAAGCCACGCAATCCTTCCAGCTCATCCTCAACGATTATCCGGAGCACGAGATCGCCACCCGTGCGCGGCTCGACCTGTTGCACTACGCGCGGCTGCATCAGGACAGGAAGGAGGAGCTGCGGTTGCTGCGCGAGTTCGCCTTCGAGGTCGAGCGCACCGATGCCAACCTCGAGGCCTGCGTGAACGCGTCGCGCGAGCTGGCGAGCATGCACTTCTTCGCCCAGGAATTCGAGCAGGGTCGCAAGGCGCTGGCGACCAGCTACGAGGGCGAGGATCTCGACCAGCAGGTCCGCGAGATGACCGTCGCGACCATCCGGCACCTGTGGAAGGATGAGAAGACACAGGCCGACGCCCGCAGGCTGGCCGATCAGATCATCGCCAGCCTGCGGCAGTCGGCCGAGTTGACGCCCGGCGTGCTCTACCGGATCGCCGGTCTGCACGCGATGGTCGGCCGGGCCGACCGGGTGTGGGCGATCTACGACGAAATCGCCGAAGCCCACGGCACCGACGACGGCCTGCGCGGGCGTCGCGCCGAGTGGCTGCTGGCCCGGGACAAGCGCGACGAGGCACGGGTTTGGTACGAGCGATTCGAGGACGAGGTCGCGGGCACCCGGGCGCTGGTGGGCCTGGCCGAGCAGAACGGCGACTGGGCGCGGGTGCACGAGCTGTACCGCCGGTTGCTGGAGATCGACGGCGACCGGGCGGAGGAGTACCAGTGGGCGATTGCCGGCGTGTACGAGAAACAGGGCGAGTGGAAGAAGGCGATCGCGACCTACCGGCTGGTTGATCGCTTTCCGGAGAATCATTTCGCCATGGCTGCCTGCCATCGGAAGCTGAAGGAATGGAACGAGGCCATCCTGCTCTATCAGCAGGCCAAAGTCATCGACAACGCCGCGCCGAGGGCATCGATCGAGATCGGCTTCACCCACGAGGAAGCGGGAGAGAAGGAGAAAGCCATCCGCACCTTCCAGCTCACCTGCAAGCGCTACCCGAAGTCGGGCGAAGCCGCGCGTTCGCACGCCCACCTGCAGAACGCCTACAATATCAACGTCACCCTCGGCGGGGCGGAGGAGAAGTAGGATCTGCGCGGCGGCGGTGGACGGAGATGGAGGATCGAGGTGCCGGGCCGATGGTGCCGCCGAGCACGAGTCGTACCTTGCTGGAGTTCTTCCGCCGGTCGTCCTTGCCACGGCTGATGAACTCGGCCCATTTCACGACGCGGTTGATGACCGGCCGGGACTCCCAGGCGATGTGGGTGATGCTGGGCACGCACCATTCGAAGGATTCGCTCTGGTCGGTGCAGGCCAGCGAGACGTCATCGGGAGCCGCGATCCCGAGTTGGGAAAGATGCTGGAGGACGGCCACGTACAGTGATGGCTGATCCACGATCAGGGCGCTGGGGGGGGTATGAGCGAAAAGGGAGTCGAGGATGCGGCTGAACTCCCCGGGACTGTCTCCCCAGTCGGGCAGGTTGTAGGGCCCGGTCGGGATTCCGCGCTCCTCGAGGCGGTCGAGGAAAAGCTGCTCAAGGAAGGCGGGAGTTGGTTTCCGCCGTTCCTCTCGGGTCAGGATCACGATGCGCCGGTGCCCGAGATCCACGAGTCGGTCCGCCAGTTCGATGAGCGCGGCCGGCTTCTGCAGCGACATGCTCGCGAGGGGCGAGCGGGTATTGCGACCGAAGAGCGCGAAGGCTGGGGTCTCCCGCCCGGCGAACCACTCCAGCACCTGCCGCGAGCCCGCGAACACCACCCATGCGTCGGCATTCGTCGCTTCGACAAAGCGTGAGATCCGCTTCAGATCCATGCGCAGGTCCTGCATCGACTTCTCGGCGAAACCCGCCTCGTGACCGGCATCCAGGAGCCGGTGGACAAGCTCGACCATGTAGTCCGCCTTCCGGTCGGCCTCCTCGTAGAGCAGGATCTTCACCCGCAGCGCGCGGGGCTTCATCACACGTTCGGAAAGCACGATCCGGCGCCGATGACCGGGTCCCGGCAATACCAGCAGACCTTCCTTGGTCAGCCGCTGCGTGGCCTCCTCCACGGTCCATTGACTGCACCCCAATTCCTCCGAGAGCTACTTGCGCCCCGGCGACGTCCTCAGCCAGCGGCCCTCCAGCATGCCCAGGCGCAGGCTGTCGGTGACCTGATCGGTCACGGTGGAAAAAGCCTTCTTCGTCATTGCCTGAAGCTGCATGGAAAGCAGTCAGGATGGCAAGAAGATTGGCAGTTGAAGGGGAAGTCGCCGGGATGTTGGACTCGTTAGCCAGTCAACCCTCATTCAACCACCGAGACGATGAAAATGCTACTTCCTCCGATGGCTGCCGCTATGCTCCTTTCGACGATGTCCGCTCCAGCGGCTTCCATTGATTGGACCGTGCACGACATAACGAACAGCGTGACGGATGTCTCGACGGCGGGGACAGTGCACGAAGCGCGCACCGGTCGTGCGGGCACAACCGACGTGACGGTCAATGGCGTGACATTCGAGGCGGTGGACAACAGTGGGGAGCTTTTCAGCAGCTTGTTCAGGAGGGACGACATTTCGTCCCGCAGCTGGGGCAACGTGGTGACGGATTCGAACTACCGGACCTTTCTTCGGTATGGGCAGAGGTCGGGCAGGATCGGCTACAGCGATGCCACTGCGACGCCGGCGTCGGACGTCTGGACCACGGTGAGTTTCACGGGTCTGACGGTGGGGAACACCTACCAGATCCAGATCTGGTACTCGGACAACGCGGGCACCACGCAGAACACGGTGCTTGTGCTGGGCGATGGGGTGACGGCGGGCTCCCCGGTCTTCGGCACGGACGCGCAGTTGTTCCAGGAGGTGATGGGGGGTGGAGCGGGGCAGTATGGGGTCGGATTGTTCGTGGCTGATGCCACGACCCAGTCCTTCAACGTGCGGGTCCGGAACAACCTGACGACGACCTCGTCGTGGGCGAGCCAGGACCACTTCTCCAACGGCTGGCAGATCCGCGATCTCGGCCTGGACAACAGCGCGCCGACGCCGAATCCGATGACCTGGGCGAGCGTGCCCGCTGCAGTCAACGAGAGTACCATCACGATGACGGCGACGACCGCCAGTGATCAGACCGGGGTGGAGTATTTCTTTGACGAGACCAGCGGCAATCCCGGGGGCACGGACAGTGGCTGGCAGGACAGCCCGACCTACACGGACACCGGCCTGGATCCGAACACGACCTACACCTACACGGTGACGGCACGGGACAAGACGCCTTCCCAGTTCACGACGACGGCATCGAGCGCGGAGTCGGCCACCACGCCCACCGTGGACGTGACGCCCCCGACGCCCGACCCGATGACCTTTGTGGTCGCGCCGGCCCCGCTTGCCGGGGCGGACTACCACGCGATC
>CALGOH010000065.1 GCA_937957985.1 uncultured Verrucomicrobiae bacterium
GGAACTGAGCAACCTCTTACTGAACGCGAGGGGGTGGCTTCCACCGAAAAGCGCTCGGCGACCCGCCCTGGGCCTCAGTTCTGCGTGACGCGTGCGCGCAGGAAGAGCCGGGGCGCCGGGCCGCTGAGCGTGGCGGACACGTTGGTCACCGGGCCGGAGTGACTGGCACCGACCGACACCGTCGGACCGCCGGGCGGACCATCCGCTCCGTCGCCCGCATACCATGCGGAAAGATCTTCCGACCACTCGTAGGAGCCGGTCAGATCGACCGGAGCATTCGGGTTGCGGGGATGCTGGAAGGTCACGACGTTGCCATTGCGGGCGACGGTGGTGATACCGCGATTGGACACGTCCGGATGGGTGCCGAACCAGGCCTCGATCCCCTGCGAGAGACCGTCTCCATCGGAATCGGCCTCGAGTCCCTGCTGCCCGGGATCCACTCCCAGCGCGGGATCGCCGATCCATGAATCGAAGTCGTTCGGCTCGGGGGCATACCAGTTGACGATCTCCATCGTCAGGTCATCGACCAGTTGCGGGTTGCCGGCGGCGAGGTTGTTCGTCTCGTGGGGATCGACCGGGGTGGCACCATCGTAGAGTTGGTAGAGTTCCCTGTCCCCGTTGGTGAAGATGATCAGCTTCCACCCGTCGCGCACCGCCCAGCGATTCTCGAGCGACTCCGTCGGATCGCTCAGCGTGAGGATCTCGACATCGTGATCCGAGCCGCAGACGGCGCCGCGCGCCGCGACGGCAGCAGAGTCCAGCAGGTCGATCCCGAGCATCTCCGGATAGGTGGCGAGCCCGAGGGCCTGGTGCACCGTCGGCACCATGTCCACCATGCTGACCGGCGTGCGGACGATCTGCGGCTCGATGGCGCCACCGGGCTTGATGCGATCCGGCCAACGGACGAGGATCGGCGACCGGACGCCACTCTCGTAGGGGGTGAGCTTGCCGAGGGTGGTCAGGTCGTACTGCCGGCCGTTGTCACAAATCAGGAAGACGATCGTATTGTCGGCGATCCCGGTGTTGTCGAGATGGTCGAGAATGGCGCCGACGCCCCCGTCAAAGCGCTCGATGTTGGCGTAGTAGCGCGCGTCGGCGTCGCTGAGCCCGAGGGCGGTGTACTGGGACAGCAGTCCAGCCGGCGGGTCGTGCGGGGTGTGGGGCAGGAATGGCGCGTACCACAGGAAGAAGGGCTGGCTTGCCCCAACCTGGGTGTCGATGAAGTCGGTGACCGTCTGGACCGTGTTGGCGTAGGGAATCGGATGGGCCGGGGCCGCGATATCGTTGACGTAATCGACGCGCCCGGTCATCAGGCCCCAGTCGCCGTGGCGGGCGGTGACGTAGCTCGGGCGGCTGCCGCTCCACTGGGGTGGGGCCGTTCCGGTGGCGGTGCTGTTGGCGGTGTCGCCGTGGGTGAAGCCGCCGTTGGTGTGGTGGCCCTCCCACCATTTCCCGGTCTGGAAACTGGTGTAACCCAGCTCGTTGAAGAGCGTGCGCGGCAGCGGATTGAGCACCTGCATGCGGGCCTCGACGGGGGTGTCGTCGATCCGCGTGTTCCCCGCCCCCCGGAAGTTGACCAGATCGTTGCCGGTGACCCAGTGCTGGTGCAGGTAGGTGCCGGTGATGATCGAGGTGAGGGCCGGTCGGCACACCGGCGCGGAATAGCCGTGGATGAACGCCAGGCCCTCGTCGGCGAGCCGGTCGATCGCCGGCGTCTTGGCCACCTGCGGGATGGAGGCATTCAGGTCGACGGCCGCCTTGTCGACGCCCGGCCGCTGCATGAAGCCGTAGTCGTACCATCCCTGGTCGTCGCCGAGAATGAAGATCACGTTCGGGCTGGTGGCCAGCGTCTGGAAATTCCAGGTCGTGTCGTCGCTGGTCGGGATACCCGCGAAGCCGACATCGCTGAAGTTCATCACCGCTCCGGCGGCGATCTGCACCGCGTAGTTCCGGCCTGCCGCCAGTGAGAGAGCCGGGTCGATGGTCAGGACCTTGCCGCTGATGCCGATCTGCGAGGTGTCGGTGACGGGGATGACCTGGGTGGTCGAGCCGTCGTCCAAGTCCTTTAGGGTGATGTCGCCGGTGCCGGCGAGGATGTCGTCGTCGAAGGTCGCGACGATGTCCGAGGCGCGGGAAACATCGACGGCGTTGTCGGGCGGCGACTTGAGGGTGATGACCGGCGCGGTGAGGTCCTGGGCGGCGGTGCTGAAGGTCCACTGGCCCGCGGTGGTTCCCGGGAATGCGTTCGGGGCGGTGGCGGTGTCCTCGATGGCCCCGGCACTGATCACCACCTCGAAGCTCGTGCCGAAGTCGAGGTTGGCCGCGGGATTGATCACGAGTTCGTTGCCGGAAACCGCCACCTGCGACGGCGCGGGCAGGTTGATCACCACCGTGCCCGATCCGTCGTCGGTGTCGGTGATCGTGATGGTGCCGCCACCGGTGAGCACGATATCCTCGCTGAACGTGGCCACCAGGTTGGCACCCGGATACACGCCCGGCACTCCGTCAGGATTCTTCGACACAAGGGTCGGCGGGGTGGAATCGTCAGCGTAGTTCTCCGCGCCGCCGTTGCGCGCGTTGTTGATCTGCGTGGCATCGAGCACCCCGCTGAAGACCGCCACGTCGTCGATCAACCCGTCGAAGGGATTCGGCGCGGCGGTCTGCGGATTGTTGCCGATGTTGAACACCGTGGTCGAGGCGGTGTGGGTCGTGCGGGTGGGATTCGTTCCGACCGGTGAGCCGTCGAGATAGAGCGTCGTGCCGTTTGTGGCGTCCACGGTGTAGGCGACATGGTGCCAGGTGCCCGTCGAGATCGTGCCGTTGGGCGATTGCGTGACTGAGTTCCCCTGCCCGCCGTTCGGCAGCAGGTTGAGGAACAGGATGCGGTCGGTGCCGTCGGTGGCCTTGCCCATGGTGAAGACTTCGCCATCGGTGCCGGAGTTCTGCCCGCCCGCGATGTAGCCGCGGCTGCCATTCGCACCATCCCAGAAGACCCACGCCATGAGGGTGTAGTCGGTGGCCGGCAGGACCGTATCGCCGGTGCTTGCCGTGGAAACGAAATCGTCCACCCCGTCGAGACTGACAGCCTGGCCGAATTGTCCGGTTGTGTAGCTCGCGCCACCTTGCTCGGTTCCGTCCGCCGAGCCGACGGAGTCGGTGGCGTCGCCATCAAGCTTCCAGTGATGGAGCAGCGTCTGGGTAGGGCCACCGGCGTTGGACGTCAGTCTGAAAAAGGTCAGTTCTCCATCGAATCCGGGATTCGACAGCGCCACGCCGACCGAGTCGATGTCCTCGTTGAGCAGCGTCGTTGCGCTGCGAACCTCGGTGAAGGAGCCATCAGCCGGGAGTTTGGCGAACCACGTCGCCGTCCACGCCCCGGTGCCGCCGGTGGTGTCGAGAACGATCCGCATGTCCATCCCGCCACCGTAGCTGCCCGCCAGGGTCGCGTCCGTCCAGGTGAGAGGCGAGACGGTGCCCGAGATCGCACTGCCGAGGTGGGTGGCGTTGCCAAGCGTTCCCGTCGTGTCCGCTCCACGCACCAGCATCCAGGCCTTGCCGATCAGGTTGTTGTTCACGAACCGGTCGTTAGCTGTGGATCCGGTCGATTGTCCCTTGCCGAAGCCGACCGCCGCCCAGTCGCTCTCCGGGGCGCCCACATTCACCGTGGGGCTCATGTTGCGGAACGAGGCATCGAGCGTGTAAATCAAGCCGTCAACCGGCGTGAAGGCCAGTGTCGCACTACCCGGCCCCTCCCCAAAATCACCGTCCGCCTCGAAAGTCGAAGAGGCCACCCAATTATTCGACCCGGTGGTCGGACTGGTTCCATTCAGGCCACCGGTCCCGGCCCCGGGACTGAAGCTTTGCTCGTAGATCGTCGTCTGGGCAGAGGCGAGGGCGATGCCGAAACCAAAGACCACGGCGAGGCCCGTGGCGGGGCGGGAAGATGGATTGGGAAGAATCATGGTGGGATTTTTGCTGGCTGAAGGCAACAAGCCGTGTCGGAACGTCGCGAAGCGATTGCTCAGCGACGGCTCGAAACCCGGAGTGACAGGAGTAAACCCCAGTCCGGAGGAAGCTCAGCGTCGGCGGCGCAGCAAGGCGAGCAGTCCGAGGCCACCGAGGAGCGCCGCCGAGGGCTCGGGAACCGAGGTCAGGCTGAAGTAGGTCAGGTCACCATCGAAGCCCGGGTTGGAGATGGCCACGCCGACCGAGTCGATGTCCTCGTTGAGCAGCGTCGTTGCGCTGCGAACCTCGGTGAAGGAGCCATCAGCCGGGAGTTTGGCGAACCACGTCGCCGTCCACGCCCCGGTGCCGCCGGTGGTGTCGAGAACGATCCGCATGTCCATCCCGCCACCGTAGCTGCCCGCCAGGGTCGCGTCCGTCCAGGTGAGAGGCGAGACGGTGCCCGAGATCGCACTGCCGAGGTGGGTGGCGTTGCCAAGCGTTCCCGTCGTGTCCGCTCCACGCACCAGCATCCAGGCCTTGCCGATCAGGTTGTTGTTCACGAACCGGTCGTTAGCTGTGGATCCGGTCGATTGTCCCTTGCCGAAGCCGACCGCCGCCCAGTCGCTCTCCGGGGCGCCCACATTCACCGTGGGGCTCATGTTGCGGAACGAGGCATCGAGCGTGTAAATCAAGCCGTCAACCGGCGTGAAGGCCAGTGTCGCACTACCCGGCCCCTCCCCAAAATCACCGTCCGCCTCGAAAGTCGAGGAGGCCACCCAATTGTTCGACCCGGTGGTCGGGCTGGTTCCGTTCAGGCCCGAAGTGCCCGCGCCCGGGGTGAAACTCTGCTCGTAGATGACCGTGACGGCCGCGGAGGGAGCCGCCAACGCGGCGGAGAGGAGGAGGATCGGGAAGCCTTTCATTGGATGATGGGAAGCGGAAGTCCTTCTTCGACAGACACCCCCAATTCCGGATGAGCCCGCCCGGTTAGCGGAAAACTTCGATTTTTTTCCGCAACCCGGTGCCGGGCCCGGGCAGGCCGCGAATCGCCTGCCTCGACAATTTCGGGTTACCTCGGGCGCGATTCTGGAATAGGGCAGGCGTCGTTTGATACCAAAGCCCGACCCCGAACAGACCTTCGTCCAACTGGTGGTGACCCACCAGCCGGCGCTGCGTGCCTTCGTGCT
>CALGOH010000066.1 GCA_937957985.1 uncultured Verrucomicrobiae bacterium
GATGGGGTCTTCCGGGCTTGGTCTTGAAGCGGTATTTGCCCGGCCGGAAGCCGTGATCGGTGGCGTGGTATCCGATGATCCGCAGATAGACGGTGGCCTCTTCGGGGTTGAAGTCGCTGAGGGAGTATCCGGCCTTGAGCGTTTCGAGGTAGAGCCGGCCCCGTGGAAACGGAGCCAGTGGGCTTGTCATGACCGTTCCCCGGTGTGGCAACCGTCGGATGGTGCGCTGGCGCCCGGTTGCGGGGGATCGGAATCTGCTTGATCCTGTCGTTGAACCCGGACGCAGTTTGGGCGACACTGCGGCAACGAAAGCCATGGCTCTTCCTCCAAGCATCTTCAACGACGTCCTCGGTCCCGTGATGCGGGGACCGAGCAGTTCGCACAGCGCGGCCGCCAACCGGATCGGCCGCCTCGCCCGCGACCTCGCGGGCGAACCGTTTCACGAGGTCATCGTGCGCTACGATCCGAACGGATCGCTGGTCACGACCCATACCGACCAGGGCTCCGACCTGGGTCTCTACAGCGGGTTGCTCGGCTGGACGCCGGAGGACGAGCGGCTTCCGACGTATCCGACCGCCCTGAAGGAGGCCGGCATCGAGGTCGATGTGCGCTACGAGTCCTACGACGCGCCGCATCCGAACTTCTACCGCCTCGAACTGACGGGTGAGAGCGGCAGTCGGTATGCCCTCGACGCGATTTCGACCGGCGGGGGCATGATCGAGTTGATCGCCATCGACGGCGTTTCCGTGCCCGGGGCCGGGGATCTCGAACTCAGCGTGCTGTGGCTTTCCGCGGAGCCGCCGGAAGCCGCGTGGAGACGGCACCCGATTGCGGAGGCGGCCGAGAAGGTGTCGTGGCACCCGGGTGAGAAAGGGGGGCTGCTGGTCCTGTCGAGTCGCGAGGCGCTTGAGGACCTCGAGGAATTCTCCCGCGAACTCGGCGCCGAGCGGGTGCGGGTGCTCAAGGCGGTGCTGCCGATCCTTTCCCGCCGCAACCTGACGTTGCCCTTCGAGACCTGCGCCGAAATGGTCGCGCTCGATGGCTTCGAGGATTCGAGCATCGCCGACCAGGCGATCGCCTACGAGGCGGCGCGTGGGGGTGTCGACAAGGCCGAGGTCGTCGAGCGGATGAGGGAGGTGATGGGCATCATGCGCGCCGCGATCGAGACCGGTCTGGCCGGCACCGAATACGCCGACCGCATCCTGCCCTCGCAGTCGCCGGGATTCACCGCCGCCGAACTGGCCGGGAGGCTGGTGCCGGCGGAGGTCAACAACCGGATCATCCGCTACGTGTCGGCGATCATGGAGGTGAAGTCGTCCATGGGCGTGATCGTTGCCGCGCCGACCGCGGGTTCGTGCGGGGCCATGCCCGGCGCGGTGCTGGCCGTGGCCGATGCGATCGGCGCCGATGACGAGCAGGCGGTTCGCGCGCTGCTGATCGCCGGGTTGATCGGCGTCTTCATCGCCCGTGACGCGACCTTCGCCGCCGAGGAGGGCGGCTGCATGGCGGAATGCGGATCGGGTTCGTCGATGGCCGCCGCGGCGATCGTTTATCTGATGGGAGGCTCGGCCGAACGATCACTGGCGGCCGCCTCGATGGCGCTGCAGAACAATCTCGGCATGATCTGCGATCCCGTCGCCAACCGGGTCGAGGCGCCGTGCCTGGGTCGCAACGTGATGGCGGCGACCAACGCGCTGGCCTGCGCCAACATGGCCCTCGCCGGCTACGCGCACCTGGTGCCGCTGGACGAGGTGATCCAGACGATGAACGACGTGGCGAAGGCGATGCCGCGGGAGCACTGCTGCACGAGTCTCGGAGGCCTCTCGGTCGGGCCGACCTCGAAGCGCATCGCGGGCGAACTGGCCGGCCGGGGCTGTGCCGGCTGTGGCCCCGCAGCGGCGAGCAAGAATCCCGCCGAGGCCGCCGTAGCAGGCGAATGATCCCGACCCCGCGCGCTGGCATCCTGACCTTGTGGTTGGGAGCGCCGCTTGCCGGGTTCGCACAGGAGATTCCGCCGCCGACGTCGGTTCCGCTCGACGAGACGGTGGCATCGATTTTCGACGGGGTGAGTGGTGCCGGGAGCTACCGGGCTCCGGATGCCTACACGAACTTCCGCCTGTTTCTCGAATACGATGCCGATGCGGACAGCCGCCTTTTGCTGGGCGACGATGAGGTTCTGGAACTGCCGCCGGGGAACCGCCGCGTCGTCGAGATCGCCTGCGAGCAGCCGGACTCGGGCCCGGGCCTCCTCCGCATCTGGCACGAAGGAAAAGCGGTCGGGCAGCGGAAGTTTCCGGGACGGAAGTCCGGCGCGACGACCGGCGTGGTGGCTCCCGATGGGGCCGAGGGTCTTCGATTCGATCGTGACTTCACCGCGATGGTGCGGTTCAGCGGTGCGGAGAAAGGTGGCACGCTGATGGCGATGGCCATGCCGGAAGGAAACTGGGTGCGCGGTGCCAAGGCGATCTTCATCCACAACGGCAGGATCACCTACGACATCGGATGGAAGGGCGCGATCACCGGATCGAAGCCGGTGGGCCGGGATGGATCGCACGTGGCGGTCCTCGCCGTGCGGGACGGCGAGGCGGTCCTGTATCTCGACGGCGAAGCCTCGGCCCGGCGCGGGGATTTCTCGGCTCCGGATCCGAAAGGGGCGATCCTGCGAATCGGGTCGGCCGCGGACGATTTCGGAGGTCGTTTCGACGGGCGGTTCGAGGAGGTGAGGATCTGGAAGCGGGCGCTCTCGCCGCAGGAGATCGGCCTGCTTTCCTCGGGCAAGGCGTCGAGCGTCAACACGGCCGACTTCGACTGGATGCCGGAAGGCTCCGGCGCCGATGAGGCCGGCGTTCGGCCGCTTTTGGAGGCCGGGAAGGGATTCATGGTGCGGCGGGCCTTTGTTCAGCCGCTGGCCGTCGCGGATCATGCGGAGATCGTCGCGGGCTGGAATGCCGAGAGCGTCAGGCGCGGAGCCGAGATCTATCAGCAGCTCTGCGTGACCTGCCACGGAACCCTCGAGGCGCCGGGCTCGCTGCCGACCGCGCCGCGCTTCCACGAGAGCGACCTGCACAACGGTTCCGACCCCTACCGGATGCTCCAGACGCTCGACAAGGGCTACGGGCAGATGGTCCCCCAGCCGCAGTACTCGACGGCGCAGAAGTACGACGTCATCCACTACATCCGGGAGCACTTCTTCAAGGGCCGCAACGACGACCAGCTCGCCGTCCTCGACGAGGACTACCTGCGGATGCTCCCGCGCGGGATGGCGCTGAAGAAGGAGAAGTCGACGGGCAGGAAGGTGCCGCAGTATCTGCTGCAGGATTTCGGGAACGTGATGTTCTGGACGCTGCAGGTCGCTCCCGGAAACATCGCGCAGAAGGGCATCGCGATCCGCCTCGACGAGGGACCGGGTGGGGTGTCGAAAGGCCGGGCGTGGATGCTCTACGACCACGACACGATGAGGCTTGCCGCGTGCTGGACCGGAGACCGGTTCGTCGACTGGAGGAACATCGCCTTCGACGGCTCGCACGCCACCCACACGAGCATCGTGGGTGAGATCCGGTTCTCGTTTCCCAACGAACCGATGTGGGCGAATCCGGCGACCGGCGATTTCAAGGACCAGCGGATTCTCGGTCGCGACGGCAAGCCATACGGTCCGCTGCCGCGGGAATGGGTGCATTTCAAGGGCGTCGAGCTTCACGGCGACCGGCCGGTCCTGCGCTACACGGTGGGAGACCGCGAGTTGATCGAGACACCCGGTCTGGGCCGGGACGGTGGGTTCGAGCGGGTGATCGACGTGGGACCCGGAAGCGACGCGCTCAAGCTGCGACGCGACGGGAACCGGCTTCACGAGATTCCCGCGGCGGACGCGCCATCGCGGCTCGTCGTCCGCTACACCGCTGAAGGAATCGAAACGACCGAGGCCGCGCCCGATCCTCCCGGTCCCGCGAAATCCGAGCGCTTCGGCGGCCGATTGACGACCATGATCGAGCCTGCGGCCGAGGTTGACGGTCCGTGGGCCGTGGACACCCTCACGATCCCGGAGCCGAACCACAACCCGTGGCAGTCATGGATGCGGACGACCGGCTTCGACTTTTTCGAGGGTGGTGACCGTGCGGCGGTCTGCACCTGGGATGGAGACGTGTGGATCGTCGACGGAATCGCCAAGAGCGAGGGTGAGCTGACATGGCAGCGCATCTGCTCGGGGCTCTTCCAACCGCTCGGGCTCAAGATCGTCGATGGCGAGGTTTATGTCGGCTGCCGCGACATGATCGCCCACCTGCGCGATCTCGATGGGGACCGGGAGATCGACGTGATCGAGAACTTCAACAACGACCATCAGGTCACCGAGAACTTCCACGAGTTCGCCATGGGGCTCCAGACGGACGACGAGGGGAACTTCTATTATGCGAAATCGGCCCGCCACGGGAGGACGGCCCTGGTGCCCCATCACGGGACCCTGCTCAAGGTCGGCGCCGATGGTTCGAAGACCGAGATCCTTGCCACGGGATTCCGCGCGGCGAACGGCGTGTGCCTGAATCCCGACGGCAGTTTCATGGTCACCGACCAGGAGGGAAACTGGAACCCGAAGAACCGGATCAACTGGGTCGAGGGGAAGGGGAGGAACGAGTTCTACGGCAACATGTGGGGCTACCACGACGTGACCGATGAGTCGGACTCGGCGATGCGCCAGCCGGTGTGCTGGATCACCAACGCCTTCGACCGGTCACCGGGCGAGCTGCTGTGGGTGCCGGAAGATTCCGCGTGGAAGCCACTCCGCGGATCTTTGCTCAACCTGTCCTACGGTGCCGGCCGGATCTACACCGTACCCTTCGAGAGGAAACCGGACGGGGTGCAGGGCGGGATGTGCGCGTTCCCGATCGAGCCGTTTCCGACCGGTGTGATGCGGGGTCGCTTCAGCCCCGCGGACGGCCAGCTCTACGCCTGCGGCATGTTTGCCTGGGCCGGCAACCGGCACGAGCCGGGAGGATTCTTCCGCGTGCGCTACACCGGCGAGCCGGCATGTCAGCCGGTCGGCCTTGCGACCTCACCGGGAACCCTGAAGATCACTTTCAGCGATCCGCTCGATCCGGATTCGATCAACGAACCGGATGCGTGGGCCATCCTGGCGTGGGACCTCAAGCGGACGCAGCAGTATGGCTCCCGGCACCACAACGAAAGAACATGGAAGGTGGCGAATGCCCGGCTGTCCGCCGACGGTAAAACCGTCACCCTCGACATCCCCGAACTCGCGCCGACATGGGGGATGTCGGTCAAGATGAAGCTGCGCGGTGCCGACGGACGCGCGGTTGAACGCGAAATGCACCAGTCGATCTTCTCACTCAACTGATCCATGCCCACCATCACCATGAAGCCCATCCGATCCAGCATCCGGAGCATCGCCCTCCTTCTCGTCGCGGCTGTTCCAGCCTTCTCATGTCCCGATTCCGAAGAAGGCACGGTGAGCGGAAAGAAGGTCGGCTGGGTCGAGACCACCGACAAGGAGATGGAGGGCTGGACCGTGACAGTGGACAACTCGCTGCTGCCGGGAGGCAGGCATGCCGAGCTTGGAGCCCGATGCCTCAAGATGCTGGAGAACCACCTCCAGCGCATCGCCATCCTCCTGCCGGAGGAGCCGCTCGCCAGGATGCGCACCTGCGGCATCCGCATCGAGCATCACCATCCGGAACTGGGCAACATGCAGTACCACCCGGGTGCCGACTGGCTGGTCGAGCGCGGCTACGACCCTAAGCTGGTGAAGAAAGTACACATCCCCCGTGCCGAGAACCTGCTCTCGAGGGATCAGTTGCTGAAGCACCCGGCGGTCATCCTGCACGAACTCGCCCATGCCTATCACGACCAGATTCTCGGCTTCGACGAACCGGACATCGTCAAGGCCTACGAGGCCGCGATGAAGCGGGGCGACTATGACAAGGTGCTGCTCTACACCGGAGAGCAGGTGAAGCACTACGCCACGACGGACCACAAGGAGTACTTCGCCGAGGCGACCGAGGCCTACCTCTACCGGAACGACTTCTATCCCTTCGTGGCCGCGGAGTTGAAGATACACGATCCGGAAGCCTACGACATCATGCAGGAGACCTGGGGGAAGCACTGAGATGATCCGCCTTTCACGCCTTGTCGCGATCGCGGCGTTCCCGATCATCGCGCCGGTCCGGGCGGAGGATGCGCCCCGCCCGAACGTGATCCTGATCATGGCCGACGACCTCGGCTACCATGACCTGGGATGCTACGGCCATCCGAAGATCAAGACTCCGGTGATCGACGGCCTGGCCGAGCAGGGGATCCGGCTGACCCGCTATCATGCCGGAGCGACGGTCTGTACGCCGTCGCGCATGGCCCTGCTCACGGGCGCCTATCCGGTGCGTCTCGGGTGGACCGAGGGCGTGTGCGGCTACAAGATGGGTTTTCACGACGGCATGAGCCCGAAGGCGCTCACCATTGCCGAGATCTTCCAGTCGGAGGGCTACGCCACCGGGATGTCGGGCAAGTGGCACATCGGCGACCAGCCCGAGACCCTTCCGGGCGCCCAGGGCTTCGATTGGACCTTCCACATCACCCACAGCAACAACCAGACGAAGAAGCTCTACCGGGGGGATGAACTGGTTGCCGATCCTTTCGACAACCGTCGGCTGACCGAGCGGTTCACCGACGAGGCCATGGACTTCATCCGTCGGCATCGCGACGAGCCATTCTTCCTCTATCTTCCCCACACGGCGGTCCATTTCCCGGTGGAACCCCATCCGGATTGGAAGGATCATTCCGGTTCCGGGGTTTACGGTGACCAGGTCGAGGAACTGGACGCCCGGGTCGGCGAGATCCTGGATCTGCTGGACGAGTTGAAACTGGCCGAGCGGACGATCGTGATCTTCACCTCCGACAACGGACCCCAGAAGGGCGAGGGCTCCTCGGCCTTCCCGTTTCGCGGGGCGAAGTGGAGCGCGCTCGAAGGGGGCACCCGCGTCCCATGCATCGTGCGATGGCCGGGAAGGATCCCCGCCGGCCGGACCAGCGACGCCCTCATCGGCGCGATCGACCTGCTGCCGACCCTGTCGAGCGCGTGCGGCATCGACTGGAAGAGCAAGAGCGGGGGAAGTCCGCCGATCGACGGGGTCGATGTGCTCGGCACCCTCACCGGTGAGGCGCCGAACCATCCGCGCACGCATCTCCTTCACTGGCACGGCATGCATGCGGAGCCGCAGGCCGCAAGCATCGGCGAATGGAAGATCTTCTTCGACCGGCGGGATGCGCTGGAAGGTCCCGGAACCGACCATGAAACGCCCGGGCAGAAGGCCGCCCTCGAGGCCTACCGCGCGGAGTTGAAGAAGTCCTCAGGCACCAGCGCCTTCCTCGTCAACCTGAAGGACGATCCCGGAGAGCTCAAGGACCTCGGTCCTGACCAGCCCGGGAAGCTGGGGCAACTCCTCAAGCAGGCGAAGGAACTGGCGAAAGAGGTGATGTCCGGCACACCGCTTGAGATTCACTCACCGTCGAAGGACTGAGCACTTCGAGTCCTGGCTGGCCGTGCGGCTTCCGAAGCTCTACGAACTTCATCCATGAAGGTCCTTCGCTTGTTGGCAGGTGCGTCGTTGTCGATGACGGGTCTTGCGTCGGGCGCGGTCGCCAGCGGCAGCCCGAACATCCTCTTCATCGCCATCGATGATCTGAGGCCCGAGTTGGGTTGCTATGGCAGTTCACAGGCCAAAACGCCGCACATCGACCGCTTTGCGGCCGAGGCAATGCGGTTCGACCGCGCCTACTGCCAGGTGCCGATCTGCATGGGATCGCGGGCTTGTCTCATGACCGGCATGCTGCCCACGCCGAAGCGGTTTCATGGCGATTGCCGTGTCGATGAGGATGCCCCCGGCGTGGCGACCTTGCCACAGATGTTCCGCGAGGCGGGCTACACGACCATTTCAAATGGCAAGATCTTCCATCATGCCGACGACACCGCGGAGCGAAGCTGGAGCGAGGAACCATGGAAGCCCCGCCTCGGTCACATGGACAGCCATGATCCGGAGACCACGCGCCGCCTCTCGAAGAGCAAGCAGCGCGGACGCATCTTCGAGGGCCCGGACGTGGAAGACGATGCCTACGCGGACGGGCAGGTCGCGAGGAAGACGATCGAGGACCTGCGGCGGTTCAAGAGGGACGGGAAGCCCTTCTTTCTCGCCTGTGGGTTCATTCGCCCCCACCTGCCCTTCTACGCGCCGAAGCGCTACTGGGATCTCTACCAGCGGGATGGGATCCAGATCGCCGACAACCGCCATCGGCCCCGGGGGGCGCCCAAGGCGCTGCGGGGGAGCCGCGAATTCGCGTCCTATCATCCCGCCGACTACGAGGTGAACTCGGACGCGTGGCACCGGATGATGCGTCATGGCTACCTGGCGTGCACGAGCTACGTCGACAAGCTGACCGGTGACGTGCTGGCCGAACTCGACCGTCTCGGGCTCGCGGACAACACGATCGTGGTGATCTGGGGCGACCACGGTTGGCATCTCGGCGAGCACGATTTCTGGGGCAAGCACAACACGATGCATCTCGCGACCCGGGTGCCATTGATGGTGCGCGTGCCGGGCAAGGCGAGCGGCGCGACCCGCGCCATCGTCGAGACCACCGACCTTTTCCCAACCCTGTGCCGTCTGGCCGGCCTCGAGGTTCCTGCGACGGTGCAGGGGAAGGACTTTTCAAAGCTGCTCGATGAACCGGACCAGGCGTTCCGGGAGGTCGCCTACAGCCGCTTCGGGCCGGGGGATGCGGTGATCACCGAGCGTTACAGCTATACCCGCTATCAGGACGGCGGGGAGATGCTCTACGACCTGCAGGAGGACCCCGAAGCTACGGCCACCGTTACCGGAGGGCGGAGACGTATTCCCGCCCCGCTGCCTTG
>CALGOH010000067.1 GCA_937957985.1 uncultured Verrucomicrobiae bacterium
ACCTCGACGCCATGTTCGCCAAGATCGGCGACAAGGCGTCCACGGTCGACACCAGGGAGCGCAAGGTCCAGTGCACCCACTGCCACGCCGTCCTCACCCGCGGCGCTGCCAACGTCGGCCAGTCCTGCGACTTCTGCGGCTCGCCGGAAATGCTCGACTACGAGGACATCGAGGCGCCGATCCGCCCGGAGTCGCTGCTCCCCGCGATCGTCGGCAAGGAACAGGCCTACCATTCGCTCAAGCAGTTCCTTGCCTCGAAGTGGTTCGCGCCCAACGACCTCAAGAAGCGCAACCTCGTCGACCGCATTCACGGCGTCTACCTGCCCTACTGGACCTTCGACAGCGCCGCCGAATGCCCGTGGACGGCCGAAAGCGGGACTTACTACTACGTCACCCGTACCCGGCGCGGCCCCGACGGAAAGACGGAGACCTACCGCGAGCGGAAGATCCGCTGGCGTCCCGCCCGCGGCCATGTCTCGACCTGGTTCGACGACATCCTCGTCACCGGCTCGAGCGGGCTCGATCCGACGATTCTTTCGAAACTCGAGCCCTTCCCCACCAAGGACCTCGTCCCCTACGAGACGCGCTACGTTTCCGGCTGGGATGTCGAGGCCTATCAGGTGCCGCTGCTGCAGGCTGCCCGCACCGGCTTCGGCATCATGGAGGCCCAGCTTCGCAACATGTGCGCCCGCGAGGTGCCGGGCGACACCTACCGCAACCTGCGGATCCATCCCGAGTATTCGCGAAAGACCTTCAAGCACATCCTCTGTCCGGTGTGGCTCATCGCCTACCAGTACCGCGGCAAGACCTACAACGGCGCGCTCAACGCCGTCACCGGCACCACTTACGCCCACTTCCCCAAGAGCCCGTGGAAGATCGCCTTCGTCGTGCTGGCCGTGCTCGCGTTCGTGCTGATCCTCCTCGTGCTGTTCAGAGGCTGAAGCCCGGCCGCACTTTTCGGCAGTCCCCGCTGGCCAAGAGCCCCCGGCTTTGCCACCAAGCGCCATGGGGGAAGCGAAGCGCAAGAACCAGCGGGAATGTCCCGCACTGCACCGGACAATCTCCGCCGCCGAATGCGGCCAGGGGAGGAACACCACCATCCCCTGCCCGGCGGACTGCCCGCACAATCCCTTCGCTCCGGCCAACTACCGCGAGCAATTCGGGCCGATGGAGGCCCGCGTGATCCACAAGCTCATGGCGCTGCTCGCGCGCAAGCTCACCCATGCCGAGCTCCGCGAGATGCTCGGTTCCGGGGAAACGTACGACGTCCACGCCCTCCACGTCTGGCACCTCTACGGCCGCGGCCTGATCGATGAATGGATCACCGCCGGCGAACTCAGGGATTGGAAGAACGACGAGCGCTTCCTCGTCGACTGCTTCCGCACGACCCGCGTCGCGCTCACCGAGATCCAGCGCATCGCGGACGACGACTCGGTGATCGTCCGCGACCTACTCCAGCCGGAACTCGGCGAGATCCGCATCATCGACACGTCCTTCGTGCGCAACGCGCTGCGTTTCGACACTCATCTCGGCTGGATCTACCGGGTGCCCGGCGGCTGGCGCTCGAGCGGCGCGGCGATCGAGTTTGCCGCGCTCGGCTACCGCGATGCGGTGGAAACCCTGGAAATCCTCCTCGACCACCTCGGGGCGCCGCCCGGCGATCGCCGGCAGTGGCTGCTCGAAAACATGATGCTGCTCCAGGAGGCCATCACCGAGATCTTCAAGGCCCGCAGCGAACTCAGCCTGCGCCGCACCGACACGCGCGAGGTCACCCGCGAATTCGAAGCGAAGCCCGCGAAACTCGCCGACCTCGCCGACGAGCTCCGCCGCCACCCGCGGATGGGCCCCATGGACGATCCGTCCGGCGATTACGACGGCGAGCTGCTGGTGCCCGCCGAGTCGCCGGGAGGGCCGTCCCAGGTCGTCGGCCGAATCACTATCGATGACGGAATCGTGCGGGCGCGGGCGCTCTCGATGGGGCGGGCCGACCAGTTGCGCGCCTTCCTCCTCGAGCTCGAGCCGAAACTCCGCGAAACAGACGAATCGGTGGTGGACCTCAGTCCGGAAAGTCCCGCCCGCACCAGCCAGCCGGACCTCGTCCCGCCGGTCCTGGTCGAGGACGTCGGAGGCATGGATTTCGTGTCCCACCGCGTGGCGATCGACTCAGGTGGCCAGCCGATGCTCGGCGACCAGCTCACCGGGCGGCTGCTCGACCAGGCCGTTCCCCTGCTCGACGGGCTCACCCCGCGCCAGGCCGCCGCCCGACCGGAGATGCGGGCCCGGCTCGTCACGCTGATGAAAGGCCAGGTCAAGAACCTCGACCGCCTGCGCAGGCGCCAGGGTCTCGATGTCGACCTCACCCCCCAACTCCAGGAACTCGGCCTCGACGAACTCGTCCAGCCACCACCGCCGGTCGGCGGGGCCCCGGCGGCAACGGCGGAGGAGGAACGCGCGCCACAGCCGCCGATCCAACCCCAGCTCAAAGGTGAGAAGCTGCTTCAGCGACTCAGAAACCAGATCTCCCGCCGCCGGGAAATCGACCGACAGATCGATGACCACGAGGAGTTCTTCGCGGCCGTCGAAGAGCTGCCGCGGGCCGATTTCAGCATCGAGGAAAGCCAGATGCTCGCCCTGGCCGCACGCTTCGCCGTCTTTGCCCTCCACCCCGAACTGCCCCGGAACTTCCTGCCGGACTTCGATCGGATGGCGGCATGGTATGATGAGGTGTACGAATCCGTCGTCACGGGACACGGCAACCTCAAGGAGCAGATGCTCGAAGCGGTCGCGGAGAGCTTCCAGCCCGAAGTCGTCGGCACCGTCCTCGATTTCACCGCCAACGCCGCCGGAACGGTCGGCGGCGACGTCCGGGACGAAAACAAGTTCGAGTTCATCCTGGCCCTCTGCGCCGTCGTCCGCGAGGTCAGCTACTGGCCATGGAAACGCTGAACGCTCGCGGCGAACCGCTTGATGATTGAGTTTTCCCGGCGTGGCGGATGAAATTCGCCGCCACCGCATGCGCATCGACATCCTCACGCTCTTTCCCGAGATCGCGCTCGCACCTCTCAGCGAGAGCATCATCGCCCGCGCCCGCGAGGCGGGGATCGTCGAGATCCGCGCCCATCAACTACGCGACTGGGCGACCGACAGGCACCGGCGGACCGACGACTATCTCTGCGGCGGCGGCCAGGGCATGCTGCTCAAGCCCGAGCCGCTCTTCGCCGCCATCGAGGCGCTGAAAAACGACGACACCACCGTCATCCTGATGACGCCCCAGGGCAAGGTCTTCAAGCAGGCCGTCGCCCGCGATTTGGCGGAGAAGGGAGGCCACCTGCTCATCGTCTGCGGCCACTACGAGGGAGTCGATCACCGCGTCATCGAGCAACTCGTCGATCTCGAACTTTCCATCGGCGACTACGTGCTGACCAACGGCGCGATCGCCGCGGCGGTCGTCACCGATGCGATCGTCCGCCTCCTCCCCGGCGCCCTCGGCGACGAGCGCTCGCCGGAGGACGAATCCTTTTCCGATCCGAATCTCCTGGAAGCCCCCGCCTACACCAAGCCGGCCGAATTCCGCGGCCTCACGGTCCCCGAGGTCCTGCTCTCCGGCCACCACGCCAAGATCCAGGAATGGAAGCACCGCAAGGCCCTGGAACGCACCCGCACCAACCGACCGGACCTGCTGGACGGCAAAAGCTGAGGCCTGCGTCCCTACCACCCCACCAGCCGCCGCACCGCGGCGGCGAGCACTTCTTCCAGCACCGCCGCCTCGGCGTGGGTCAGGGGGATGGTCACCTTCCGCACCGATTTGTCGGCGGCCTCCTGCCGCGACACGCCCATCAGATACGGCGCCCGGTCCGGGTCGTCGCGATGGCGAAGTTCGAACGCGCTGTTCGCCTTCTCCGACTGGTGGAAAAGCTTGGCCTGCGGCTGGCGCCCCTGCAGCACCGACAGCGCCGCGCCAAGGTCGGCCAGGCCCCACTTCATCGTCACCTTGTTTTCCCAGTCGAACTGCCGCTCGCCGCTCTGCGATGCCGCATCGACGAACACCGCGGCCTTGTCGGGATTCAGGCCGAAGCGGATCACGCCTCCGCCACCCTTGGCGTTGGGCTTGTAGATCGCGTGTTCGGGCAGGCGTTGGGCGGCGACGGGGGATTCAAGGTTCGCATTCATCAAGCCCGCTTTTAGGGACATCGGCGGCGGACGTCAACCTGAAAATGTTCTTATGAACAGCATATCGCGGTTTGACGTCACCGGATGTTCCTTCACCTTATCCCCATCCAACGCCGAACCGGTGGAAGCCTGCCGCGTCCCGGTCGTATAGTGCGAAGATCATGCCCGCCTCACCCGCCTGCCGCCTGCTCGTCGCGCTGGGAACCGTCGCCACGGTCCCGGCGGCGGACGATGCCGTCGATTTCAACCGCGACGTGCGGCCGATCCTGACCAAGAACTGCACGACCTGCCATGGCGGCGTGAAGATGGCAGGCGACGTGTCGTTTCTCTATCGCGAGGACGTCCTCGGCCGCGGCGAGTCGGGAAAACCGGTCGTGGTGCCCGGCGAGCCGGACGGCTCCGAGATGATCCGGCGCATCGTCACCGACGATCCGGACGACCGGATGCCGCCGCCCGACCACCACCCGCATCCGCTCCCCGACGCCGAGATCGAGATCCTGACCGACTGGGTTCGCCAGGGCGCCGAGTGGGGCGAACACTGGGCGTTCCAGCCGCCGGTCATGCCGGAAATGCCGGAAGTTTCCGAGTCCGCCTGGCCGGAGCAGGAACTCGACCGCTTCGTCCTCGCCCGCCTTGAGTCGGAGAAACTCCCACCCTCTCCCGCCGCCGACCCCGCCGAGTGGTTGCGGCGCGCTTCCCTGGATCTCACCGGCCTGCCGCCGACCCTGGAGGATTTCGAGGCATTCCAACAATCCGCAACCCGCAATCCGCAATCCGCAATGGAGCAAGCGGTCGATCGCCTGCTCGCCTCGCCCGCCTACGGCGAACACTGGGCCGCGATGTGGCTCGACCTCGCCCGCTACTCGGACACCTTCGGTTTCGAGAAGGATCCCCACCGCGAGATCTGGCCGTATCGTGACTGGGTCATCGACGCCTTCAACGCGGACATGCCCTTCGACGAGTTCACGATCAAGCAGCTCGCCGGGGACCTGCTCGAAGACCCCGAGCCCCGCGACCTGATCGCATCGGCCTTCCACCGCAACACCCAGAACAACACCGAGGGCGGCACCGACGACGAGGAATACCGCACCGCGGCGGTGATCGACCGGGTCAACACCACCTGGACCGCGTGGAACGCCACCACCTTCGGCTGCGTGCAGTGCCACGCGCATCCGTACGATCCGATTCCCCACGAGGACTACTACCGCTTCCTCGCGTTCTTCAACAACACCGAGGACATCGACCTCAACAACGACTGGCCGAAGACGAAGGTGGCCGGCAATCCCTCGCAGCAGGCCGAGGTGGTGAGGCTGGAGAAGCTCATCCGCCAGCGTCAGGAAGACATCAACGATCCGATGCGTGAGTCGGCCCTGGCGGTCGACGACTGGGACACGCTGAACTTCGACAGGACCGTGGTCGAGCCGCCCACCGGCAAGCTCGACCAGCAGCCGGACGGCGTGGTCGTGTCCTCCGGCACCACGCCGAACCGCGGCGTCTTCGTGCTCGAATCCGAGGCGCGGCCGCTGTCGCTCATCCGCGTCGAGATCTTCCCCGAGCAGGACGATCCGGTCGAGTGGCGTGGGAAGGGCGCGGTGATCTCGGGCTTCGAGGCGGCCTACGTTTCGCCGGGAGGCAAGAAGCGTCCGATCCCGCTCCGGGAGGTCGCCGCCGATTTCCTCGCCGGTCCCTACGAACCGAACGAAGCGCTCCGCGGTGGCGGAGGTGGCTTCGGGGAGTTCCCCGCCATCCATCAGCCCCGCACGGCCTGGTTCATTCCCGCCGAACCGGCCCGTCCGGAATCCGGTGAGCGGCTCGAGATCCGCATCCGCCACGGCGCCACCTGCAACGAAAGCCAGAGCTGCATCCTGCCGCGCTTCCGGGTGGCCACCAGCGAAGACCGCAGACTCGTCGATCACATCACCTCGCAGAAGCACCGCGCCCTCAGGGACGAGCTCGCCGCGCTGGAGAACGATTACAAGGGCATCGGCGGAACCATGATCCCGGTCATGCGCGAGCGCTCGGGAGAGGCCCGGCGGCCGACCCGGCTTTTCATCCGCGGCAACCGCATGACGCCCGGCGACCTGGTCGAGCCCGGCGTCCCGAAGGTTTTCGGTGGTGAAGGCGTCGCCGGCGACCGCCTCGACATGGCGCGCTGGCTGGTCAGCGACCGCAACCCGCTCGTCGCCCGCACGCTCGCCAACAGGCTGTGGGCGCACGTTTTCGGCATCGGCATCGTCGAAACCCAGGAGGACTTCGGTTCCTCCGGCTCGCTGCCGAGCCACCCCGAGCTCCTCGATTTCCTCGCGCTGCGCCTGAGCGACCACCACAAGTGGCGCCTCAAGCCCTTCCTCCGCGAACTCGTGCTGTCGGCGACCTACCGGCAGTCGAACAAGGCGACCCCGGAACTGCTCGAAAAGGATCCGCGCAACCGCCTGCTCGCCCGCGGTCCTCGGCAGCGGCTCACCGCCGAAATGGTCCGCGACCAGGCCCTGCTCGTCTCCGGACTGCTGGAGCGCCGGATGGGCGGAAAGTCCGTCTTTCCCCCGCAGCCCGAAGGCGTCTGGAACTCGGTCTACAGCGGCGCGAAATGGCAGACCTCCACCGGCCCCGACCGCTACCGCCGCGCGATCTACACCTACCACAAGCGCACCGCCGGCTATCCCGCCTTCCTCACCTTCGACGCCTCGGCGCGCGACGTCTGCCTGCCACGCCGCATCACCACCAACACCCCGCTGCAGGCGCTCGTCACGCTCAACGACCCCGCCCACATCGAATTCGCCCAGGCGTTTGCCAAACGCATGATGGAAGCCGGTCCGGACCTCCGCATCCAGCTCGCCCACGGCTACCGCATGCTGACGCTCCGCGACGCGGATCCCGGGGTGCTCGACACGCTCGCCAAGCTCCACGCGGACGCGAAGAAGGACTACGAAAGCAACCCGGGCGAGTCCGCGAAGCTCGGCGAGACTCCCGACGAAGCGGCCCTGGTCCTCGTTGCCAACACCCTCCTCAACTCCGACATCGCGTTGAACCGATGAACTTGTTCGAGCAATTCCACCACGATCGCGTGCGCCACCTCACCCGGCGGCATTTCCTCAGCGAGTCGTCGCTCGCCCTGGGCGCGCTATGGATGGGCACGCAGACGGGTCTCGGCGCGAAGCTGAAGAAGGATCCGGCCGCGCCGCTCGCGCCGGACATCCCCCACTTCGCGCCGAAGGCAAAACGCGTGATCTACCTGCACATGGCAGGCGCGCCGAGCCAGCTCGAGCTGTTCGACCACAAGCCGGACCTCGCCAAGCTGGACGGCAAGGAATGCCCGCAGGAGTTCCTCGCCGGCAAGCAGTTCGCCTTCATCCAGGGCGTGCCGAAGATGCTTGGCTCGCAGTACCCCTTCCATCAGGCCGGGGAAAGCGGCGCCTGGATTTCCGACCGGCTGCCGCACTTCGAGGAGGTCATCGACGAGGTCTGCTTCATCAAGTCGATGTGGTCCGACCAGTTCAACCACGGCCCCGCCCAACTCCTCCTGCACACCGGCAGCGCGCTGCCCGGCAGTCCCTCGGCCGGTGCGTGGGCGACCTACGGGCTCGGCTCGGAAAACCAGAACCTGCCCGGCTTCATCGTCCTGACCTCCGGCGGCAAGAACCCCGACGCCGGCAAGTCGGTGTGGGGATCAGGCTACCTGCCGAGCGTCTATCAGGGTGTCCAGTGCCGCTCGCAGGGCGACCCGGTCCTCTACCTCGGAAACCCGGACGGCGTACCGCGGAGCCTGCGACGCCGCACGCTCGACGCGCTCAACGACCTCAACCAGCGCGTCGCCACCGAGATCGGCGACCCGGAGACCGAGACCCGCATCGCCCAGTACGAAATGGCTTTCCGCATGCAGCTCCACGCCTCGGATGCCTTCGACATCTCCCAGGAACCCGAAGCCGTGCACCAGGCCTACGCGACGCAGCCGGGCAAGGAGGCCTTCGCCAACAACTGCCTGCTCGCCCGCCGGCTCGCCGAGCGCGGCGTGCGCTACATCCAGCTCTTCGACTGGGGCTGGGACTCGCACGGCACCGGCCCCGACACCGACCTCAAGATCGGCTTCGCCAACAAGTGCCGGCAGATCGACCAACCCGTCGCCGCCCTGCTCAAGGACCTCAAGCAGCGCGGCCTGCTGGAGGAAACGCTGGTCATCTGGTCCGGCGAATTCGGCCGCACGCCGATGCGCGAAAACCGCGGCGGCGTGGAGATGAAGAACGTCGGACGCGACCACAGCCCCTCGGCCTACACCTTGTGGATGGCCGGCGGCGGCGTGAAGCCGGGCTTCAGCTACGGCGAGACCGACCCGATCGGCTACGAGGCGGTCACCGGCAAGGTCAGCGCCCACGACTTCCACGCGACGCTGGTGACCCTCCTCGGCTACGACCACAAGCGCTTCACCTTCCCCTTCCAGGGCCTCGAGCAGCGCCTCAGCAACGTCACCAAGCACTCAAGGGTGGTGACGGACATCATCGCGTGAAAAGAGGTCGGACACTCATGTCTGGCTCGAGCTTCCTCGGAAAAAGCAGTTCGAGGAGGTAGGCAAGCGGAACGGAGATGAGCACTCCGATCGAGAACGCGAGGCTGGGGACGAGAATTCGCGGATCCACCTCGCCCGCCCAGCCCGAGAATGGCTTCTCGAAGTGGGTGGTGACATGACCGCTGTAAAGATTCGTCAGAGACTTGAGCTCCTCACTCAAGCGCTCCAATTGCAACCGAACAAGCTTGTACACGTCATAGTCGCTATCCAATCGGCTGGCGGTGATCAGCGATTCAATTTCGTTGCGCAGCTCACCGATCGCCTCGGCATTCACATCGAGCAGAAGATCTTCAAGCCGATTTTCGACTACGGGAGCCAATTCCCTCCCGATGGCTTCAGCATGCTGCGGATCGGGATGGGTGATCTCGATCCTGACCACGTGGTGATTCAAAAGGAACCGGCCGCCTGCCCGAGGACCCACCTCGCCAATTCGAATCTGAATCATGTCCGCCAGCTTCTCGCGGGAAATCCCCACCTCCCCCGCAAGTTGCTCGATGCATTCAGAAGAGTTCAGCTGGCGCTCCCCCACTTCGCCAAAGTGAGGCGGCATGTTGCGATAGTATCTGAGGCTCGTGACCGCCGTCCACTGGCCCAATCCAAAGACCGAGTACGAAATCAACCCGATGATCAGTGACCATACCGGCACCACCCAAAAGACATGCTTCCACCTTGCCGCTATGAATCCTGGCGCCCAGATCCGATGGCGTCTTTCCCGTGGCACGCAGCTACGAATCTGGCCGGTCCATCACCAACGATCACGTTGAAAATCAGCGGAGTGTTTCCCCGGAAATCAAAACTTGCGAGACGCTATCATTGATAGCATTCTTTTCTCGTGAGCCAACTGATCGTCCGAAAGCTTCCCGAGAGCCTCGTCCGCCTGCTCAAGCTGCGGGCGGCGGCCCACGGCGTTTCGGCGGAAGAGGAGCACCGCCGCATTCTGCGTGAGGCCCTGACAGGCGCGAGCGACGCAAAGCCCTCACTCATCGAATTCCTCAGTTCGGAAGAGATCCTGCCCGAAGTCGAGTTGCCCATTGATCGCCCGCGTGAAACAGAAAGCCGCTCCCTCGGGCTGTGAACGGCTATCTGCTCGATACCAACATCCTCAGCGAGTTGCGGAAAGGCGCCCGCGCTCACCCTGCGGTCCGAAGGTGGGCCGCCGGAACCGCCCGCGAGATTCACAAGGTGAGCGTGCTGTCGCTGGGAGAGATCCGGAAAGACATCGACATCCTGCAGCGACGCTCTCCGCAACAGGCCAGGGTCCTGAACTCGTGGCTGGATCGGCTGCGAACCAACTACGCCGACGATTTGCTCCCCATCGAGAGCCAAATCGTCGATCGCTGGGGGCGACTTGAAGCGACCCGATCCCTGGCCGTCATCGACGGTCTTCTCGCGGCAACGGCACTAGTACACGATCTGGTGCTCGCCACGCGCAACACACGTGACTTCACCGATACCGGAGTCTCGTTGGTGAATCCCTTCGATCACTCGCCAATCTGATGCCATTCCGCCCGTCCATGTTCTGCCCGCTTCTGGTCCTCGGACTCAGCTACTCCTGCGCGTTCGCTGCAGACCGCCCCAACGTCCTCTTCCTCATCGCCGACGATTTGAACACGGCACTGAGCGGCTACGGGCATCCGCAGTGCCGCACGCCGAACCTCGACCGTCTCGCCGCACGCGGCGTCACCTTCACGCGCGCCTACTGCCAGTATTCCGTCTGCGGTCCGTCGCGGGCGTCGATCATGTCGGGTCGCTACCCGATCAGCACCGGCGTCACCCGCAACGACCAGCCGCTGCCGGACGGGGTCGTCACCCTGCCCGAGCTTTTCCGCAAGGCCGGCTACTGGACCGGACGGGTCAGCAAGATCTACCACATGGGCGTACCCGGGCACATCTACACCGGCGACCCGGGCACCGACCATGCCCCGTCGTGGGACTCCACCTTCAACGTCAGCGTGATGGAGGGCCTCACGCCGGGCAAGGCCGAGGACCTGATGCTCGACGACATCACGCCGCAGATCCCGGCCCAGCGGGAGCGCTGGAAGAAGGTCGAGGGCAAGGGCGGCCGCTTCCTGATCCCCGGCAACCACCAGGGCAGCGACTTCCTCGCGGTCGAGGCCGAGGAGGACGCCGCGCTCGCCGACACGGTCGCCGCCACCGAGGCGATCCGCCTGCTACGACAGCGGGCGAAATCGGAAAAGCCGTTCTTCCTCGCTGTCGGATTCGTGCGTCCCCACGTCCCTCTCGTCGCACCCGGGCACTGTTACGAGCCCTATGAGGCCGACGACATGAAACTGGCCGACGTTCCCCCCGGCGATCTCGAGGACATCCCCGAACCGGCCCTCCACGACACCAACGCCCGCCGCTTCAAGCTCACCGAGGAAGACCAGCGCAAGGTGCTGCGCGCCTACTACGCCAGCATCACCCACATGGACGAACAGGTCGGCCGCCTGCTCGAAGAACTCGACGTCCTCGGCCTCGCCGAAGACACCATCGTCGTCTTCCTTTCCGACCACGGCTACCACCTCGGCGAGCACACGATGTGGCAGAAGATGAGCGTGATGGAGGAGGGCGGCCGCGTCCCGCTCATCATCGCCGACCCGAAAGACGGTGCCGCCGGAGAGCGCTGCGAGCGCATCGTCGAGTCGCTCGACCTCTACCCGACGCTGGCGGAGCGGGCCGGACTCACCACGCCGGACTCGATCCAGGGTCACAGCCTCGTCCCGTTGCTGGAAAATCCCGAGGGTTCGCCGGTCCGATCCGATGCCTTGATCCAAGCCGGCCGGGGCTTCGCCCTGCGGACGGAAAAGTGGGCGCTGATCCGCTACTCGGGGCGCGACGTTGAACATTCCATGCTCTACGACATGGAGAAGGATCCACGGCAGTTCACCAATCTCTCCGGCAAGCCCGAGTTTGCGGCAGTCGAGAAGGTCCTCAACACCCGCCTCGACCAGCGACTGGACGAGGCCCGGCGATAGAAGGACCGCGCGAGCCCCGAAGCCCTGCTCAACGTCCCAGCCCGTCCTTCGGCTTGCCGTCCGCATCGAGCTTATCGACCCCCCACAGGATGCCGCGGACGACCAGGTCGAGGTAGCGGTCGTCGGCGACCGTCTCGTTGAAGTGGCCGATCGTGGTGCAGAACACGCGCGCCTTCTTCGGCCCGTAGAGGTTCGTCCAGGTCACCACCGCCTCGTTCTTGCCCTGCTTCGCCTTGGCCAGCGCGTGGGTGCCCTCATGGACCATGATGTTGTTGTAAAGCTCCTCGTCACCGGTCGTCCAATCCGGCAGGCCCTTCGAGATCGGGTGCTCCTTGTCGACGTAGAAGATATCCAGCGGCTTCTTCGGTCCGTGACCGCTCGACTGAAGCCCGAGGAACTCGAACCACTTGCCGTTCTCGGCACCCACCTCGACCGGCTTCTGGAAATTGCCGAAGCGGAAGCTGTGCATCGCGCAGTGCAGGGCCACCGCCGGCATCCCGTCGATGTGCGGCTTGAGCACGCCCTCGATGAGTTCGACATCGCCGATGCCCGCGGCGCATTCGTCGTGGATCACGAGGTCGTAGCCCTCGGCGTAGTCCGGATTTCCGAGGTTCGGCAGCGGCGGCTTGGTCGACTTGTCATCGGAGTGGACCTGGGTCACCACCGCGTGGAGGCGCGACTCGATCCCGGCCTTGAGGATATCCTTCTGGGCGCCGTAATCGTGGCAGCAGCCGCCGGTGATCAGCATCAGCTTCAACGGCTTCTCGGCGGCTGGAGCGAGGGCGGTGGCGAGGGCGGGCAGGAGCAGGAGGATTGCCTTCATGGTTCGATGCGGAAAGTGAACACGTTACGCCGGCACATGGCCAACTTGTTTCATCCATCGTTCGTCCGCCGCCGGTCATTTGTTCGGGCGACTCTCCCGCCGCACTTCCACGAGACGTTGGCCGGAATCAAGCTGATGGACGATCTCTGGCAACAACGGCTCGAGCCAGGCAAAGAGGACGCGGTTGGTGGAATTGCCGATGCGCAACCAAACGACCGCGGGAGCCGCCGGATCCTCCAGGCAACCTGATTGGAAAGATATGGGCTGTCGAGTGGAATACCCTGATGTGTGGGCG
>CALGOH010000068.1 GCA_937957985.1 uncultured Verrucomicrobiae bacterium
GTGTTTCATTTCTCGGAAAAGCCCGACGGTCCGAACCTGCTCAACCATCACGACCGCGGCCGCTTCATCCAGCAGTCGTTCTACGGCAGGCCCGACGGATCGATGTGGGTCGACAAGCCATGGTGCTGGAATCCGGTGCAGGGCGGCGACTACAAGGGCAAGCCGGCCCGCGTGATCGAATCGCGGGAGCAGCCGGACTTGCTCTACGTGAAAAGCATTCCGCGCAACTGGGCCGGCGGCGAGGAGCTGGGCGAGTGCGTGATGGAACAGTGGGTCTCGCTCAAAGGCCCGGTCGCGACGATCCGGCACCGCTTCTCGTACCGCGGCGAGGTGAAGCATCCGCCGAGGCACCAGGAACTGCCGGCCGTCTTCGTCGATGCGAAACTCGCCGACCTCGTTTACTACTCCGGCGAGAAGCCCTGGACCGGCGGCAAGCTTTCCGAGGACCGTCCGGGCTGGCCGAACGAAGGCCGCGACGCCACCGAGGAATGGGCGGCGTGGACCGGTCCCGACGGCCGCGGGATCGGCGTGCATTTTCCGGGACGGAGGAAACTCACGACCTACCGCTACAAGGGAAAGCCGGGGCCCGCGGGTTCCGGCTGTTCTTACTTCGCGCCGATCGAAACGATGACGATCGAGCCGGGCTTCCGGCACGAATCCGTGACGCACCTGACGATCGGCACGCCCGCGGAGATCCGCGGGCGCTTCGAACCGCTCCGCGACAAGTAGCGCTCGCATCGCCGCCGGGGCTGGCGTAGGGGCGGGGCCGTGACCCCGGGGCCGACACGCTTCTCCGGTGGCCGCATGATCGCGGCGGCCTTCGTGATGGGCTTCTGTTCCGGGCCGGGGCAATCGTTCACGTTCTCGGTCTTCCAGCCGTTCCTGCTGGAAAGCTTCGGCATTTCGCGGGGAACCTTCGCCGGGATCTACGCGGCGGGCAGCCTGCTCAGCGCGATGGTCGCCTCGCTGGCCGGACGCGCCGCGGACCGCTACGGTATCCGTCGTACTTTGGCGGTCTCCGCGGTGGTGATGGCGGCGGCCTGCAGCGGCATGGCCGTGAGCACCGGGCTCGTTTCGCTGTCGGTCTCGCTGGCCGTCCTGCGGGCGCTCGGCCAGGGCACCCTGGTGCTGCTCGGCAGCCTGCTGGTCATGCACTGGTACGCCCGTCGGCGCGGACGCGCGATGTCGCTCGCCGGCCTCGGCGTCTCGCTTTCCGGCGCGGTGCTGCCGCCGGCCTGCTTTGCGGCGATCACCGCGGTCGGCTGGCGCGCCAGCTACGGCTGGATCGGCGGCATGCTGCTCGTCGTCCTGCTCGCGGTCGCCGCGTGGTGGGTCCGCAATTCCCCCGAGGAGCTGGGACAGCATCCGGACGGCGACGGCGAACCGCAGCCGGTGCCGGAGCGCAAGCCGGATCGACGGGTCTTCCGTTCGGCACGTTTCTGGATCCTCGCCATCGCGCTGGCGGCGGCGCCCTTCGTCGTCACCGCGCTGGTCTTCCACCAGGCGTCGCTGTTCGAGGACCGAGGGATTTCCGGCGAAGCCGCCGCCGGCATGTTGTCGGTGCTGGCGGTCGCCGCGGCGGCCACCACCCTGCTCACCGGCCCGCTGGTCGACCGCTTCGGCGTGCGGAAGATCCTGCGCAGCTCGCTGGTCGTGCAGATGCTCTGTCTCGGCCTCGCGCAGTTCCTGCAGCCCGGCCCGGCGGTGTGGATCTACACCCTGCTGGTCGGCGCGGTGGCGGGCAGCTCGGCGGTGATGGGCGGCGTCACCTGGGCGCGCTTCTACGGCCGCGACGGGCTCGGCGCCGTGCAGGGCTCGGCCGGGACGGTGATGCTCACCGCCGCCGCCATCGCCCCGCTGCCGATGGGCACGCTGCGCGACCTCACCGGCAGCCACGCCACCGGCCTCGCCATCTGCCTGCTCCTCCCGCTCGCCGGCCTGCTGCTGCTGACGCGGGATGTCGAGAAAGCTGAGGCCGGATCAAATCATCCGTTTTCCTAGACAAGCTTGGCACAAATTCTGAATCATCGATCATCAGGAGGTAGTTCGCCTCCTCTCTCCCATGCACGACGGACGCCTCCCCGATGGCCGCTCTCCAATCCTCCGGACCACCCGCTGGAGCCTCATCCGCCGGGCCATTCAGCAGCCGGAGGCCCTCGACCAGTGGGCGGCCGGCTGCTGGTACCCGCTCTACACCTGGGCACGGCACAAGGGATGGAGTCCGGAGGATGCCGCCGACGCCGTCCAGGAATTCCTCGGCAAGATCTGCGCCGGGCAGAAGCTTTCGCAGGCCGATCCGGTGCGCGGTCGGTTCCGGTCGTGGCTGCTGGCGGGTTTCCAGAACCACCTGGCCGACCGCGTCAGCCACGGCCTGCGCCTCAAGCGCGGCGGGGGCGCCCCGCACCTGAGCCTCGATCACGAACATGCCGAGCGCTTCTATCTTGAGGAGATGGCCACCTGCGACGACGCCGGTCGCGCCACCGACAAGGCCTGGGCGCTTTCCCTGATGGACGAGGCGATGAAACGGCTGGAACGGCACTACATCGACACCGGACGACAAGGCCTGGTCGAGCACCTTCTCCCGGCGATCGAGGAGCCCCTGCCGGACGGCGGCTACCGCCACGCGGCACGGGAGCTTGGCATGACCGAAAGCGCCGTGCGCCAGGCCGTCTTCCGCATGCGCGGGCGCTATCGGCTCCATCTCCTCGAGGTCGCCGGCGAATGGCTCGGCATCCACTCCGAAGCCCAGCTTCAGGCCACCTTGAAGGAATTGCTGGGAGGTGCTTGATGGCCAAAGCGTCACAATCCCGGCGAAAACCCGTCATGGTCGTGGGATGACGGCCGACGGCGAATCGCACCGGCTTCGCGGGCTGGACCCGGGAAAGCTGCTATCGGTGCTCGGCAACGGGACGGCACCCGAGCCGCCGCATGTTCCGGACTGGACCATCATCGGCATCGCCGGCGAAGGAGGCACGGGCATCGTCTGGGAGGCGCGGCGGAACGCCGACGGCCGCCGCGCCGCCATCAAGTGCGCGCCGCCGAAGAACCCGGAATTCATCGAGCGCCTCGAGATGGAAGCCGACGCCCTGAGGGAGCTGCGCCACCCGAACATCGTGCGACTCCTCGACGCCGGTCCGATCACCGATGGTCCCCTCAGTGGCGGCCTCTATCTGGCGATGGAGTTCGTCGGGGGCGGACGGCTTTCCGAAGCCATTCCTGCCGAAGGCATGCCTCCGGAGTCGGCCTACGAGCATTTTGAAGCGATCGCCGCCGGGGTGGCCTACGCCCATGAGGCGGGCATCCGCCATCGCGACCTCAAGCCTTCGAACGTCCTGCTGGATTCCGACGGGACGGTGAAGGTCGCGGATTTCGGCCTCGCCCGGCCGGTTCACCAGCGGGTGCAGGCCCTGTCGCTCACCCGCGCCGGCGTCGTCGCCGGTTCCTTCGAATACCTTCCGCCCGAAGCCTACCGCAGCCATTACCGCCCCGGACTGCCCGGTGATATCTACGCCCTCGGGGTGATCCTCCACGAGTTGCTGACCGGCGCGCCCCCTCGCGGACGATGGAAGTCCTGCTCCGAGAAGGCCGGCGTCGACATCCGGGTGGACGGGCTGATCGAGCGGGCGCTCGATCCTGATTCGGGAAACCGCTGGCCGGACGTGCCTTCGATGGTCGGTGAACTGGAGCAGATCCGCCAGACTCCGCCCCGCTATGCCGGCACACCGCTCGTGACGCTGCCGGTCCGCCTCACCGACAGCCTCTGGACCATTGCCGGGGTCCTCGCGCTCATCACCGCATGGGGTGCCGCGATGAGGCTTGCGGGAAGCCAGATCACCCCATGGATCGACCTGATCGGCGGCCATCGGATCAAGACGGGGAGTTTTCAGGCAATCCTCGTGCTGCTGCTCGTCCTCGCCGCGATGTCGATCTGGCAAACCGCCCGGCTGCTCCGTTTCCGGGCCATCCCGATGCGCGAGGCGCTCCCCTCGCCCTTCGGACTGGCGCTGGGCCACGGCCGCCTCTGCGCCATGCTGGTGGGTGCGAGCCAGGTCATCTTCCTGCTCTTGCCGGTGCTGCTGGTGGTCGCCATCCATGCCGAAGCCGAGCTCTACTGGCTGGCCCCGGGCGATCCGCCGTGGCTTCACGGGCTGGCGGTCACCGCCTGGGACGACGACCGCATCCTGTCCCCGTGGGCATGGCCGGAGCCGGGAACCAACTACTGGCTGCAGGAGTCCTACGGGCCTCCCGCGGATCCGCTGGCCCGGCGGATGGATCGCATTACGTTCTACCCCTTCGCGCTGCCCCTCACGATGGTGGTGGCCGCCGGCGTGGTCGGGTTGAACCTGATCTTCACCGGTGTCACAGCCGCCATGCGGTGGTCCGGCCGGGGAAGGCGGGCGGTGGCGGCAGGTGCCCTCATCGGCCTGGCGGCTTTGGCTTTCGTCACCTGGCAGACCGCGCAGGGAAGGCACGAGAAGAGCGAGGCGACGCGGCATCTCGCCATGACCGACTGGGAAGCGCGGGCCATCCGACCTGTGATCGATCTCGTAAGCTGGCAGAGTCTTCGTGCGAGCGGCAACGCCGGACGGGTGCCTCCCGTCGAGCTTGCCGAGATCTATGCCGAACGGATCGACTACCGCGACGCTGGTACGATCCGCCGCGATGAGTTGCTGGAGCGCTTCCGGGATCAGCCCGAGCCACCCCGTCTGGCGCGGTCCCACGGCTGGCTCAGCGAAAACATCGACCGGCATGGCGGACGGTTCACGGTGACTTCCGGTGCGATCGTCTGGTCCAACGGTGGCCCGGACGCCGGCAATGACTGCCAGGCAGCCAGGTTGATCGTCGAAGCCTCGGGCAGCTTTCGCGACGGGCGTCCCCGCATCTCCCGCGAGCGACTCATCCGCGAGCCCTACTACACCGCCGAAGAACGTCGCGCGACCCCCGGCGAGGCCGCGCGGTGGATCGACGCCTTCCTCTCCGCCATCGATTCCGATCCGCCGTCGGCACTCATCCTGCTCCACCCGCTCCAGCTCCGCTTCGGCGCCAGCGCCCCCAGCCGGGAAAATGCGATCACCGTCATGCAGGACATCCGCCGCCACCGCCCGCTCGAACGCGATGGCCCCCCGCTTGTCGCCGGAACCGCCCCCGGCGGCCGCACCCTCGTGCGTGTGCCCATGCGCTCCGGCCCACAACGCTTTTCCGCCGAGATTCAGCTCGTCAAGACCGCCGCCGGCTGGCAGGCTTTACACTTCGAATTTTTGCCTAACCCCGACGCCTCCCCATGACCCGAAGCCTCCCCCCCCTGCTCGCCACCGCCGCCCTTTCCCTGACCATCGCATGCGCCAAGGATGAGGAATCCGGTTTCGATGGAGCCCTTCCCACCGGCTGGACCATCTTCGATCCCTACGGCAACGCCACGGTCGACAGCTCCGGCGGCACGCTCTCGCTCTTCGCCCCCGCTCCGCCCGACGTCGAAACGGCCGAGCTTTTCGGTCCGGCGCGCGTCGCCGTCCTCGCCGAAGAGGAACGCGAGGACACCCAGATCTGCGCGGATGTGACGAGTTGGCCAGAGACCTACCGCATCCCGGGTGGAGAACGAGTGAACGGCACCTTCGTCGCGGTCATGACCCGCGGTCGCGACACCGACGGCTTCAGCGCCGGGGGCGGCGAACCCCCCGGTGAACCCCAGCCGGCGACGGTCACCAGCTACGTGGATGGTTACAGCCTCAGCTTCATCGACCTCGGCACCGGCTCGGCCCGGCTCCAGCTTCACCGTATCGATGACGAATGGCCGACTTTGATCGCGCCACTCGTCGAGGGCTCCGCCGACTTTTCGCTGGCTGGCGTGACCAAGATCGGCCTCACCCTCTCCAGCCGCGGCTCCTACCACTACGGCGAGGCCCGCGACCTCACGCCCGGCACCGGCGGACCGTATCCGGTCGCTTCGGTCTCGGCCACCGACGCGACCTACCCGAGTGGACAGGCCGGCGTGCTGACCACCACCGACCGCCTGATCCCCGTCTCCGCCGGTTTCGACCATGTCGTCGTCTGGGACGCCCGCCTGCCGCAGCCCGCCATGCGTCACCAGCCCGCCGAGGGCTGGTTCGAACTCGTCGCGGACCGCCGCCGGACCACGGCATTGAGCGTCCAGACCCGCACCAATCTCGCCGATCCGGCCGACCCCTGGGTCCCGGCCCCGCCCGACTCCTGGGCGTATGAGGGAGACGACGTCGTCCTTCGTTACTCCATGGACGAGCCGCGGCGGTTCTTCCGGTTTGTGAGCGAGTGAGGCACCGGGTCGGGCGCGTGCCGACCCATCCGGGTTGAAGTGGCGTTACCCTCGCGGCGGTGCCGCGACGCCCTTCCGCGCAATCCCGTCCATTCGGGAGCCGGAAAAAACTTTCCCGGGTGCCGTCACAGCTCGGTCCGGAAGGAGTAGTGGACAATGGTGCTTGGTTTCTCGCGCTCCGACAGCGGGCCCGGGAATCCAGAATCGATATACAACAGTGTTTCCCCACCCCCAGATCATGAAACGTCCATCCAACCTTCAATCCTCCCTCCTAGCAGCGGCTCTTGTTGCGGGATTCCACGCTCCCGAGGCCGGTGCCGTCGTGACTTTCTCCGACGTCGGTAGCGGTGCGTCACTAACGGCCTTCGCTTCAGGTGATTTTGTCGATCCCACCGATGCCTCCGCCACGGCGGGGACCTTCGCCCTGTCGGCCACGGCAACCGGCAACGACGGGGACTACACGATCGCATACTCTTCGACGATCGCCGTCAACGGTTCCTCGACCTTCGATCCCGGCGTCGATGGTCCGATCCCCGGTGCCGCCACCGTCGCGATCACCAATCAGAGCCTTTCCACTTCGCAGAACATCACCAACCCTTTCCCTATCGGCGACTCGTGGGATTTCTCCGGCATATCAGGCTCATCGGTCACTTTCACGTTGGACTCCGCCTACGACTACGTGGTAACCGCCAGCTATTCTCCATTTAGCACCCTGTTCAAAATCGGGGGAGTCTTCCTGCATGACGGAGGAAGCAACGTCTTCGTTGATCAAGAGTACGACGGCTCCGCGATCAACATCTCCGGAACCCTGGCGGCCGGAACCTACACCTTCGGGAGTGCTTTGGATCATATCGGTGGCGCGGCACTTGGAGCAGCAACCATCGACGATGTAACCCTGTCGCTCTCTCCTGTGCCCGAGCCTTCCGCAGCCTGGCTGCTTGCGGCTGGTCTGGGTCTGGGGTTGCGCCGGAGAAGGCTGCCACAAGCGAGCACCGCATTTGCACGTTCAGCCGTTCGTTCAACGGATGGGACGGGCAGCCGATGATCCCGAATCCAAGATGTCGTCTCGATGAAGGGCCCGCTTTTGTTTCCCCTGGGTGTGCTGGTAGGTGCCATTCCCATGCCGGATGCGGCAGGTGCTGTCTCCTACGATCTCGATTTCTCGTCGTCCTCCCAGTATGACTCCCTCTTCAGGGAGATCCAGACGAACGGCGCGGATGAAGAGATCGCCTGGGATCCGGGAGGATTTATCCGGCACAACTCCGGTGTTTTCGTGCGAAGCTCCGCAGCGATCCTTGACAGTTCAGCAAGCGGCGGCTCCGGCGGCCTGGGAGGCGAGACGGGATCGCAAGCCAACAACGACTACCAGAGTTTCGTCATCCAGGCCGACTGGCGGGATGGCACGTTCAGCAACGGCAACACCTTCGGATTCTACACGGGAGTGCCGGACAATGATGGAAGCCCGGCCTATCTGGGCACGGTTCAGTTGAGGGCCGACTCGGTACTGCTCAGGGTCGATGAAGGCACGGTTCCGTCCGGGATGTCTTTCGGCGTGCAACTCGGAAACCAGACCATCCCGGGGACCTTCCACGAGGACACCTGGTATCAGTTCAGGATGGAGGTGATCAGCATGCCGGACAGAATCGATTTCAACCTCGGTGTATACGACGTCACAACCCTGGAGTTGCTGGCATCGTACTCGGTGAGCGACACGGTGAATCCGGTTGTGGAAACCGGCCAGGTCGGTTTCCGCGTCGGCTCGAACAGCACGGGCTGCACCGACATCGACAACTTCAGGATCAGCCCGATTCCGGAGCCCGGAGCGCCGTTGCTGTTCGGAACCGCCACTCTCCTGGTCTCCCTCGGCCGCCGCCGCTACGTCAGACCCGTGATCCGGCCCGGATCCCCCTGTGGTCTCGGCGGGCGCTGACCTCCATGAAGCTTCATATCACATGACGGCCCTGCTGCCTTTCGTTCAAACCCGTCTCACCTTCCTCGTGCTGCTCGGCGGCCTTACACCATGCGCCCCGGCGGCGAGCATTCTTCTGGTGGACGACAGCGAAGGTTTGCCGATCCAGCCCGCCTGGACGAGCACCCTGAGCCAGCTTGGACACAGCGTCACCATCGAAACCATCGCTCCCACCGGCAGTCCAACCTTGGATCTCTCCAACTACGATGCCGTGATATGGTCGATCGGAGACCGCGCGTACGAAAACCTCACCGCGCAGAACTGGGCGACCATGACCCAATACGTGAACGCTGGAGGCAAGCTGATCTATGCCGGGGGACACAGCGTGTACCAGGAGAACTGGGTCGGGCATGCGGGCATCGAGGCTTTCTTCGGTGTCTCCGGAACTCTCTACAACATGCCGATGTGGGGCAGCAACACGACGATCACCGGAGTCGCGGGCGGTTCGCCGTTCAACAACTCGACATACACGATCGTTCCGTACTGGGCCGGAGGGCAATACGGAAACATGTTCTCGGGATTCAACGTCTCGACCGGCACCGCGCTGGTGAACATGCCCGTGGTGACCAACGGTGCCCCGGGCCCCTACATCGTGGCCCAGAATGCCGCCGGTACCGCCCAGCTCTGGGGGCTCGACATCAACCACGTCGCCGAACCGGACCGCGAGGCATTCCTCGCTCATTCCCTGGAGGCCCTCGGTGTGCCCGAACCATCGACGGCACTTCTGTTCGGCTCGCTGACGGTCGGACTGCTCGGACTGCGCCGAAGGCCCCGCGGTGTGGAAACGCCGGGAACCTGATTCCCCGCGGACCACGTCTCCGCCCGACCCTTTCGCTCGGAGCCCGAAACAGCGTCAAATCATGTCAATCTCTCGATCCATCACCGCTCCGGGCGGCGGCGGCCTGGTGCAGGAGGTCGAGATCAACGCCGCCGCCATCGCGCCGGCACTGTCCGCGGATGCCGGCTGGCTCTTTACCGGATGGGATGTGCCGTTCGACAACATCACCGCGCCCCTCACGGTCATCGCCCTCTACGACGTGGATCTCGACAGCCTGCAGCCGGACCAGAGCGTCACCACTTCCGAAAACCACGTGCCTTTTTCTCCATCCGCCACCGGGGTGACGCTGGAGGTCGGTGGCCTGACCATCAAGGACGGGGCCAACTTCGGTCTCGGGGCCAACGAGACCCTCGTCCTCAACAACGGTCCGTCCCCAACGAGCCATGAAGCGACCCACGAAAGCGTTCCGCGCGACAGGCTCGAACAGAGAATCCGACAACTCATCCGAAGCGGGCCGATGCGCCCTAGGACAATTTCCCAATACGTAATCAGCCCCACTCCGATTGTCTCCAAAGCCGCGCGCGATCTAGCCTTTTCCCGGTTGGACCAATGGTCCGCCTCTCCTCTCCCAATCCACTTCCCAGCTCCCCGACCTCCGATGAAATCAATCTTTTCAACATCCCGGCTGACCTTGGTGATCCGCTGCGTCGCCGCGTGCGGTTTGTTGGCTCCGCTGCAAGGAGCCAGCAGCTTCGTTGCCGGTGCGAGCGACAACGGCCAGTGGGCCATCAGCAACACCAGCAGCGACCCGGTCTACATCGCCAACGTGTCGATCGTGCTCGCCGGCACGACGTTCTTCGACACGGACGCGGCGGCCCCGGGAACGGCCTCGACGGGATGGGGCTACGACGGGTCCCTGACCTCGGGCGGAATCGTGGCGAACTTCCCTACGGACGCGTCCACCGATGGAACTCAGGCCGCATCGTTCGACGTCACCGGATTCAACCCCACGCTCCACCTGCATTTCGTCGCGGACATCGATGTGTATGAGAATCCCGATAGCAGTGGCAATCCTGCGGGAGCGACGATCTCGGTGCTTTTCAGGAACATCAGCGACGACTCCTTCGCCGGATTCGTGCAGCAGTCCTTCACGGCGGATTCGATCACCATCAACGGACAGGGCTACTCGTTCTCGGCGGTTCCCGAACCATCGACCCTCCTCCTCGGGTCTGTCGGCGTGATGATGCTCCTGCGCCGCCGCCGGGGGGCTTGATCCGGGCTGCGGTCCCCAAACCGCCGCGTGGCACCAGGCCGGATCGAAGGCCCCGTGTGGGCATCGAATGCGAAGGACGCCCGGATCGACCGGCACGCGGCCCGCTTCTCTTCGATTGCGGGAGGTCAGAAATCGGGACCTCCGACGGACACTCTCATCATTCGCGTCGGTTTCGGCGATGACCACTGTCACGCATTCGATTCGCCAGCGTAGTTGATAGTTGGATGAGCCCTCGCAAGACAGCCGTCGAAGAAAGTTCCGACACGGCTCGCAAAGGCCGTTCGAGGATTCTGGTGGTCGACAGCCACCCGGTGGTCGGCCTCGCGCTGACAGCTCTGGCGAAGTCGCGCTGGAAGGATGTCGGCACGAGGACCGCGGACTCGGTTGAATCGGCGGAGGTCGTTATCGCCGATGGTGGCTGTGACCTCGTCATCGGCGAGCTGTTCTTCCCCGATGGCGATTTCTTCGACCTCATCCTATCCGCGAGCCGAACCTCCCGGGACGTTCGTTCCCTCGTCTTCAGCCAGCATTGCGAACGGCGCTTCGGATTGAGAGCGATGCGGGAAGGCGTCGGTGGCTACGTCATGAAGACCGAGAGGATTCCGACGCTTCTGTCGGCGATCGACACCGTGATGTCGGGAGGATCCCATTGGTCCAACGGAGTCCGCGACTACCTGGTGAATTCCTTCGCCTCCAAAGAGATGGATGGCGGCGTGAGCCGGCTCAGTCCCCGCGAGTTCCAGGTGTTCCGTCTGCTGGGCGAGGGGCTGAGCGCCAAGGAGATCGCCGGACGCCTCGGATTGAGCACGAAGACCATCAACAGCCACCGGGAGAACATGAAGGAGAAACTGAACTGTGCGTCCGCTTCCCGGATCGCGCTCCTGGCGAGGGATTGGTTTGCTTCGGGGGATGCTGCCGGGTTCGGGTGAGCGAGAGTTCCGAACCGGCGACCAGCCGGGTAACCGGCCTTCCACGCGATGACCGGCGAACGACGCGGGAGGGAGTGGCTCCTTTCAAGGAGCCATGGGCCGGGCAGGCGGCTTTCAGCCGCGGGGAGGCTGGGAAGCCTCCATCCCGGCCCATGGCGCTTGGAAAAGCGCCACTCCCCAGGCCCGGTTTGCCATCCGGCCGGTGGCTGCCCGTCTTCGGCCCTTCGCTCTCATTCCATTGACAAATACGCTGATGCATGCATGGTGCATGCATGGCAACGAAGACCATCTCGATCGATCTGGAGGCCTATGAGCGGCTTGCCGCCGCGCGGCGGCAGCCGAAGGAGTCGTTCTCACAGGTGATCAAGCGAGCAGAGTGGAGCGAGCAGGGGAAGACCTGCGGCGCGCTGCTGGCCGCCTTGTCCCGGATGCCGGCGGCGGATGACGAGGTACTGGAGCGCTTGGAGCGGGCCCAGAATGAGGACGCGGCCCCTGACGATCCGTGGTCGTGAACGCTTTCCTTTTCGACACTTGTTTCCTGATCGACCTGGAGTGCGAGATCCGGCGCGGCGGCGGTCCGGCCCACGACTTTCTCCAACGTCATCCGACCTCCCACGCGCGGCTGAGCTGGACGGTGGCCGGTGAATTCGCCGAGGGATTCGGCAGCATCGATCATCCGGCCTGCCAGGCGATGCTGGCGCGCTTCGACGTGCTGGCGATGGATCGCACGACCGCCGGTCACTACGCCATGGCGACCCGGCACCTGCGTGATCGGGGACAACTGATCGGTGCGAACGATCTGTGGATCGCCGCCGCCGCGCTCGCCCACCAACTGCCGCTGGTCACCAACAAACGCTCCCACTTCGAGCGGGTGCCTGGGTTGTCGGTGGTAAAGTACTAGAGATGCCGTCGTCAGACGTCCACATACTCGAACACGGCGATTGAGCGACTCCAGTCGATGGTGAGTCTGGCGAAACCACCGAAATCGTGCTCCGATTGAAACACCTCGGTCGCGCCGCTGACATCTCCCTCCCCCCAGTCGAGGTCCTCCACCAGGTGGCGCAGGGACTCCTCGGGAGCGGAGAACTCGAACTCGACGGCATAGTCGATGCCCGCGCTGATCGAGCGATAGTCGAGCATCACCGCGTCCCCGGGAAACGGAACGCCTGCCAGCCTTTCGAACCGGCGTTCAGGCTGGATGCGGTCGAGCGCGGTCGGAATCTGCATCGCCACCCCGAGAAGCACGGGCAGGCCGAGGACAAGCGGGTAGCGCGCCGGCCGCAGCTTCGGGATGCTGCCGAGAGCACGGCCGAGCAATGCCACCGGAAGAAAGAACATCACCATCGCGAAGAGGGAGATCACCAGGTCGAAGACGGCGCGATGCCAGACCGGATAGTGCGGCCACTCGTTGTAGCGCAGCAGTGCGTTGCCAAACAGGCTGGCCCAGGCCAGCACCCAAAGGGCACCGAGGATCATTGCCCGCCGCTGCCGCCGGGCGCGCTTTTCGATAGAACCTTCCGGGTTTCCCATCGCGGTGAAGCTCCCTTACCGAATTCGCCTCAACCGCTCGACATCCGCCAGGTCCTGCGGGCGCCCGGTCGCCTGCTTGTTCGCTTCCAGTTCCGCCTTTCCGATCACGAACACATCCAACCCATCGAGTGTCACTGCGATCCTCGAGGCCCAGGCTTCCTCCCACGTCACTCCGCTGATCCCCGTGAGCAGGTCGATCCGGTTCGGTGCCCGGCCCAGTTGGATCACCTGATCCTCGTCCAGGAAGTCCGAGCGGGTGATGCCGACCTCCCCGAAGCCGAAATCCCGCAAGACCGATTCGAGGCGCTCGGCGTTCTCCGGCGACACCATCACCATCAAGTCGATGTCCTCCGTGAAACGTGGCGCGCCGTGGAACGCCAGGGCGTAGCCACCGACGACCACGAACTCAACTTTCCGCGAGAGGCACAACGCGACAAACTCGCGAACGTCGGGGTGAAGCTTCATCGGCATCCGGGTAAAAGGAGCGGCCGCGTTCGAGGATCACCTCGAAGACCGCCATCGCCTCATCGCGATCCTCGATCAACGCCGGCACCCCTTCGGTTTCAAGAGGCCGCTTGATCGCGATCTTTTCCATGCCGGCAGTGTAGAATTCGGAGACCTGCCTGTCGAGGTCCGGGCGGCTGGAAAGCCGCCCACCCTGCTCATGGCGCCTCGAAAAGCGCCACTCCGCCTAATCCTCGTCCTTGGCGCCCTTCACGCGGACCTTGCCGCGGAGCTTGGCCTCGATGAAGGCGTCGATGTCGCCGTCCATGACGCTCTGGATGTTGCCGCTTTCCTCGCCGGTGCGCAGGTCGAGCACCTTCTGGTAGGGCTGGAAGACGTACGAGCGGATCTGGTTGCCCCACGCGATTTCCCCCTTCTCGCCATACGCCTGCTCGGCGGCGGCGGCGCGCTTGTCCTCCTCGATCTGCAGCAGCTTCGCCTTGAGAATCTGGAACGCTAGCTCCTTGTTGGCACCCTGGGTCCGGGCGGCGGTCGACTTGATCAGGATGCCCGTCGGCAGGTGGCGCAGCAGCACGGCGGTCTCGACCTTGTTGACGTTCTGGCCGCCCTTGCCGCCGGAACGGGCGGTGGTGATCTCGATGTCCTTGTCGGCGATCTCGATCTTGATCTCGTCGTTCAACTCGGGCGTGGCATCGACCGAGGCGAAGGAGGTGTGGCGCTTGCCCGCCGAGTCGAAGGGCGAGATGCGGACGAGCCGGTGGACGCCGCGCTCGTTCTTGAGGAAACCGTAGGCGTTCTCGCCGCTGACCTTGACCGTGACCGAGCGCAGGCCTGCCTCCTCGCCTTCCTCGTAGTCGATCGTTTCGACGGAATATCCCTTCTGCTCGGCCCAGCGGACGTACATCCGCTGGAGCATCTGGGCCCAATCGCAGGCCTCGGTGCCGCCGGCGCCCGCCTGGATCTGGACGAAGCAGTTGGCCGGGTCGTTGGGCTTGTCGAGCAGCGTGACGAGTTCGAAGGAGCCGATGTCCTTCTCGAGTTGATCCGCCTGGGCGACCGCCTCCGCGGCGGAGTCGTCGTCGTCGAACTCCTTGGCCAGCTCGATCGCCGCCAGCACGTCGTCGAGGCCCGACTCGAGCCGGGCGTAGGTCTCGGCCTTCTTCTTGAGATTGGCCGCCCGCTCGCTGGTCTGGCGGGCCTTTTCCGGGTCGTCCCAGAAATCGGGTGCGCCCATGGATTCCTCGAGGGTGGCGACCTCGCGCTTCAGCTTCTCGACGTCAAAGATACCTCCCGAGCTCGGCGATGCGCTTGCGGATCGCGGCGGTGTCGAGCGTCGTGCGGTCGGGGGTACGGGTTTCGGCCATCGCGGGGCGGAACGTGGGAGCACGGCGGCGCTGAGTCAAGGATTCGGAGGTGGGGCGCCCCCGTCCCACAAGCGCCGGACCCGGAAACGAGGCCCGACCCGCCAGCTGGCATGGGCCGACCCGTTCCGGGAAAAGACTTTCGAAGCCGGGGGGCGGGGGCGCCCCACCTCCAAACGTCGCTTGCGGGACGAGGCCGATGCCGTGAGGCTTCCACCAACGCGATGAGCGATTGCTGCCATGAAAAGGAACGCGACGAACCGGAGAAACCGTGTTGCGCCGAAGAGGAAGTCAAGACGACGAACTCCTGCTGCGGTGACGACCATGGCGGCGGGGGTGGTTCCTGTTGTGGCGGTGGTGGAAAAATCGACTGGCTGCTGTGGGGCTCACTGGCGCTGGTCGCCGCCGGCATCGCCGGCCATTTCATCGGCGCGGGACCGGGATGGTGGAGGACCTTTTCCCACGGCGCGTGGGAGCTGATGTCCAAGGCGTGGTGGGGCATCCTGATCGGGATCGCCGCGGTCGGCATCCTCGGCCAGGTGCCGAAGGAGGTCGTGGCAAAGCTGTTAGGAAAGGGCGGGACCACCGGCGGCATCGTGCGCGCGACACTCGCCGGCACGCTGCTCGACCTCTGCAACCACGGCATCCTGATGGTTGGCATGCAACTCTATCGCAAGGGCGCGTCGCTCGGCCAGACCATCGCCTTCCTGGTTTCGAGCCCCTGGAACTCGCTGTCGCTCACGCTCATCCTGATCGGCCTGATCGGCCTGAAGTGGACGCTCGCCTTCGTCGGCCTTTCGATGGTGATCGGCATCGTCGCCGGCGTCATCGCCGACCTGCTGGTGAAGCGGGGCACCCTTCCGAAGAACACCAATCAGGTCGAGATCGGAAACGGCTACCGGCTCAGGGACGGCCTCAAGGAGGCGTGGTCGGGCATCCGGCCCGGTGACGGAAACCTCAAGCGCATCGTCAGCGACGGGCTGAGCGAATCGAAGATGATCCTGCGCTGGATCTTCTTCGGTATCGCGATGGCCGGAGCGATCCGCGCCTTCGTGCCGGATGCCATCTTCTCCGAGTACTTCGGCCCCAGCCTCGTCGGCCTGCTGCTGACGCTCGTCGCGACGACGATCATCGAGGTCTGTTCGGAAGGATCGAGCCCGATCGCCGCCGACCTGCTCAACCGCGCCGGCGCGCCGGGGAACGCCTTCACCTTCCTGATGGCCGGGGCCGCCACCGACTACACCGAGATCCTGGCCCTCCCCGAGACGCCGCAGTCGTGGATGGCGTCCCTCGCGCTGCCACTCATCACCACGCCGCAGGTATTGCTCATTTCCTGGCTGCTCAATCACTTCTCCGCATAATCTGCCGTCCGCTATACTTAAGTTTCACAATTGTAGTGTTTTTCGGTGGCCGGGTTCCTGCTAGATGATCAGCACCCCATCACCGACGCATGAGTGACCTATCCTTTGAAGCACCCAGCCCGGAGCAGCTTGCCGAGTTGCTTCCGCAGTACGAGATCGCGGCGTTCATCGCCCAGGGTGGGATGGGCGCGGTGTATGCCGGCCGCC
>CALGOH010000069.1 GCA_937957985.1 uncultured Verrucomicrobiae bacterium
CCGCCGGTGTAGATCGGCAGTTCGGGCACGCCGGTGCGCCACGTCCCGGCCGACGCATAGCGCGCGATGCGGCCGGTCAGTTCGACGGTGCCGGGCACGCTGATGTCGAAGCCGGACTCCGGCACGGCACCGGCCGCCTTGCGGCCGGCGGCGGTCTGGGCATAGACCGTGACCTCGGAGCCGGTGCGGAGCGCGAGCTGAGGCGCGACCACTTCGAAGTGCAGCGGCCGACCGTGGACCGCGGCGAATCCTCCGTCGGGCGCCTTCGAGGCGGGCAGCAGGGTGTTGGTGATCTCGAGGCGGGGGCGGATCGATTCGGTCAGCCGCGGTTCGTCGAGTTGTAATCCCGGGCGCAGGGGCTCGAAGCCGTGGATCAGCGTCCGCATCGGGGCGGGCCCGCCGTCCTCCGGCTCCCAGGGGCCGACCTCGGCGTGGGCCAGCACGAACTCCGGCGTGGCGAAGGCGGCGTGCTCGATCGTGGCCACCCGCTCATAGGGCACGCCCGGGCGGTTGTTCTCTTCGTCGAGGTAGGCGACCGAGATCGTGCCACCCTTGGTCACGACGACCTCGTCTTCGCCGTTTCCGGCGGTCGCGACCGGTGTGACGAGGAGTTTGAAAATTCCCGTCGAATCGCCGGTCTCGACGGCCTCGAACTTCCGCGGCTCCTTCCCATCGGCGGTGAGGGTCACGGGGATCCTGTCGGCCTCGCCGGAGACGTCCATGTCGGGATCGGTGACGACGAGTGAAAGCGGTTCGTCGTATTTGAAACGAAGCAGCCGCTCGTAGTACGGCATGTCCTTGCGATGCCCCTCGCTCCAGCGCGGCTCGATGTCGGCGAACTCGACGCGGGCGTCGGTGAAGGCGACGTCGAGGAAGCGCTCGTGGTTCTCGTTGTCCTTGGTGACGAAGCGGTCATCGACGTAGCGCACCGAGATGCGGTCGCCGGTGAGCATCTCGAGGGTGTCGTTCTTGTTGAGTTCCGCGAAGTCGTCGGGAACGGGAAGCACGACACTGCCGTCCGGTTGCTTGAGAGTGATCTTGTTCAGGGAGGGAACCGGGCTTTCCTGCTCGACGAGGACGAGCTTCAGGAGCCGCGTGCGGGAAGCCTCGGCGAACTTCACCGTGAAGGTGGTGCCGTCGGGGCCGGGTGTGATGGTCGCGGGTGCGTTGCGGTGGTCGAGGCTGTTTTCGGGGAACGTCGCGGGGTCGAAGAACGAGTCGGGGCAATCGACCAGCTTGTCCTCGTCCTCGAGGTTCGCCATCAGCCGGACGCTCCGGCCGAAGCCGATCGTGCAGTCCCAGCCGGTGGCCCAGATCTCGAAGTGGTGGATGCCGGCCCTCAGGTTGACTTCGCCCTCCAGCCGGTCGGGCTTCTCAGGATCGGTGATCGGCCGGCCATCGACGGCCAGCAGGAACTGCGGCGGATGGGCGACCGACGGATGCGTGTCCTTGGGAATCTGGTACTTCCCGAGCTCCAGCTTGAAACGCCGGGTCACGGCCTCCGGTTCGTGGAAGTAGCCGCGGAAACGGTAGACGACGTGGGCGTTGTGGTGGCGATCCTGGCGCTTCCACTCGACCTGGCCCGGGATCGACTCGGTCATCGCTTCCGACGGACCGCTGACATTGCCGGACGCGCCGGCCGGGTAGGTCTGCGTCAGCCAGCCGCGCTCCACCTGCGCCTTCAGTTCCTCGAGTTCGTAAACCGAGCGGTTGTTGTTGGCGTGGTGCTGGTCGGTGTCGTTCATCACGACGACCGAGGGATGCCACGGCTTTTCGACCGCTCCCTGGTGGCGTGGGTAGGCGGCGACCGTCGTCATGTCGCCCTCGTTCATGCCGGTCTGCAGGACGAAGGCCTTCAGGGCGCTGTCGGGTTCCGCGGCGGTGATCGTCATCTCGCCGATCGCGAGGTTGTCGTTGAGGTCGATGAGGAATTCCGGCGTGTGGCCGTCGGCGGGCACCGGGCGCCAGGCGGGGTAGTCGGTCCTCGGGCTGATCACCATGTTCGGGTTGCGGCCCGGTTCGGAGTCGCGGGCGAAAGCCCTGGCCTGGGCACCGGTGGTCGGGATGCTGCCCTCGAACCAGCCGGTGTGGGTGCCGGTTTCCGCGAGCGTGACCCGGGAAATGGAATCGCCGCTGGAGGTCGAGACGCTCACGGTCAGCTCGTCGATCTCCGGCGTGCGGCTGCGGTCGGGATCGATCACCCGCACGTGGATCGGATTGCCGGGCTTGGCGACGTTGACGAGGAAGCGACCGAACTCGTCGGCGGTGATTTCTCCTGAAGCGGCGCGGGCGTCGGCATCCATCGCCCGCGACGCGAGGCGGGCCTTGGCCGCCTGCTCGCTGTCGCCGCGTTGGCCCTTGGCCTCGAGCTCGCGCATGACCGCCTCCATGTCGGCGGTGCGCTGCTCGGCCTCGGTGAGCAGCTTGCGGGCGGAGGCGATCAGCAACGCGTCGGAAGCGACCGTGATCGGGCCGCCGCGGCGCTCGTCGACCTGGTTCATCTTCTCGAGGAAGCTCTCGGTGTAGGCGTAGAAGACCTCGTCGTCGCCGATCACCTGCAGCGTGCCGTCGTCGGTCGCCGGGGCGCCGAGTTCGGTCGGCACCTCGCCGCGGAACTTCGTCTTCTGGTCGCCGAACTGGCGCAGGAAGAACCGCTCCTCGTCGCCGGAGGTGGCCCACACCCGGACCTCGATTTCGGTGCCGGCGCCGGAGACGGCCAACGTGGGATCGTTCAGCGTGACCTTGAGCTTCTCGCCGGGCACGAGCGTCTGCTGGCTGGTGTTGGAGCCAAGTTCGACCTCGGTGGCCTCCATCAGCTTCTCGCGCTTGAGCTGCACCTTGCCGAGGAGGATCTTGGCGTCCGGGTGATTCGGCTCGCGGGTGAGGATGGAGTCGATGTCGTCCTTGGCGTCCTCGTATTCCTCCATGTCGAAATAGACCTCCGCACGGGCGTAGCGGATGTCCGTCCAGAGGCTCGCGACCCGCTCGAGCTCGAGTTCGTTGAGGGTGTTGAGCGCGCCGTCGAAGTCCTTGGCGAGCCGCTGGGCCCGGGCCCGCCGCAGCGTGGCCTGGTAGCGGATCGGCAGGTCCTGCCACGCTTCGTTGTCCTGCGTCCGGGTGTAGATCTCCAGCGCCTGGCGCAGTTGGCCGCGCTGGACGGCGATGTCGCCGTAGGCGAGTTCGATGCTGACCTTCTCGGTCGGGGTCAGGGGGCTGCCGTCCTCGTTCGCCCATTCGAGCAGGGACTTCACCAGCATCTCCTGGCGGTCGTCGGCACGGGTGTAGATCGTCTGCTGGAGCACCCACAGCAGGTAGGCGACGGAGAGCTCGCGGTGGATGGGCTCGAAGGCGTCCCAGTGCTCGTCGAGCGCATCCCAGGCGCTTTCCTCGTTGCCGGTCATCCACTCGGCCTGGGACTGGTAGACCGGGTAGCTCGGGTGGCCCTTGGGCACCGGAATCTCGACGAGTCCGAGGCTCATCGCCGCCTTGCCGCGCACCGCCTTGAGGCGTGGGATGTCCGTCTCGCGGTTGAACCAGGTGTGACCGCTCCTGTGCCGGGCGATGGTGGCCAGCCCGCAACGGGCCAGCGTGCTGGCGGCCTCGGGTTGGTCGTCAACCAGCGACTCGGCGAATGCGATCAGGTTCTCGTGGTTGCGATGGTGGACCTGGACCTCGCGCCACAGATAGGCGGCGGAGCGCAGGAGCAACGCCGGATCCTTGTTCTCACGCAGCGAGGTGAGGAGCCGGGTGCCGACGGTGTGGTCGACGGCGAAAAGCCGCAGCGAGTCGGCCGCCTCGACCAGCCTGGAGACGACTTCGGGGTCTGTGCCGACGGTTTCCTCGACCTTCGCGAGCTGTTCCAGCCCCTTGAGTTCGACCCGGAAAGGTGCGCTGCGGATGCCTTCGATGGTCTTGTCGAGCGCGGCGACGGTCTTCTCAAGCCCCGGCTGGTAGGCGCTCTCCTCGGCCTTCTTCTTGTTCTTCTTCTTTTTCCCGTCGTCTCCGGCCGGTGCCGGTTCGCCATCCCCGGGCGGCACCGTCAGCGTGATCAGCTCGCGGCAGACGAAGTCGGGATCGGCCGACTGGAGATGCGCGAACTGCTGCGGCGTCATGGCCGTCCTGGTGAACCACGAGCGGGCACCGAATCGGACGTGTGGCGGGAGCTTCTTCCATTCGGGCGACTGGAACAGGGCTTCCATCAGCTTCACCGACTCCTCGTTGTCCTCGGGAAACTGGGCATTGATCCAGCTCATCACGACCCAGGGCTCGAGTTGCCCGCGCTTGAGTTGCTCGGCCACCGCTTTCTCCAACTCGGGCAGGAGGGGGTGGGGCTCGTAGAGTCCCTGGGACTTCAGGTAGTCGAGGTTCTGCCGGTGGCGGTTGAAGAGGCGGAGATGGATCGGGTTGTAGCGGCCGGGGCTGAGGCCCCGTTCGTTGGCGTCACCGCTGAGCGGACCCTCGGCATTCTCGAATCCCTTCGCCATCGCATCGCGGAGGAGGAGGTCGGCCTCGGGGCTGGCATCCCGGAGAAGTTCGCCGACCGCTTCGGGCGTGACCCGGAGCATGTTCGCCAGCCGCGAGCGGACCGCCGGCTGCTTCGGCTGGTTCGAGCGGTAGTCGTTCCACAGCATCCGGAACGTGCCGAGCCGCTGGTTCGCCGGTGCCTCCTTCCTGGCTTCGTCCGCGGGTATCCTCGCCAGGACGTCCTTGCTGCGTTTGATTTCCTGGTCGCGCTTCGCGTTGTCTCCGGGGCGTCCCGCCCAGTGCCAGAGCTGGTCGGCATAGCGGCCGTCCAGTTCGGCAGGGCCGAGTCTCCAGACCTCCGGCCCGAGCAGGGCGTCCATCGCCTTGTCGAGGTTCTTGTCGTCGCCCGCCGCGGCGATGACGCGCACCAGGGATGCCTCCGGTGACGGGTTCTGCGCCAGATGGGGCGCGAGTTTCCGGGCCTCCTCCGGCGTGAGCTTGTTCCATTCGAAGCGCAGGACCGGTCCGGTCCGGCGGTTCACGAGTTCGGAGTTGTCCAGCACGAACGCCGGCACCTCGCCGGGCTCGATGATGTCCGGGCCGCCGTCGTAGTGGCCCGACGACCAGGTGTGCAGAAGATCCGCCTGTTCGAGGGGGCTCAGCTTGTCGAGGGCCGCCCGGACCGGCGCCATCTTGGCCTCGGTCTCGTGGGTCCAGTATTTCTTCGGATCGTCGCGATAGTGACGACCATTGTGACCGCCCGCCCAGTCGGTCTGAACCCGCTGGGCGAGACGGGGGAACTTCCCGATCAGGGCTTTCGCCTTGGCGAGCGGGGCTTCGGCCGGCTGCCCGTCGATCATGGCCATGTTGTAGGCCTTCACCGACACCGACCAGTCGAGCAGGAGCTTGAATTCCTCGTCGAAGGGCAGGGCCGCGGCGAGTTCCTGGACGGATGAAACGAAGTCCGCGGCGAAGCGTTTCTGCAACTCGTCGTAGCGGACCGCCTGGATGCCATCGAGCAGCCATTGGAGGTCGTCATCGTAGAGCGCGATCAGTTGGTCTTCCGGAACGCCGGCCTTGACCGTGGCCAGCAGGCGGAGGGCGACCGCCTCGAGGTCGCCGCGCGAGCGGGCGGTGTCGAGGAACCAGCGGTCCCACTGCCGGAACCGGGGATTGACGGCGAGGCGGCCGGCCGCGCCGCGACTCCACGCGTAGGCGCTCTCGCTGTCGTCGAGGTGCTGCGCGAGAAGGGCGTGGACGGCGGTGATCGCGTCGGTCGCCTCGTCGGACTTCGGATCGGCGGCGGAGAGAAACTGCTGGTAGAGCGCCACGGCGTCCTGCCAGTCGCCGGCCAGCTCGGCGCTACGGCCTGCATAGTAGAAGATCGCGGGATCCTGCGGCAGGTTCCGGCGCAGCCAGTCCTGGGTGACGGCGACCGCCTGGGCGGGGTGGTTCTCCTCGATGCCGGCCTTGAGCAGCGAGACAATCGCGGCGTCCGGCTGGCTTTCGACCGCCGCGGAGACGGTCGCCCGCTGTTCCTCGAAGGTGGCCGCCGGAGACGACGAAACACCCAAGCACCCAAACACCCCAATACCCAAGACCAGGAGCTTCAGGCCCGAAGGGCGGAGGCGCTGCGGATCTCGGGGGCGCGACGGATTCGATTCGCTCATTCAGATTTGGAGATTCGAGTTTCCTTGGGTGTTTGGGCCCTTGGGTATTTCGTCATTCCTCTTCGGCGTCCTTCTGCAGCGCCGCCAGCTTGCTGCGGGCTTCGGCGACGTGCTGGCTCGTCGGATAGTCGAAGACGAGCTGCTGGAGCTTGGCCTGGGCCGTTTCGTTGTCGCCCATGCGGAAGGCGACGTTGGCCCACAGCAGCAGCATCTCGTCGAGGAAGGCGGCGTCGGGATAGTCGGCGAACACGCTTTCAAGGAGGTTGGCGGCCTGGGCGAAGCTCTCGGTCTCGACATAGTGGCGGACGACGCGCCCGAGCGATTCGGCGGCGAAGGAGCTTTCGGGATAGGTCTCGTAGGTCCGTCGGTAGGCGTTGATCGCGGCGCTCATGCGGTTCTGCAGCGCGGTCGCCTTGCTCAGGCCGGCCTTGCCCCACTTGCTGTTGTGCTCGTCGGCCGCCTCGGCCTCCTCCTCGGCCTTCTTCTCGAGCGCCTCGCCGATGCGGAACTGCGCCTCCGCGGCGGAAATCGGATTCTCCAGCTCGAGCACGCGGCCGTAGACGTCGACGGCCTTCTCGTACTCGCCCTTGTCGGTGAGGCTGCGGCCGAGGGTCATGAGCGCCTGGTCGGCGAGGACCGACTCGGGGTAGAGGCGGTTGAAGGCGAGGCAGGTGGCGGTGGCGGCGTCGAAGTCGTCGCGCAGCAGTTCGCTCTCCCACTTCAGGCGGAAGGCGTTCTCGACGAGGTCGCCGGGGAGCTTGTTGCGGTCGACGATGATGGGATCGACCTTGTCGAGCGACTCCCGCGCCCGCTGCGAGGCGCGCTGGTCGAGGCCCATGTCCTTGTAGATTTCACCGAGGCCCACCAGCGCCTCGGCCTCGACCGAACCCTTCCGGGCCTTGAGCAGTTCCTCGAAGACGACGTACTGGTCGGCGCTGACGCCCGAGTTGACCGAGCCGGAGACCTTGATCGTCGAGGTGGTCTCGCGCGGCTCGTCGCCGTAGAGGTGAACCGCGTCGGTGTAGCTGACGAGCAGTTCGTCGAGTTCGTCGCAGTGGAGGACGCTGTCGCCGCCGTCGGGCTCGACCCCGTCCTCGACCGGCGCGAGTTCGACCCGGCCGAGGAACGCGCCGGTGCGGATCTGTTCGCCCTCGCCGGTCTCGACCAGGCGGATGGTGATGCTGTCGCGCTCCTGCCAGGCGTCCTCCTCCTCGTCCTCGAGGGCGAAGATGTCGAGCAGGTCGTCGGTTTCCGCGGCATCCTTGGCTTCGACCTTGTAGCGGGAGGTGACGGTGAGGCTGACCGACTCGGCATTGGGCGACTTGTCGAGATCGGCGTCGCGCAGCATCACGACCTGTGGCTGCCCCGGATAGGCGACGTAGGCGGGAGTGGAATGGTCGCCGAGAAAGAAGCCCACGGTGCCGGTGCTGACCGCCCGCACCTTGCCGGTGCGCGGCACGCCCTTCCGGCCGTCGAGCGTGCTGTCATCGACGTAGGTCACGGTCAGGGTGTCACCGCCGACCATCTGGATCACCCCGTCGTCGGGCTTCGGGTCGCCCAGCGCGGTGGGTGCGGAGGCGAGCATCTCGTGCTTCTTGCCGGGCACCGGCACGCCGGTGATGGTCTCCTTGTCTCCACTGCTGACCTCGACGGTCGCCTGCACCGGCACGCCGAGCTTGCGCATGATCGGCACGTCGGCGTCCTCGATCTTCGAGTAGAAGCGCTGGCCGATCTCGATGCGGCCGAGTTCCTCGCTGCCGGACGAGCCGGCGTCCTCGACCTCGGTGCCGACCAGCGAGAGCGAATCGATCGCCTTGTTCCAGTTCTTCAGGTTGTAGTGGCTCATGCCGATGTAGTAGTAGGCCATGTTGGCCCACTTGGTGCGTCCGGCGACCTCGGTCAGGCGCCTGAAGAGCGGGAAGCAGGATGCGTAGTGGCCGGCCTGGTAGTGGCTGAATCCGGCCTGGAAAAGGGCCTCGTGGTAGAGCGACTGTTCGTCCTCGGTCTGCTTCTCGCCGGGCACGGGCGCGAGCAGGCGGGTGAGCAGCAGGAAATGGCCGAGCGCCTCCTTGCTGTTGTTCTGGTCGAGGTAGTGCTTGCCCATCGCCATGTGGGCCATGTGGGCGAGCAGCGTACCCTGGTTGTCTCGCACCACGGTGTTGAGCATCGCGAGTCCGCGCTCGTACTGCTTGTACTCCATCAACTCGATCGCCTTGTCGTAGAGGTGCTTGGCCTGGCGGTCGATGTCCTCGGAAATCCGCGAACGATCCGAGGTCTCCGTGGTTTCCTCCTGGGCGGAGGCGAAAGGGCAGATGAATGCCCAAACACCCAAATACCCAAATACCCAGGGAAGTCCCAAACTCGAAACTCGAAGGATCGGGGTGGAGTGGTGGTTGCTCGTGGTCATCGGCTTTGATTCTCGTGAATGGGTGCCTGCAAGTTGTCAGGCTTTGAAATTTGGAATTCGGAATTCATCGGGTATTTGGGTCCTTGGGTATTTCGTCATTCCCCTACTCCACCGCCTCGGCCTCGCCGCCGACGAGGGCGACGCCGTAGCTTTCGAGGCGGCGGTGGGCCTCGCTGGATTCGCCGCTTTTCGGGAACTGCTTGAGCACCGCGCGGAGCTGGTCGACCTCGCGTGCCTTGTCGCCGGCGATGCGGTGGATGTCGGCGATCCGGAGCGAGGCCCGGGGGGCCTGGCCGGAGACGGACTTGAGCTGGCTCACCGTCTTGATCGCCTCCGGATACTGCTTCATCGCGATCAGGCAGTCGGTCACCGCCCAGGTCGTGTCGGGTTCGCGGTTGGCCGCGCGGAAGGCCTTGATCGCCTCCTCGTGTTCTCCGATTTCGCGGAGCAGCTCGCCCTTGGCCCACATCAGGCCGGAGCCGGCGTGGTCGGGGGACTTCTGGAGTTCGGGGATCTCGGCGAGGGCCTTCTCGGCGTTCGGCTTGTTGCGGTGGCTGCGGGCCTTGTAGTAGTCGAAGCGCGCCTTGGCGCCGGCGAGCTTGTCCTTCATCCGGGCGAAGTAGCGCAGGACGCCTTCCTCCGTCTCGTAGTTGGCGGCGAAGAAGCCCATGTTGCGGAGTTGTTCGTCTTCCATCCCGTTGAGGTCCACCGAACGCATCACCATCTGCGCCTCGTCGTGCATGCCGAGCGGGTGCCGGAGCCGGTCCATCACCTTGATCTTCTCCTCGGTCTTCAGCTTGCCGACCAGCGGGGCGCCCTCCCGCTCGAAGAAGGCCGAGCGGAGTTCCTTGACGCGCAGGTAGTCGCAGAACTGCAGCACCCGGTCGATCGTCGCCGGCTTGGACTTGAACTGCTTCTCCAACCGCGCGACCCAGCTTTCCTGGTCCTCTTCGGCGACGAGGAGGGCGTCGGCCCAGAGCTTCCGCAGGTCGTCGTTCTCGGGGAACTTGTCGCCGATCTTCGCCGCCCAGTAGGCGCAGGCCTTCTTCCGGAGTTCGCTGTCGGCGCGTTGGTCGAGGGCGGTGGAAAGCGCGGTGTTCCAGTAGCGGGCGTCCTCCTCGGGCTTGTCGGTGTTCTGTCCGCGCCCGTCGAAGCCGCTTGCCGCCACGTAGAACTCCTTGAGCTTGTCGTGGTCGGGATTGCGACGGACGTAGTGGGCGATCACCGCCTCCCGCGCCTCCCTGGCGGCGTTCGGGTTGCTTTGGAGGAAATTGACCGCCGTCCGCCACTGGTACTCGGCCGCCTCCTCGAACTTGCCGAGTTCCTCCATCTGCTTGCCGAGGAAGGTCAGGGCGGTGCCGGAGTTCGGCTGGGACACGTAGTCGTCGTCCTTGACCATCCGCGCCCACACGGCGGTCTGCTTCGCCTCGTCGCCGTTCTGCCCGTGGCACTGGCCGATGTGGAACAGGGCGGCCGCGGCGTAACGGACGTCGTCGGGGAAATAGTCGACCACGTCCTGGTAGGCGGTGATGGCGGCGTTGCGCTTCTCGAGCTGGTGCAGGCAGCGCCCCATCCTCAGCAGCACGTAGGGCAGGGCCCGGCTCTTGGCGAACTCGAAGGAGTAGGCCTTGTAGGCGGCGAAGGCTCCCTTGTAGTCCTGCTTGCCGTAGAGCTTGTCGGCCTCCTCGAGGTTCAGTCCCTCGAAGGTGTCGAGTTTGGCGAAAGCCTCGTCCGGGTAGGTGATTTCCTGACCGGCGACCGCCTGCGCGCGCGCCTCGGACCCCGGGTTTGCGAGCAGGAGGCAAAGGGCGCCGAGCAGGCTGCGGAGAGGGAGGCTGGACGGATGACGATGTTTCACAGGCGGATCGATTCGCGGGGCGGGCGTTGTTTTGGCCCGCGGGCGATTTGCACTACGGCCAGCCGATGACGTTTTTTCGATCAAATTTCAAATGATGCCGGGTTTGCCGCTCCGGATTCCCCGGGGGTGCCGGCGGTTGCCGGGTAATTGATCAGGCGGTGCCTCGGAAATCCGGCGCGGATGACGATAATTTCCCGAATCGTTTCGATACATTTCCGGGTATCTCCCGGTTGGGAGGGTGGGGAAATCATCTGCCGTTCCCATGAGCCGACTCCCGATCTCGCTCCTCCGCCACCTTGCTCGCGTCGAAGATCAGCGTGCCGGAGAAGATGGCGGAAGGGGACACGGCCGTCGAAAACGACGCGTGGCTGGCCCTGGTGAAGAACGGCGATAAGCCGGAGTCGGCCGAGGGTCCCGCCGAAGTGGTGATCAAAGCCCTTTGAGCTGCCTGCGACGCTCCCGGGGAGCGGGGCCGATGGTCCCGCCCGGAACGAATGTCGCGCGGATCGAGATTTGCCGGCGGTCGTCCTTGCCGAGGCCGATCTTTCCGGCCCAGCGCACGATGCGCCGCACCAGCGGGGCCGGATTCCATTGGATGTGGGCCACGGTGGGCCGGCACCACTCGAAATAGGGATCGCCATCCGAACAGATGAGCGAGATGTCCTCCGGCACCCTGACACCGTGCCGCAGGAGCACCTGTTCGACCCCGAAGTAGAGCTCGGCGGTATCGACGAAGATCGCGGTGGGCCGTGATGCGGACATCATGGAGCCGAGGATTCGCCGCAGCCCCTCCGGATGGTCGTCCCAATCGGGGAAATGGTAGGCCGTCGTCGCGATGCCCGCAGACTCCAGCTCGTCGAGGAACGCCTGCTCGCTGGCGCCGGGGCGGGGGACCCTCCGTTCGCTCCGGGCAAGCATCACGATCCGGCGGTGTCCCAGCGCGACCAGCTTGCGCACCGCCTCCCTGACGGCCGGGGGTTTCTCGGGACCGCCGCCCGCCAATCCCGCGCCACGGCGCCGGCCGAACATCGCGAAGGTGGGCGTCGACCGCTGGGCGAACCAGCGCAGGACGTCATACGAGCCCGACTGCACCACCCAGGCATCGGCCTTGACCTCCTCGACCATCGCGGCGACCCGCGAAACGTTCATCCGGAGTTCGGTAAGCGTGCGGTCCGTTCTGACGACCAGGTGGCCGGCATGCTCGAGCCGGTGGACGAGGTCGATCATGTAGCCCTCACCCCTGGCGTAGCGATCGTAGAGCAGCACGCCGACCCGCTGACCGGTCGCTTGGGTGGCCTCCGGTATCACGATCCGGCGCCGCCGGCCCGGTCCCTGCGATTCGAGGAATCCCTGGACTTCGAGTTGCTGGAGGGCGGCTTCGACCGTCTTGCGGTTGACGCCGAGGTCCCGTTCGAGCCGCAGAACGCCGGGCATGGTTCCGGCGAAGCTACCGGAGTGCAGTTCGTCACGGAGGTGATTGACCAACTGCTCCACCACCGTCAGCGACTGGAATTCCTTCACAAACCAAACCTGCCCATGAAAAGGGATGGCAGGCGAGCAAGATATTGCTTGGGTCGTGATTTGGAACGGTCTTTGATCAATGCCCGTTTTCTGCGAGTGGACAAGTGGCGTTGATTCGCCTCCTTGGGCTCCTCGCGGTCAGCGGTTCGATTCGTCCCGACAGAAACCCGAAACCCAACAACCATGAAGATATCCCGACAAACCCCTTGGACCCTCCCCGCCATGGTCGCCACCGCCCTGCTGGCTCCGCTTGCCCATGCCGATTGGAATTTGCTGATGCGAGACGTGGTCAGCGGCGGCAGTGACACCCAGGTAGGCAGTGGAGCCGAAGCAGAGACGATCATCAATCTTGGTGCTCCCAACGCGACCTACAACTTCAACGACTACTCGGATGTCCGGGCGAAAATCGACGTCGCCGGCGCGGGCAGCTTCAGCGGCAGTGACAACCTGCCCAACGGCAGTGGCTCAGGGGACGACTACGTGCTCAAGGCGACGGCCTTCGTGGAGATTCCCGCGGGTGACTGGACCATCGGGTTCGGCCGCGACGATGGCGGCTACCTCAGGATCGACCCGAACAACACCGACGGCTTCCCCGGCTTCACGACCGAATACAGCACCAACGGCGATCCCACGGCCGGAGACAACGAGGTGCGCTACAATGGAACCGGTGGCCACAGTTGGACCTGGGGCACCTTCACGCTTGCAGCTCCGCTGACGACGACCATCGAGGTCGTGATGTTCGAGCGCGGTGGCGGCGACTCGCTCGAGGTTGGTATGGCCTCGGGCCTCCAGAGCACCTTCAGCACCGGTACCTGGAACCTCCTGATCGACGGGCAGGACGGCTGGACCGTTTCGGACACCGTCCTCAACGACACCGATCCGCCCGTTCTTGTTGCTACGGGTTCGGACCCGGCTCCGGTGATAGGCACGGATATCTACGCCGGCGCCAACCTGCAGGCGACCTTCGATGAGACGATCCAACTCTACACCGGAGGTGGCACACCGGGCACGATTACGGTCGCGGAGGTCGGGGGAGACGGCTCTTCGGACTTCGTGATCGATCTGAGCTCCCTTCCCGACCCGGATGGCACGGTGACGGCGTCTGGCAATCTCCTGATCATCGATCCGGCCGTCGATCTCGAGCAAGGAACCGACTACGAGGTCACGATCAGCAGCAACGTGGCCGAAGACGACTTCTCGACGCCGAATGTCTACGGCGGCACGTCCTCCAGCGAGTGGACCTTCACCGTCGCCGGGGGCGACGCAACGGCTCCGGTGATCGTTCCGCCCACAAGCCCGGCCGACGACGCGACCGGCGTGACGCCCGACGTCGACCTGGTGGCAACTTTTGACGAGGATATCGTGATCAACTCCGGGAGCGGGTCGGTATTGCTCGACGAGGACTTCGACAGCTCCGACGGCGGCTTCACCGTCAAGGTCGCCGGCCAGACCGGAACTACCTGGGAGCATGGCGCCCCGGACTCGATCGGCATCGTGGGCAACACCGTCACCGACGACGCCGACGGCGGCGGACAATGCTGGGCCACCGATCTGGGAGACTCCGGAATTCCCGAAGCCGGCTACTACGACGACGTCACCGTGACCTGTCTCAGGAGTCCGGTCATCGATCTCACCAGCGCAGCCCTGGCGCAACTCACCTTCATGGAGGCGCTCGACGTCCACGTCGGCAACGGCGATACCACGGTCGTCCGCTTGATCGACGACACGACCGACGCCGAGATCGCGGTCGTCCACACCTCCGTCGACGGCGACGTGAACAACTCACCCTGGGAAGCGGCCAACGGGGGCTCACCGATCGACCTCTCCGCCGGTCTCGGCCAGCAGGTCCGCATCGAGTGGTGCCTCACCGGATTGGCCGGCGGCAGCAACGACTACCTGGGTTGGTACATCGACAACGTGGTCGTGACCGCGACGGCACCCTCCGACGTGATCTCCCTGAAGAACCTTACCGATGCCACCGAGACGCTGATCCCGGTTGACGACAGCTCCCAGGTCTCGGTCAGCGGCGGCACCCTGACGATCTCCCCGTCCATTCCGCTTGCCGGTGGTAGGAACTACGCGGTGCAGATCGGCTCGACGGCGATCCGCAACTACAACGACATCGACTTCGCAGGCATCGCCGACGACACGACGTGGAACTTCGCGACCACCGACATGACCACCTACGCCGGTGAGGCCGGGAACTACAATAAGGACACCTGGAATGATCCCGCCAACTGGAGCGCGGGCGTCCCGAGCGGCGGACTCAGCGCCATCATCGACACCGGCGAATACGCGAGCGTGAGCGAGGGATACTCCGGCGTTCCCTGTCCTGCTTACACCGGCGACCTGACCCTCAATGCGAACTCCACCCTTGAGATAGCCGCGGACAGCACGGACACCGACATGAACGCGCTCGGCGGCGGCACGATCACGATGAACACGGGTTCCGAGATCGCCTTCCGGCGCAGTGCCGACAGCACGCACTCGCAGGACATCGTCGTGGCAGGCGACGCGGAGATTGATCTCTGCCGGTCGACCAATGCCCACGTTCGGGACCGGACCTTCAACGGAGAGATCAGCGGGCCCGGTCGGCTTTCCATCTACGGCGAAAGCCGCAACAATGGTTACTTCAATGGGAACAACGCCTCGTGGTCCGGTGGTCTCCGGGCCTACAACGGCAATTCGATGGTCTTCGGCGGCGCGGCCAACTCGCTGGGCACCGGTGATGTGACCATTGATGCCGGCATGTCCCTCGGGATTACGGCAGCCGATGCGATGGGCGACGCCGCAACGCTTTTCCTCAACGGCAGTCCGGGGTCGGACAACGGCTCGGCTCGCACCAAGCTTGTCATGAATGCCGACGACACGATCAACCAAGCCTTCATCGATGGCAATCCGCTCCAGCCTGGAACCTACGGCCGTGTCGGCACCCCCGCCTCGGTGGACAATGAAGTGAGCTGGATCAGCGGCGACGGTGTTCTGACGGTGTCGAGCGTCGCGGCGGATGGAACGGCTCCGACGGTGGTGATCACCGGTCCGGCCGCCTTGAACCCGATTTACGGCACGCCGACGATCACCTACACGCTGAGCTTCGACGAGGATATCGAGCCGGGCACGGTGGATGCGAGCGACTTTGGCAATGCCGGTACCGCCCCTGCCACGATCGGAACGGTGACGAGGACCTCGGTTTCGCCCTATCCGGCGGTGTACACGGTCGAGGTCGTTCCTTCCGGTGCCGGCACCGTGGATATCGAGGTGACCGGAGTGGTCGAGGACTTCGCAGGCAACGCCCTCGCGGTTCCGGTCTCCGGAGGTCCGGTCTACACGCTGGATACCAGCGCCCAGCCCGCGAGGGACACGATTGCGATCGAAAGCTATGCGGAGGGCCAGGATGTCGGTGGCAGCGGCGACAAGACGCTGGCCACAGGCTTCGACGCCAGCGCCGGCGACAAGTTGGTGGTGGTGATCGGAGGCGAGCACGGATTCGGTGGCAATACCGGAGGCCAGTTCAACTCGATGACCTACAGCGGCGAGACCATGACCCGAGTGGTTCACGAGGAGGCGGGAATCCCGACGGCGGCCATCTTCTATCTGGATGATCCCGCTTCCTTCTCACCGGGGAACATCGTGGTCAATCAGGGGAACCACAACGGAAGCATCTTCGGCATCTACCTGCTCTCGGGCACCGCACCCGGGGTTGGTGCCTCCGACAAATCGACCTCCAATGCGGTGAACCTCCTCACATCCACGCCCAATGCGAGAGTGATCGCCGGCGTGCTCAATTCGGGTCCCAACGGGGGCAACGGGGGAACCAACATGTCCGCCGATCTGCCCTTGATCGAAGATACCCTCTCCGACCTCGAGTCCGGCAGCCGCTGGGTTTCCATGTCGTATGGCAGTGCGAACCTGGCGACACCGACGCAGGGCTTCTCGTTCTCGGGAGCGAACGCGAGCGACCTGCTTGCCACCGTCGCGGTTGAAATCCCCGCAGCGGAGCTGGTGGGCGGCGGATCCCCGGAGATCGCCGTCGAGGAGGACTCGACGGACATCCCGAACGCGACCGGCTCGGTGGATTTCGGCACGGCGACGATCGGGACGGACAACGATATGGTCTTCACCATTCTTAACACGGGTGATGACGACCTCCATTTGATCGGCTCGCCACTGGTGGACATCAGCGGCGACGCGGACTTCACGGTCACCGTGCAACCGGCGACCAACCCGGTTCCTGCGACCACCGGCACCACGAGCTTCACAGTGCGCTTCACCCCGGCGGCCACCGGGGCGCGCAGCGCGACGATCTCGATCGCCAGCGACGACTCCGATGAGAATCCGTTCACCTTCTCGGTGACGGGCACGGGTCAAACGGCTTACGCCGCCTGGTCCGGCGGGCTCGACTTCGAGGTGGATACCAACGGAGACGGCATCGGCAACGGCATGGCCTTCCTGCTCGGCGCGGCCGATCCGGACGCCGACGCCACCGGTCTGCTGCCGACCGTCAGCGAAAGTGGCGGCGACCTGGTGTTGTCCTTCAGCATGCTCAACGCCGCCAACCGTGGCGGGGCGAGCATGGCGACCCAGCACAGTGCCGACCTCGGCGCGACCGACGCCTGGGACGCCGCCGGCAACGAGGAGACCGTCCCGGAGACCACCGGCACGGTCGGCGTGGTGGATTTCGACATCACGCCCAACGGCATCCTCAATGACGTGACCGTCACCATCCCGGCAAGCGAGGCCAATGGCGGGAGCAAGCTATTCGGCCGCTTGCTGGCCACGGAGTGATCCGCGATTCGCCCGATTCCAACGCCGGCTCCGGTTCTTCGGGGCCGGCGTTTTTCCTTCCGGTGGCGGAGGAGGCTCTCCGACCCAGTCGAATCCCGCATGTCCGTGATCGCGGGTGGCGGATGCCGCGAGCCTGGCCTATTTTCACCGCCGAATTGACTTTTCTTCACGGTGACCGGAACTAGGTTGCAGGCTTGTCAAACGGCAGGATCAGGGTTTCGGCATTCGGGACCCGGATTCATGCAAAAACCCATCATTCATGAAAAACCCAGTGTTTGTGGGCCTGGCCCACTTGCTGTTGTTGGCGGGTGCAACCTGCCTGCCGGTTCGTGGCGACGTGTTGCTCTCGGAGAGTTTCGAGAGCCCGGAGGTCAGCGGGAAGAGCACCGCGGATCCCACCGGATGGGCCACCACCGGACACTCGTCCAGCCAGAGCACCATCGACGTCGACAGCGGGGACTTCTCCACGCCCCACGGATCCCAGGGGTTGATCTCCTACACGCCCCTTGGAGTCACGAACTGGTCGCACGCCACGACGACGAGTTCGATTCTCAATGCCACTCTCGATGCCGAACTGGGCTACACGCTGAGCTTCAATGTGGCGGCGGTGTCGGGTCGGCCCCGGGCGGCCTACCGGGCGGAACTACTTGCCATCGATGGAGGAGGTGTCGCCACGGTTTTGGCCTCGGTCGACGGACTCAACGACGGCAGCACCGACATGAGCTTCGGCGACGACCTGAGCTTCGTCCCCGGTGCCAGCCACGCGTCGCTCATCGGCCAGAGGGTCGCCGTGCGCCTGGGCATGGACCACGCCTATGCCTCGAAGGGCGCCGAGTTCCAGGATCTGCCGATCTTCGACAACGTCGTGCTCGAGGCGGTGAGTCCGCTCCATCCCACGCCGGCGGATGGCGCGACGGTGCCGGGAGGCACGGTCGGCCTCGGCTGGACGAACCTTCCCCCGAACGTCGGGCTCGACGTATGGGTCGACGTCCATTTCGGCACCGATCCCGACCCGTTGAACAACGGCACTCCGATCGTGGCGGCCTCGCTCAACGGTCAGAACGAAACCTCGGTGGACGTCAACGCTCCGGTCGCCGCCACCTACTACTGGCAGATCAGTTCCTACCTGGACGGAGATCCCGAGGGAACGCCGGTGCATGGCCCGGTGTTCTCCTTCGTGGTGAGCGATGCGGACAATGACGGTCTCCCGGATGCCTACGAGCTGGCCCACACCGATCCGCCATCGACCGCCCTGAATCCTGGCGACGATATCGAGGGAGACGGGCTCACCAACCTCGAGGAATACCAGGCGGGGACCGATCCCAACGAGTCCGACTCCGACGGCGACGGCTTGGACGACGGTGACGAACTCGCCGGGGCAGGGCTGCGTCCGGCGACCGACCCCTCCAACCCGGACACCGATGGCGACGGCATCGACGACGGGGCGGAAACCGCCACCGGCGTCTGGGTCAGCGCGACCGACCGGGGAACCGACCCGACGGACACGGACTCGGACGACGACAACCTCGGGGATGACGTGGAAACCAACACGGGTGTCTATGTCGACGAGTCCGACACCGGAACGAGCCCCGTTGACGCGAACAGCGACGGTGACAACGCCGGTGACTGGTATGAAATCGCGGCGTCCCACACGGACCCGACCGACCCCGGCGACGAGCCGGTGACGCCGTATCCGCTGCCCGCTCCAAGCCCGTCGGACGTCGGCGTGAGCGGCAGGCCGGTCAAGGTCTACATCCTCTCGGGTCAGTCGAACATGGTCGGCTACGGGCAGGTCGCCGGCGACGGTCCCGGGACCTTGGAAACGATGACGGGGTCGGAGAACAAGTTTCCGAATCTCGTCGATGGCTCCGGCAACTGGTCGGTCTACAACGATGTCCGCTACCGGGGCCTCATTTCGGATACCGCTGACGGGCCCATGCAGCCTCTGGTCGCGGGTGACAAGTATGGTCCCGAGTTCGGCTTCGGCGTCGTGATGGCCTACCACCACGACGCACCGGTCCTGGTGATCAAGAGCAGCATCGGCAACCGCAGCCTGAGCTGGGACTGCCTGCCGCCAGGGAGTGCTTCCTTCGACTGGACCGACGGCTACACCTACGCCGGCTACGGCGACAGCCCCGACCGCTGGCTCACGGGCAGCGGGCCGTCGCCCTTCGTCTGGTATGCCGGGAAGCAGTACGACGACTTCTTCCTCGATGAGGCGGACATGGCGCCGAACATGACCTGGACGGACGGTATCTCGTATCCCGACGGCTGCCAGCTCAAGCACAACGGCGTGGTCTACAATGCGAAGTCCGCCCACACCTCCGCCCCGAACACCGAGCCCGGCATCGGGGGCGACTGGGCGACCGTCTGGGAAATCCACTCGGTGGAGAACGTGACCGACATCCTCGACAACTTCGCCACCGAGTATCCGCAGTGGGCGGCGCAGGGTTTCGAGATCGCGGGTTTCGCCTGGTGGCAGGGTCACAAGGACGGAGGCCAGGCAGGCACCGGCACCGCCGGAGTCGCCGCCACCAACTACGAGGCCAACCTCGTGAGGCTGATCGACGAGCTTCGGGACTACTACGAGGCCCGGTACCCGGGCAAGGTCGTGCCCGATGCGCCGTTCGTGGTCGCGTCCACCGGCTTCGATGCCGGCGACTGGCAGACCGGCAGCAGTGCCGACGTGATCTGGAAGGCCCAGATGGCCGTCGGTGATCCCGCCCAGCATCCCCTTTACGACGGAAACGTCGCTTCGGTGGACACCCGGGACTACTGGCGCGACACGAGCATCTCGCCGAGCGACCAGGGCTACCACTACAACTGGAATGCCGAGACCTACCTGCTGGTCGGCGACGCCATCGGCCGGGCCATGGTCGAGCTTGAAGGAACGACGCCTCCCGTTGCGACCACCGTTCCCGATGTGGTCGGGCTTTCGCAGGCGGGCGCCGAAGCGGCACTTCTGGCCGCCAACGTCTTCGCCGGGACGATCACGAACCAGTCCAGTGAGACCGTTCCGGCCGGCGACGTGATCAGCCAGGATCCGGTCGGCGGAACCGGCGCGGACGAGGGCGACCATGTCGATCTGGTGATTTCCACGGGCCCCGCGGATGTGACGGCGCCGTCGATCGTCTCGGAATCTCCGGCGGACGATGCGGGTGGTGTCTCTCTTTATGCCAGCCTGAGCGTCACCTTCGATGAGGCCGTCGTCGCCGGCAGTGGTCAGGTCACCCTGAAGAACCTCACGGATGCGAGCGAGATCGCCATCGACATCACCGACGCGGCGCAGGTTTCGTTCACTGGGGACACGATCACGATCAATCCGGCCGCCGACCTGTTGGTGGCCAAGAACTACGCCGTGTGGATCGACCCGCTGGCCATCGTGGATCTTGCCGGCAACACTTTTGCCGGCATCGCCGATGACACCACCTGGAACTTCACGACGATCCTGACCCCGCCGCCCACCTTGACGACGCACATCTTCAGTGGTGGCAACTGGAACGTCGATACCTGGAACAACCCGGCGAAATGGGACAACGGGGTGCCCGTCGGCGAGATCGACGTGGTGATCGGTGCCGGAAACCACGCGAGCGTGACCTTCGCCAACTCCGGCGTGGTCACGCCATTCTACATGGGTGACCTCACCCTGGAGACCGGTTCGATCATGCAGGTCGGAGGCTCATCCACGGCCGATGACCTCCGTGCGCTGGGCACGGGCACGTGGACCTTGAATGCCGGATCGGATGTGACGCTCCGCTACGGACAGAACAGCGTTCACTCGAATGATATCCTGATGGCGGGAGATGCCACGATCGCCCTCGGCCGGTCCACCTCGGCGCACAACAGGCACCGCACGCTTACCGGCACCATCAGCGGCAACGGTCTGCTCACCATCCACTCGAGCAGCAGGAACGTCCTCCATCTCCAGGGACTCAACGACTGGTCCGGAGGCTTGTATGCCGGGGGCACCGAAGCCGAGGACACCAGGGAAACCATCGAGGCCGAGGCTCCGGGTTCCCTGGGGACCGGAGACGTCATCATCGACGATGGCACCACGCTCATCATCGATGCACCGGATGCCATGGGCGACGAGGCCGCCCTCCATCTGAGCGGGAACCCCAATACCAATCTGGGTTACAAGCTGGGGATGAACGCGAACGACACCATCGCGGAACTGCACCTCGACGGCGTCCAGCAGCCGGCGGGAATCTACAACAGCTCGGAACCCTGGCTCTCGGGAAGCGGCACGCTGACGGTCCTCAACTCGCCCGGCGAGGCCAACGAGATGCTCCTGATCGCGAAGGACCCCGTCGATGATGCGACGGATGTCTTCGTTCCTGGTCTGCTGACCGCCAGCTTCAACAGGCTGGTCGTCCTGGATGCCGGCGACGTCACGCTGCGCAACCTCACCGACGGGATCGATACGGTGATCCCGGTGGGTGACCCGCGCCTCTCTGCGGCCGGCTACACCCTCATCATCGATCCGGGGAGCGCCCTGCTGTGGGACAAGTCCTACGCCGTCCGGATCGACGCCACCGCCATCGACAGCACCAGCGGGCTGAGCTTCGCGGGCATCGCGGACGACACGACCTGGAATTTCAGCACCCCGGTGGATCCGGTGGATACCGCGCTTGTCGAACTGAAGGATCACATCGAGGGAGTGGCCGGCCTGACGGCCTCCGAGATCGCCGACCACCGGACGAATCTGTCGAACAACAGGGAGCGTCTCGATGAATCCGCGGCGACGATCATGAGCGCCTTCGAGGTGGTGGAGGCCTACGACGCCGAGATCGGACCGCTGTGGATCGCCCGCGGCGGCTTCGACCGCAACAACCCCGTTCCCGATCCCAACTCGGCCTCCGACCAACTCGACTGGACGATCTACATCCTGATGCAGGCCATCATGGATGAGATCTACACGCCCGGGAACCTTGCCACCCACGAGGCCCTGCTGACCGGTTTCGTCTTCCAAAGCTCGAATCACTTCCCGGGTCCGGTCACGGGGTCCCCGGTGAATCACACCGCGACGATCAACGGCTCCTTCGACGACACCTTCGGACGCCATACCCAGCAATGGGAATGGCCGGCCCGGAAGCCGACAGGTTGTTACCTTGCCCCCGGCACCATTGCCACCGTGACGGTTCCTGCCTCGCTGGTGGGTCAGGGCTACCAAGTGCGGGTTGGCGCCCATTCATGGGACATGGAGGAGCGCAACCGCCCGTCGATCCGCCGTTTGGACCGCGCCACGATCACTTACGACATCAATTCCACGGTCACCAAGGTCGCGAGTCCCTACGGGGGCGGCATCTACATCGAGGTGCCTTTCGGGGCCGATGCGGGCGTGGTCACCGTGGAGGTCGATGGAGCGGTCCGCTCGCCCTATTTCTCATTCAAGAGCTACGACACGACCAGCCTGGCCGACTGGCTCGCCACCGAGCGGAACCACGGGGCTCCCTGGGCGGACTTCCAGTCCGAGAAGTTCATGATGCAGGTGCCGCGGACGTGGATCTACAATCTCGAGGATCCGGTCACCCTCATGAGCGAGTGGGATGGCGCGATGGACGCCATGAACGACCTGATGGGTTTCCCCCGCGACCGTGGCAAGGAGACGATGTACTGCCAGGTCGATCTGATCTTTCGCTCCGCCGTCCACGCGCCGGGGTATCCGGCCACGAACCAGACCGATGGCAGCCCGGCGACCGACAACAAGGGCGGGTATGCCGGGAGCTATCTCGTCAGGGGTCCGAGAAGCGGCGCCGACACCGAAATCCACGAGCAGGGACACGCCTACTTCTTCCCGAAATTCGGGGGTGAGACGGAGTCGGCGGTGAATTTCCCGTACGTGGCGGTGCTGCACCGGAGCCTCGGTCTCAGCCTCGACGAGGCACATGCGAAGTCCCGCGGCTTCGGCCCCGAGCGCGCGCTCGACAACACGGCGATCGCGTGGATGACGGTCTTCAACTTCTCCCCGCGCGAGGTGGAGATGGCCTCGGGTGAGAAAGCCTACCAGCTCAAGGGACATGCCAAATACACCGACATCGTGCGCCTCTTCGGATGGGAGGGGCTCGACCAGTTCCACTACTCCATCATGTTCGACCAGGAGAACGGCAATCCGTTCCCGGATCCGAACGACGGACTGGATGCGGACGACGAGATGCTCATCCGCCTCTGTGAGAGCGTGAACCAGGACATCCGGCCCCTCTTCCACTTCTGGGGACTGTTTCCGTCGGACCCGGCGGCGGTCGAGGCGGCCGTCGATGCGGCGGGCCTCACGCCCTCGCCGGAGATCTTCCGCCTGCTTCACCACTACAAGTCCCTCGTCCCGGCCAACAACCTGGAGTTCCGGAACTTCGCGACGACCTGGTGGGGCCGTCAGCCCAGCATCGGCGGATACTGGACGGAGCGTGAACACGCCCGCCAATGGGACGAGGAGGCGCTTTTCGGGGCGGGGGACCAGCAGCGCGCGGGGATCACCGTCAACGAAATGTACGTCGAGGCCTGTGCGGCCCAGGTCGAGGCGCGGGTGCAGGACATCATCGACCTCTACTTCCCCCTCGGCGATCCGAATCCCGCCTTCTCGCCCGTTCCGAGCCCGAGTCCGATGCAGTTCGCCATCGCGCCGCAGGGAAGGTTCGCCAACTCCGTGAGCATGACGGCGGTGGCCGCGACCGGTATCGATGGCCCGTACGAATACTACTTCGAGAACACGACCACCGGGGCCAACAGCGGTTGGACGGTGTCGAACACCTGGAACAACCTCGGCCTCACCGGCGGCCAGAGCTACAGCTTCCGGGTCAAGGCGCGGAACTCGCTGCTCAACGAGACCGTCTGGTCCGATCCGGTCGATGCCGAGGCCGGCGATGCCAGCCTGCCGGCCATTCCTCCGACCCTGGCTTCGGCCGGGTTCGTCGATGACCGGGGCGGCGCCCCGGTGACACGGCTCGCCCCGGTGACCTACACGGTCTCCTTCAGCCAGGACATGGATGCCTCCACCGTGGATGCGGCCGACTTCGCCAACGATGGAAGCGCGTCGATCACGATCGATGCCGTGAGCGAGACTTCGCCAGGAGTCTTCTCCGTGACGGTTACGCCGACCACCACCGGCAACCTGCGCCTGGAGGTGCCCGCCGGGGCGGTGCTTCTGGATGCCTCCGGCACGGCCCTGGACACGTCCGGCGACATCCGCGACGACACGATCATTCCCGTGGAGGCCATCACCCTGACGGTTCCCGATGTGGTCGGGCTCGGGCAGGCGGCCGCCGAGGCCGACATCGTGGCAGCGGGGCTGGTCGTCGGCGCCGTGACAAGCCAGACCAGCGAAACCGTTGATGCTGGTCTGGTCATCAGCCACAGCCCTGCCGGCGGCAGCAGCGTGGTTGAGAACAGTGCCGTCGACCTGGTCGTCTCGCTCGGGCCGCCCGATACGACGCCACCCGCCATTTCCGCACTGAGTCCACCCGACAATTCGAGTGGCGTGCTCATCATCACCGATCTCACGGTGACATTCGACGAGTCCGTTTCCATCGGCACGGGCAACATCACCCTGCGCAACCTGACCGATGCGATCGATACCGCCATCGACGTGACCGATGGGTCGCAGGTCTCCCTCGGTGGCGCGACGCTCACCATCGATCCGGCATCCAGCCTCGGGTATGCCAAGGACTATGCGATCCTGATCGATGCCACGGCGATCGAGGATCTCGAGGGCAATGCATTCGCCGGGATCGCGGACGAGACCACTTGGAATTTCTCGACCGAACTGCCCGATCTCACCCCGCCGTCGATCCTGACGCTGGATCCCGCCGACGGCAGCACCGAAGTGAGCGTCGTCACCAACCTGACGGTGACCTTCGATGAGCTGGTTCAGAAGGGCACGGGCAGCATCACGATCCGTGACGGCAGCGATGCGGTTGTGGCGACCATCGATGTCGGGGGAGCCAACGTCACGCTGGTGGATGACACCCTGACGATCGATCCGATCTCGAATCTGATGGTTTCGACGGTCCACTACGTCGAGATCGACAGCGGGGCGATTCTGGATCTCCAGGGCAATCCGTTTGCCGGGATTTCCGGGTCGGAAACGTGGAGTTTCACCACCTCCGCGGACAGTCCTCCGTACGTCTTCATCGGCACGGACAGCACGAACTCGGACCGCTGGAACCTCACGTCGAGCTGGGACACCTCCACCGTCCCCGCAGGTGCCGTGAACGTCCTGATCCCGGCCGGCAAGACCGCCACCGCATGGTCGGCCACCACTCCTACCTTCACGGGCAACCTCGGGATTGAATCCAATGCCACCCTGCAACTGGGATACACGACCTCCTATGCCGCCTCGCTCAATGCGCTCGGAACCCCCGGATCGACTACGATCACCATGGCATCCGGTTCGCTCATCAAGAGCCGCAGCGGCGGATCCGCGGTCTTCCCTGCGGTCCGGTTGACCGGCGACGCGACCATCCGCCTCGGAGAATCGACGCAGACGTCCACGACGGCGAGTTTCAACTATCCGATCACGGGGCCTCACGTCCTGACGGTGCAATCCAGCGGTCAGAGTGGCACGATCGGCCAGTTCAATGTCGGAAACTCCTTCACCGGACTGGTCATCCAGGATGTCGGGACCCGCGGCAATCCGGCCGACACGTTCCAGGCCAACGCGCCCGGCTCCCTCGGGCTTGGCGATGTGACGGTCGAGGGGTCCTACAATGCGAGGTCCCCGATGCTCTGGATTAACTCGCCGTATGCCATGTCACCACTGGCCACGCTCAGCCTCAATGACAACGGCCCGACCAATGCCGGCACCAACAAGCTCCGCATCGACGCCGACATGACCGTCGCGGCGCTCAATCTGGACGGCGCGGCCCAGTCGGCCGGCACCTACGGCAAGCCAGGCAGCGGCGCGGACTTCACTCCGGCTTGGATCCACACCTCCAGTACCGGCATCCTGACGGTTGCCGCGCCTTCGGTGGCGTACTGGGACAGTGACGGCTCGACCGCCGGAGCCGGGGGTGCGACGCCAGCCGGTGCGTGGGGAACCGATGCCTACTGGAGCAGCTCGGCCGATGGCGACGTTGCGACCGCGGCATGGAGCCCCGGTGACATCGCCGCATTTTCCGCAGGCTCGGATGCCTCCGGGGCCTACACCGTGACGGTGGACGGTGCCCGGGACATCGGGAGCCTCATCGTGGAAGAGGGCTCGCTCACCTTTGCGGACGGATCCTCCGGATCGCTTAACCTCACCGCCGACGGTGCCTTCAGCCTGGTCACCGGATCCACCTCCTCGATCGGGGTGCCGATCACCGAATCCGGAGGCAGCCGGTCCCTGTTCATCGGTGGCGGAGGGTCTCTCGCCATCTCGGGCAACAGCTCGCATACCGGCGGCACCACCCTGCACGGCGGCATCCTGACGCTCTCGGGGGACAATACCGCCGCCACCGGCGGGACCACGATCGCGAGCGGCATCGCGCAGTTTGACTCTCCTGCCGCCATCTTCGGTACGGCCGAGGACCTCACGATCGAGTCCGGCGGCACGGTGGTCTTCGGCGCGGGCTTCGGGGCCGGAAACATCCCGACGGCGCTGGTCGATCGAATCGTTCCGGGTTCGACTGGCACGGTCGCCGTCGACAACCAGGAAACCACGGCCTTCGACTTCAACGCTGCGGGACTCACCGGCACCTACCTCGGAGCCGTCAGCGATTCCACCTACACGGGGCTGCTCACGCCGAATGGCACGACCTACCGTTTGGGCGGCGGGGGCGGGAGGCTGACCCTCACCGATACCAGCGGCATCACCTCCCAGTTGACGGCGCCCCAGAACCTGACGATGACGATCAGGGACGAGGTGGAGATCAGCGGTGGCGTTTCGGGAGCCGGGAACGTGACGAAGAACGGTTCCGGCATCCTCGTCCTCAGCGGTGCCAACTCCTGCGACGGAAACATCATCCTGGACAGCGGCACTCTGCGCGCCTCCGGTAGCGACGGCGGAGCCGGCTCGATCACGGTCAATGCGGCCCGCCTGCAACTCGGTGGCACGACGAACGGCGGGCTGGGCAGCGGCAGCCTGACCCTCGCCAACGGCAACAGCCGGGTCGAGGCCTTCGAGGGAGACCGTGTCATTTCGAATGACGTGATCCTGACCAACAACCCGAAGATCGACGGAACGTTCAGTCTCACCATCAACGGCGACCTGACCAACTCGGGTGGCAGCCGGACGCTCTACAACAACATCGACGGAGCCGGCAGGCACCTCACCCTGGCCGGACAGGTCAAGCTTTCGAACAACGACACCGGGCGTGTTCTGACCCTGCGCAGCGACGTCAATTCCCCCGATATCAGGTTCAACGTCACCGGTGACATCGTCGATGGCGGGGCCGGCGGCGGTACGATCGACCTGAGAGCCGCCAGCAGGGACAACGAGCCGTTCTACTTCTCCGGCACGAACACCTACAGCGGTGCCACCCGGATCTACAACGGCACGCTGTTCATCCAGGGGATTCAGGCGCTCTCGCCGAACACGTCCGTCCTTCTGGACCACACGTCGGGCTCCAACGGCAAGATCAGCCTCCTCGACGACAGCACCGGCACGATCAATCTCCCCAACACCTTCACGTTCGACACCAACAACGCCACCGGGAACCACACGGTCTTCGTGGGCAACAACAACACCGCCAACGGAGGCACCAGCTCCGGCACCACCACCGGCAGCACGTTCGTGATCCCCTCGCTGGTCTCGCTGGATGTGAACGGCGACACCTCGTATCAGGAGATCAACATCCTGGGGGCCAATGGCTACGGTCTTCGGATCGGCTCCCTCGAGCTGAACAATCTCACGAGCAGGTCCGCCGGCAACACGACGGAGACGCGCCTCAATCCGACCACCGCGAACCTGTCGATCGGCACCATCACCATGGCTGCCGGCAACGTGGCCGGGGCCGACGGGGTGCCCCTGCTGATTCTCGACGGTTCCGGGACCGTCAACGAGGTCACCGGCGTGATCTCGGACGCTCCGGATGCGCTCACGACCGGCCGGCCGCTGCCGCTCACCAAGATGGATTCGAGCACCTGGACGCTCGGCGGAGCCAACAGCTACACGGGGGCCACCACGGTCACCGCCGGCACGCTGCTGGTGAACGGCTCGCTTGATCCGGCGAGCGCCGTCTCCGTGACGGGCGGCACCCTGGGCGGCTCGGGCGTCATCGGAGGTTCGGTCACGGTCGCCGCCGCGGGCAACGTCGCCCCCGGCGCCTCCGCAGGCACGCTGACGGTCGGCGGCAACCTCGACATCTCGGCCCTGGCCGGAGGAGCGGGCAAGCTGAGCTTCGAACTCGGTCCGATCGCCGCCAGCGACAGGATCGTGCTCGGCCCCGCCGGCGTCCTTACGATCAGCACAGGTGTGCTCGGCCTGGGCGACTTCGACCTGAGCGATCTCGGGGGGCTGCAGGATGGCACCTACACCCTGATCGAGACCGACCAGGTCATCTCGGGCTCGCTGAACGGTGGCGACACGATCGGAACCCTCGGCGGCGCGGATCTCGAGCTGGTCATCAGCGGCGACGGCACCGACCTCCAGTTGGTCGTCAGCGGCCTGGGAGGTGGCCAGGGCCCGGTCGATTCCTTCGTGATCTCGGCGATCGGCTCGCCGCAGACGGTGGGCACGCCGATCACCGGCATCACCATCACCGCGCTGGATGTGGCGAGCAACACCGCCACCGGCTTCACGGGCACGGTCACCTTCGGCGGCAGCGGCGGCTTCAGCGGCAGCTCGGCGAGCTTCGTCGCCGGCGTGCTTTCCGGGGTGAGCGTGACCCCGACGGCCGCGGGCGAAGACCTGACCCTGACGGTCGATGATGGCTCCGGCCACACCGGTTCGACGATCATCACGAAGATCCGCACCCTCTATGAGGAATGGTCGGGCGAGCAGGGCTTCGATGGGGACGCCAACGGCGACGGAGTCGGCAACGGCATGGCCTTCCTGCTGGGGGCGGCCGATCCGAACGTCGATGCCAGGGGCCTGCTCCCCGCGGTGAGCCAAAGCGGGGGCAACCTCGTGATGACCTTCGACTGTCTGGCGAATGCGGACCGTGGTGGCGCGCTGCTCAACCTCCAGCATGACGCGGACCTTTCGGCGCCCTGGACCAGCGTGCCGGTTCCCGGCGTGGTCGGTGACAGCACCGACGGCGACGTGTCGTTCTCGGCGACGGCCAATGGATCGATGATCCGCATCGTGGCGACCATCGACGGCACGGCGGCGGCGGACGGCAGGCTCTTCGGCCGCCTGGAGGCTTCCACTCCCTGATGGGCCTTCTTCGCCGGTCCCGCCCGGGGCCGGCGTTCCCGGATCGCTGCTACTCGGCCGGACTGGCTGGAAATTCCTCCAGCCATTCGTCCAGCAGCGCATCGAGACGCTCCATGACCTCCGGCTTCCTGTCCGCGAGGTTGTGCTCCTCCCGGGGATCCTCGATGAGCTGATAGAGCTCCGGTTCGCCCTTCTTGTTCCAGGCTTTCCCGTTCCGGGTGCCGCCGTAGGAGGGCGGGGGGAAGTTCGACGGATTGTGGCGGATCAGCTTCCATGGTCCGGCGACGACGAAAACCGACTCGAGATTGCCGGTACGGTCCGCGACGTCCTTGATGTCGTGGCTGTAGTCCGCCCCGAAGATGGCGGGGCGTTCGCGCAGCGCTTCGATGTCGCGCAGGTCGATGCCGTCCATGGCTTCGGGTGGCTCGATGCCGGCGGCGTGGAGGATGGTCACCGGAATGTCGATCGAGGAAACCGCGATCTCGGCCTCGGTTCGCGGTTCGATGTGCCCGGGCCAGCGGAGCATGATCGGAGTGCGCACGCCGCCCTCGTGGACGTCCTGCTTCGAGAGCGGGGCGAAGCCTCCCTTATCGGCCGACTGAATCCAGCCGTTGTCGGTGACGTAGATCACGAGTGTGTCCTTCGTCAGGCCGCGCTTTTCGAGTTCGTCGAAAAGCTCGCCGCAGGTTTGGTCGAACCATTCGACCATCGCATAGTAGCGGGCGACATGGGGGGAATCGACCTTGGCCTTGTATTTCTCGAAAAGCGCTTTCGGCGGGTTGTGAGGAGTGTGCGGGAGAAACGGCGCATGCCAGATGAAGAAGGGATGATCCTTCTCCCGTGCCTCGTCGAGAAACGTCCGGATCGGGGCGATGCCCTTGCGCGAGATCTCAAGCCCCTCGTCGCCGTGGCGTGCACCCCGCTGCGGGTCGCCGTGGGTCATGGCATGGGTGAAGCCGTGACGTTTCGGGTCGGACTCCCACCATTTGCCGGTCTGCAGGGTCAGGTATCCCTCGTTCTTGAGGAGCGCGGCCAGACTCGGAGCTTCTTGGAAGCGTTGATAGAGTTGCTCGTGCAGTTTGGCCCCCTCCTCCGATCCCCGGGGCACCTTTTTTCCCGTGGCGTCGTCGGACAGGTCGTTGCCGGTGATCCCGTTGCGATGGGGATGGAGTCCGGTGAAGAGCGACGCGAGCGATGGCCGGCAGAGCGGAGTGGTGACGTAGCCTCGGGGGAAGACCAGCGCCTGTTCCGAGAAGCGGTCGAGCCGGGGGGTCTCGATGGTTTGGTGGCCCATGAAGCCGTAGTCGTCCCAGGCCTGGTCGTCGGAGAGGATCAGGATGATGTTCGGCTTCTCGGACGCTCCGAGCAGGGCGGTGAACGTGAAGAGGAGTGCGAGGATTCTCATGGCCGGATGAATGGGTGAGGGGATCGATGGGACTTGTCAGCCCTGCTTCCCGAGCAGCCCGATCATCGCCTCGCCCATGTGCTTGCCGATGAGGTAGTAGGTCTCCCAGTTGCGCATCCAGTGAAATTCCTGCCCGGACGGCGACTCTTCCCGGCTGCGTTGGAAGTCGCGGGTTTCGACTCCCGCCACCGTTCCCTTGAACTCGGGGTGCTTCACCGGATCCCCGAGGGCGAGTTGGGCCTCCATCAGCTTCTCGACCTTCGCCTTGTAGCGCTGCGGGATCTCCCAGCCACCCATGCCGGTGTTGGCGATCACGAATGGGAGGTCCGGTGCATCGAGATCCTTGCGGATGTCCTTCACGAAACGGACCATGTTCTCCTCGTAGACATCGACCGCGGCCTGGTTGATCCGGTCGTTCCATCCCTGGTGCCAGCCGAAGCCGACGAGTTCCCAGCCCTTCCCGTCGTAGTCCGGGAAATACTTCTTCAGGTTGTTGGTCACCTCCTTGGTGATTCCGACGGTCTGGTGGTAGAAGTATCCCGTGTCGCCGGCCTTCTCCGGATCGGGGTAGTCCTTGGAGCCGGGTGAGAGAAAGTCGTTCTGAAGGGATTTGCCGCCCCACGCGCATTTGATGAGCAGCACCGGTTCGTCGTAGTGGTCGCCGAGCTGGAAACCGAAGCCGTACTCGGGGCCGATGTGCCCCTCGCTGGCTCCGTAGCCGGTCGTCAACCAGCCCTGCTGCGGCTTCGAGGGATCGGAGAGGTTGACGATCCAGACATCGTCGCGCACGACCGGATCGCCGTCCTTTCCGACAAGGTGGCCGTAGTCGTCGGGCTTGCTCTTGACGTAGGCTTCCATGGTCCCGGGGCTGCCTTCGAGCTGCCCGAAGCCGACCATGTTGGACTGTCCCGCGAGGACGAAGACCTTGAGTTTGGCGGTGGCTGAAGGGGAGGCGGTTGCGAGGCCGATCGCGGTGAAGAGGAGAAGGCGGCGGATTCCGGTCATGGGAGTCGGTGATGGGTTGACTGAGGGCTAACGGGGAGCCGTCCCGAAACCTATCGCCGCTTCAGGGAAAACCGCGGCTCAGCCGGTCGGGACCTCGATGAAATCCCTCCGGATCGCGCCTTCGCCGGCGGTGCAGAGGAAATAGCCCTTCTCGGTGGTGCCGTCGTGGTTGCGGCGACTGATCGAGCAGCAACGGTTGGTCGTGATGACCGCGCTGCCGAGCTTCTTCTCGGTGAAGCCGTGGAAGTGACCGTTGAACACCGCGACAAGGTGGTGGTCGGTGAACCGCTCGAGGAGGTCGTCGGCATTCAGCGGGCGCATCGACACGCCGGCGCCGAGCGGGAAATGCGTGAAGAGGACCGTGGGCTTGCTGCGGTCGAGGCGCGGAATCTCGGCGTCGAGCCAGGTGAGGGTGTCCGGTTGGATCCTGGTGTTCTGATATTTCACCCCCTCGGTCGAGTCGAGGCCGACGAACTGCCAGTCCCGGTGATCGAAGCGGTAGTTGAGCTGGTCGGGGAACAGCTTGTCGTAGATCGAGCGGTCGTTTCCGGGCGCGTAGTCGTGATTCCCGGCAACCACATGGAACGGCATGCCGAGACCGCGGAGGAAGTCCCGGATCGGGCCGAGTTCCTCCTTGCGTCCGTCCTGGGCCAGATCCCCGACCACCAGGCAGAACTCGGGTTTCTGCTCGAGATCACCGATGCTGGCGGCGACGCGCTCGAACCACGCCGGGCACGCGTCCGTGGAAAAGTGGGTGTCGTTCAGAACGAGGAACGAAAAGCCGCCGCCGAGTCCGTTTTCGGCAGCCCGCAGCCGTCCGGGCCAGAGGCCGGCGGTGAGCAGTGTCCCGGCGGACCGCCGCAGCCATGATCGGCGGGACAATGCCTCGGGAGGGTGGTTCATACCGGACAACGGCGCTCGGGAGCGTTCATTCGATGCCCTCGCCGGTGGCCGGAAGGAAGCGGTAGTAGACCTCCAGCATCATCGTGGCGAGGCAGGTGCTCATGTGGACGTTGATGGCCCCGTGCTTGACCTTCTTTTTGACCCACGAGCCGTCTTCGGCCTGGTTCTTGAGCAGCACGTCCCGGAAGCGGTCGTTGTACTTCTTCCATTCAACGCCTCCGTAGTTCAGCATCGCCTGCGCGTTGTAGTAGTGGTAGTAGAGATTCGCCGACTCGCCGTTCCAGTCGAACTCCGAGTTCTCGCTGATGTTCTTGATGCCGAGGCGGGCCGGCTTCGACTTGCCCTCGCCCCACATCTGGAAGGCGAGCACGCCGCCGCTGGTGAGGCCGTGACTCGCACCGCCGGGACCCCGGTAACCGATGGCACCCGAGGGACTCTGGCTCTTCTCATACCATTCCAGCGCCTTCTTCGAGGGCTTGCGAAAGGCTCCGGTGTCCCACAGGCCGGTATGCTTGCAGGCCTTCAGCGCCTGGACCTGCCAGGAGCCGACCGAGTTGTCGCCGCCGTTGGTCGGTTTGTAGCCGTAAACCCATCCGCCGGATTCCCCCTGGCCCTTGATGATCATGTCGCCGGCATTGCGGGTCACCTTGTCGAGGTTCGGGATGTTCAGGCCGAGCTGGTGGCAGAAGGTGTAGGCTTCGGCCAGCGCGTAGGTGGCGATGCCATGTTCGTAGACCCACTGATGGCTGCCCTCGGCGCTGGTGGCGAGCCTGCCGTCGTTCTTCATGCCCAGCTCGATCAGGTACACGATGGCGCGTGTGACCGAGTCGCCGAACTCCTCCGAAAGCGGCGTCTCGCAGTGCCCGAGGTAGGCAAGCAGGGCGTAGCCGGTCATGGCTCCCTTGTAGTTGCCGGTCCAGCTTCCGTCCGGGTTCTGCGTCTTCTTCAGCCACCGGAGGGCCTTGACCACCGCCTCCTCGCACTCGGCGGTGCCGCCGTTCTCGGCCAGGCGGGCCATGCGATCCTCCTTCGAGCAGCGCTTGCTCATCGTCGCGGGGATGTTGCCGAAACCGCCGCCACCCGAACCATCACCACCCGATCCCCAGCCGTCGCCGAAATCGTCGCCGCTGCCGAAGTCGAGGGAGGGTTCGGTCACCTGCACCTCGGGCACCGGCACCGCGGTCGGGGACGAGGTGTTCGCGGCGATCACCTTGGCGGCGGAGCTCGAAGGAGCGCTCGGCTTCCGCTCGACCTGGTTGATCTGCTTCTTCTGCTCGAGTTCGGTGTCGTCCTCCACTCCGGCGGAGTAGGAGACGATGACCGGAGTCTCCTTCTGCCAGGGGGTCAGGAAGATGAAGGCCAGGATGAGGCCGAAGAGGAGGATCACCAGGAAGCTGATGACGATGCTGAGGACGGTGGCGGTCCGCTTGCGGGACTGCATCATCCGCATCGCTTCCGGGGACATCTGGGCGTGCAGGCTCATGAAGTGACGGTTGGGTTGTGCGGGGAGAATTTCATCCAGGAAAACGCTTCGGGCCAGTCTGATCTTGGGCGGATCAGCGCTTCTTTCCGCCCAGGCCCTTCAAAAGACCGTCGAGATCGCCCAGATCGCCGGGATTCGGCATGCCGCCGCCTCCCAAACCGGGAAATCCACCGCCCATCCCGCCGAGGCCGCCCATCATCTTCTTCATCCGCTTCGGCGAGCGCATCATCTTGCGCATCTCGCCGAACTGCTTCAGCAGGCGGTTCACCTCCACCAGCGTGACGCCCGAGCCGGCGGCGATGCGCTGGCGGCGGGAGCCCTTGATGATTTCCGGACGCCGGCGCTCGTCGGGGGTCATGGAAAGCACGATCGCCTCGGTGCGCTTGAGCCGCTTGGGATCGAAGGCGGCGTCGGGGAGCTGCTTCTTGATCTTGTTGAAGCCGGGCATCAGCGACATCAGGCCCTTCATGTCGCCGAGCTTGCCGATCATCTTCATCTGGTCGAGGAAGTCGTAGAAGTCGAACTTGCCGGAGGCCATCCGCTCCATCGACTTCATCGCGTCCTTCTCGTCGATCTTCTGCGCGACCTGCTCGACCATGCCGACGACGTCGCCCATGCCGAGGATGCGGTCGGCCATGCGACCCGGGTGGAATTCGAAGAGCTGGTCGAGCTTCTCGCCCTCGCCGACGTACTTGATCGGCTTGCCGGTGACCGCGCGCATCGACAGGGCGGCGCCGCCGCGGGCGTCGCCGTCGAGCTTGGTCAGCACGATGCCGTCGATGCCGACCGCCTCGTCGAAGTGCTTCGCGACCGAGACCGCGCCCTGGCCGGTGGCGGCGTCGGCGACGAGCAGGGTTTCCTGCGGCTTGAGGAAGGCGTGGAGCTTCTTGAGTTCCTCGATCAGCCGCTCGTCGATCTCCTGGCGGCCGGCGGTGTCGAAGATGATCACGTCGCCCTTCTGGGTCGCGGCCCAGGCCAGCGCATCCTTGGCGACCTTCACGACGTCGGTTTCCGAAGCGTCGGGCGTATGAACGGGAACGCCGACCTGGCCGGCGACGGTGGCGAGCTGGTCGATGGCGGCCGGGCGGTAGAGGTCGCAGGCGACCAGCAGCGGCTTGCGGCCTTCGTTCTTGAGGCGCAGCGCGAGCTTGCCCGCGGTGGTCGTCTTGCCGGCGCCGTTGAGACCGCACAGCAGGACGTGGCCGGGCGGGTCGAGATTGAGCGGGACCTGGTCGCCCCCGAGCAGGTCGGCGAGCTCGTCGTGGAAGATCTTGACGATCTGCTCGCCGGGCTTGATCGACTTGAGCACGTCCGCGCCCATCGCCTTCTCCTTCACGTGGGTGATGAAGGTCTTGGCGACGGTGAACTCGACGTCGGCCTCGAGCAGCGCGAGGCGGATCTCGCGCAGGGCGTCGGTGATGTTCTTTTCGGAAATCTTCCCGACGCCGCGCAGGTTGCGGAAGGTCTTGTCGAGGGAGTCGGAGAGGGCGGAGAACACGTCGATTGCGGATTTGGGATTGCGGATTGCGGAACGGGGGGAATGAACCGCCAAGACGCCGGGGACGCCAAGGAAAATGCTGAGGCCTTGATATCGGGGACCGGGCCCGCACACCTGTCAGTGGCATGACCGTCCCGGTCATGAACCGGTGAGGCGCTTCGGCTCTTGATCTTCGATGACCGGATGGTGGTTCGAGCATCGTCGTCGAAGGCCGTTGCGGTGGTTCACGGGAGCGTTGAAATCGGGTTGGCGCTTCAGGCGTTCCCGTTCATGACCGGGACGGTCATGCCACTGGCAGGCTGGCCTCGTCGTTCAGGAGATCGCGGAGCCCGGAATTTACGCCTCTCACTTGGCACTTAGGTCCCGCGGCACGTAGGCGGTTTCGCGGTCGAGGCGGAAGGTCCAGCGCAGGGGATCAGGGGCTTCCCCCGCCTCTTCGAGGGTCTTCCAGCGGACCTCGACGTCGTACTGGTCGAGGCGCAGGGGACGGTTGGTCTTCCAGGTGAGTGTTCCGCTCTCCGCATCCCAGGCTGCGGGGACGGTGCCGAAACCGGCGATGCGCATGGTGAGGGTCTCGGGGTCGATTTCTCCGGCGTCGGACAAATCGGCGGAGATCTCCGGCAGGCGGTCGCCGACGAGCGCGCCGGGCGCCGGGGTCACGGGAAAGGGCGTGGGCTTGCTGATCGCGGCGATGGCGCCGGGGTCGCCGCCGGCGATCGTGCCGAAGCGGATGGCCAGGTCGAAGATGTGGTCATGGGTGCCGAGCACGACGTATCGGGGAAGCGTGAGGTCGTCGGTGTCGCGCGTCACCTTGTCGGGGATCACGGTGAAGAGCTGCCGGTAGCCGAATTCCTCGGCCAGCGGATACATTTCCTCGGTGTGGAAGCCGCCGGGGTAGGCGTAGGTGCTCACCTCGTCGCCGAACCGCACTTCGAGAAAGCGCTTCGATTCGCCCATCTCGGTGCGCAGGAACTTGTCGTAGGCATCCGGTCCCTCGCGGCGGTGTTCCTTGAGCGTGGCCGGGTAGGGGTGGCTCACCGAGTGGCTGCCGACCGTGGCGCCGTGCTTCTTCATCTCCTTGACCATCGCGGTGGTCAGCGCCTTGCCGCCGCCGTCGATGTAGTTCTTGTAGAGGAAGAGCGTGAAGGGATAGCCGAACTCCTTGAGGATGGGAAAAGCATCGGTGTAGACCGACTTCCAGCCGTCATCGATGGTGATCATCACCGAGCGCGGTGGCAGGTCGCCCGCACCGCGCTTCCACTTCTGGAACTCCGCCATCGAGATCACCGGGAGATTCAGCTCGCGCAGCATCTCCCTGTGCTGCCGGAACTTCGAGGTGCGGATGCGCATCTCGGTCTCCTCCTCCGTTTTGGAGAAATCGTGGTAGCCGAGCACCGCGACCCGCACGCCGTCATCGACCGGGGCGGGCGCGGCGGCGGCGGCGACGAGGGGCAGGAGGAAAAGAAGGGCGGCTCTGCGAAGCATGGGGCAGTATGGCGTCGGCCCCGGCGGGATTCAAGGGCGGGGGCGGCGAGCGGCGCCGGCGATCCGTCGCCCTCCACAGCCCCGCCCGGTCCGGGCGCGCCTCGTGGCATGACCGTCCCGGTCATGGACGGGGATAGGCCGCCGACGGGAGGAGGAAGCCGGTTCCCGGCAGAGGGACCCGCGACGCCCTCGCGCCGCGGGCGGCCGGTCGCCGCATCGGATTCCCAGCGCGCGGTCGCCGGAGCCCGCCTTGCAGCCGCCGAACCCACGCCCTGAGGTCGCCGTGACCGCCCCGCGCCCCGCGCGACACGGGGCCGGCCGGCAGGCCTGGAACGCCTGTCGTCTCTCCGCTCCTCACATGAGCCGGAACCTTCGACCCGGCCCGATGACCCGGCCGGAAACGACCATGCCTCGGAAGCACCGGGCCTCCGGCACGATCCGGCTTCGGAGGTTCCACGCCGTGCAACGGACGGGATAACTTTCTTCTCATCGTACGGGATTTCCCCTGGAAACCACGATTCGTGTTTTCGCGGCAAGCTGCTGCGGCTCCGATGCCGGCGATCCGGCCCGACCCCGGGCCGGCGCTGTGCCGCAAGTGCCTGAAGTTCAGCGCGAAATAGGCTCCCGATCCGCCGCCGCACCCCCTTCTTGACGGCGGAACCACGACCCCGCATCCTCCGGGAAAACACGATTCGTGTTTTCCACCGGAAACCACGAGTCGATACAATACACTGTTGGGGCAAGAATCTGAGCAAGCGATACTCAAATGGCCAACATTCCCAGATCGAAGGTAATCAGCCACGCTGACGGAGTCAAAGAAGTCGCACTCTCCTCATGGAAGTGGTTCTTTGATTACGTTACAAAGACCTTCAAGGACTATAAGCCGTATATCTTCCGGGGACAAAGGAAGGCAACTTGGCCGCTTGAGCCTTCACTTGATCGCACGGTAAGAACGATCACGAGACCCCTGAGCCCTGTGTCTCATCTCGAGGCGTTTCGCATGTCGGCGCGTGGACGAAGAGGTCAAAATCCTCAATCGTTAAACGACAGTGAGTGGTGGGCGCTGGGTCAGCACTATGGCCTCGACACGCCGCTCCTAGACTGGACTGAATCGCCTTACCTAGGCCTGTACTTTGCCTTTGCCAAAATTAGCAATAATCTTGCGGAGAAAAGGGCTGTCTACGCCTTGAGTCGGTTCCTCGTCGAGGAAAAATCGGAGGATATTGCCGCCGCCCACGGCGCAATCCCCGACAGGCCAGACATCATTGAGATTATATCGCCGCTCACTGACGACAACGCACGACTCGTCAATCAGCGTGGTCTGTTCACACGATCATCGCCAAGTGTCGACATAGAAAAATGGGTGAAACGGCACTTTGCAGGCAGGAAGGATCTTGTGTTATTGAAAGTCACCATTCCCGAGGCCGATGGTGACAGGGCCGACTGCCTGCGCGCCTTGAATCTCATGAATGTGAATCACTTGAGCCTTTTTCCAGATTTAAGCGGAGCCACCGAGTTCTGCAACATGTCCTTGAAGATTGAAGGATACTGAGCGGAATTGGAACTTTACACCACGGAATCTAACAAATGAACCAAGCAGATATCACATGGGAAGGCGCATCCGGCGCAAAATACGGTTATTGGATAAGGTCGTTCTACACGGATTGGAAGGAGTTGCCTGGGAATTACATTTACGCAAAGGAGACTGCCCCGGATAGTGGCAAGTGGATCGCAGTTTACGTTGGCCAGACAATGAACCTTAGAAATCGTCTTGCAGGGCATGAGAAGGAGGCAGAAGCAATTCGCAATGGAGCTACACACATCCATGCACATACGTCGAGTAGCAATGAGTCGGAGCGCGTGGCCGAGGAGCGGGATCTCATTATGAAGCTGAATCCACCATGCAATGAGCGCCTATAGTGCGAAGCCCCAACAAACCACTGAGGCAGACTGACAAGTGTCTGGGGTCCCAAAATTCTTAGTTGTGCCTTCATGGTTAGGGTCGGCCCTAAAATCCACGCACCGAAATATGATGCCGTCGAAGGGGTCCTTGAAAAGGAGCATTTAGCCACCGGCCCGAAGCCTGGTCGGGGCTGGAATCGGTTGTTTCCGGAGTGGCCGAGGTGTGGCGTGCATGAGTGTGGTGGATGAGGTTGTGGCGGGAGGAGGGAGTGAGGTTTCACCGCGCTGGATGGTGGGTTCGTCGGGCGGGGGGAAGGGGGAGAGTCCCGGGTGGAGGAGCTTGGCGGGAGCCCCGCGCCTGCCAAGCGCAGGTTCTTTTGCTTTTCAGAAACCCAGGGCGCTGCCCTGGGCTGGTAGGTTTCGGCCCTTCAGGCCGTCGAAGTTTGGTTGGGGTCCCAAGATCCACGCAGCGAAAGATGATGCCGGGCATTCCGTTCGGTGGGATTCAACGGGGGTGAGATGGAGTCATGCGTCCGGCAAAGCCGGACGCGACTTTTGGGGATCGACGCGCTGCTTTCTGGCGAGAACCGAGGTCAGCACCAGCAACCCGACCGCGAGGGCTGTGCAGATCGGACCGACGAGCCAGCCGAAGCGGGTGTAGGGAGTCAGCCCGCTCCGGGTGGCGACTCTGGCGACGAGCACTCCGGGATCGAAGAGAGGGAGTTCCGCGACGCGGCATCCGCGGGGGTCGATGACCTGCGTGAGGCCGGAGCTGGAGGCGACGACGATCCAGCGGCCGTTCTCGGCGGCGCGGTGGCGGGCGAGTTCGGCGTGCTGGAGGTGCTGGCGGGCGGTCCAGGGTGCGGCGTCCATGCTCGGGACGAGGAAGAGCTCCGCGCCGTTGAGCACCGCCTGGCGGACGACGGCTTCGTAGTCGTTGTCGAAACAGATGGTGGTGCCGAGGCGGCCGAGCGGGGTCCCGACGGTCGGGACTTCCGTGCCCGGTTCACCGTCGTCGAAGAAATGCACCGGGCGGTTCTTGTCGTAGGTGCCGAGGATGGCGTCGGGTCCGATGGTCACGGCGGTGTTCGCCCATCGGTCGGCTCCGAGGTCGGTCACGGTGCCGAGCGTCAGGAAGGCGGCCCGCTTTTCCGCCAGCAGTCGCCGGACCGCAGCGAGTTGGGCGGGCTTGGTCCGGATGTCGGGCACCACGGAAACCTCGGGCCAGACGATCGCATCGAGGGGCGCTCCGGCATGCTCGGAGAGCCCGACGAGCCGGTCGAAGGGGACGTCCTCACCCTGCACCGCGGCGATGGTGAGATCCCCCTCGGGAGTGGACGGCTGGGGAAGGTAGGCGGCGAGCGCGACGGCGGCGAGGAGGGAGAGGCCGGTCTTCATTTGCCGGAAGGCGAGGGCGGCCGCCGCGGTGGCGACCAGCAGGCTGACGCCGTAAACGCCGATCCACGGCGTGAGATATCCGGGCGGCAGGCCGGTGCCCGGGGTGATCCAGGGAAACCGCAGGGTGAACCATTCGCAGCGGAAATATTCGATCCCGGTCCACAGGACGCCGATGGCGCAGGGCAGCCACTTTCTTTCGGCGAGCGAGTCGGCGAGGTTCGCGGTGATGACGGCGAAGACGGTGGGGAAGAGGGCGAGGATGAAAAAGAGGAGGACGGCGAAAGGGCCTAAGAGGACGGCGAGCCAGTTGAGGGTGCCGGCGAAGAGTCCGAGTCCGTAGAGCAGTCCGAGTCCGAGCGCCGGGGCCGGTTTCGCGTCGTGAAGCGCGAACATCAACGGGATGGGCGAGACGAGTGCCAGCGGATGCCAATGGAAGGGCGGGAAGGCGAGGATGCCGAGGCCGATGGCGAGAAACGTGAGGAGGAGGCGCTGCATCGGTCGGAGGAAGAAGCTTCTTGCTTCGAGCATGGCGGACTGAAGTCCGCGGTCCAAGTCCGGGAATCAACGGTCTCCGGCGAAGCCGCCGCGTGAGGTGAGGATTCGGACGGTCCGGAGACGTTCGAGGGCCTGCCGGGCAAAGCGGCTCATTTCCGCAGTGCCGAGCGTCGGCGGCTGGGCGGAGTCTTGGTCCGTGGCATGAGCACCTTGTTGGAGATGCCGCCGTAGTCGAGTGTGAAGAACACTTGGTCGCGGCGTGACTTGAGCAACGGCATCACCTTCGGCAGCGCGCCCTTCGGCATGAAACAGAAGAGCATGTTCTTTTCGCCGCTGAAGCCCTCGCCCTTGAGCAGGGTGGTGCGCAGATCGCGTTCATGAAGTTCGGCGGCGAGGGCGCGCACCTCGTCGCCGCCGACCACGCGGAGCGTCAGGTTGCCGAGCGGGATGCGGCGCTCGACCCAGATGCCGAGCACGTTGCCGATGGAAAACCCGAGCGCGAAGAACAGGCCGAGCCACGGGTTCTCCTCGATGCGGGTGAGGGTGACCGAGATCACCGAGAGCCAGATGACGACCTCGAGGAACCCGAGGATGAAGGAGGTCTTCATCCTGCCGTCGATCACGGAGATCACCCGCAGGGTGCCGATGGTGACATCGGCCATGCGGGCGAGCATGATCAGCAGGCCGATGCCGATCGTTTCCATCCACTCCATGGGGTGAGTGTATCGCGACGTGGCGATGGGGCAAGGGAGGGCGGATCTCGTGGCATGATCGTCCCGATCATGGATCGGGAAAGCGCTTCGAACCTGCTGAACCCGCAGGCCGGCGGGGTGATGCGAGCCGCGGCGTTCATGACCGGGACGGTCATGCCGCTGGCAGACGGGAGCGTCTGCCCTCCATTACCCGTACAGCGGGCCGTAGTTGGCGCAGGCGCGGAAGTCGGCACCCTCGAGGTCGGCGGTGCCGAAGGCGTTCCAGGCGCTGGGACGGAAGACGCGGTCGCCGCTCACGTTGTGCATGTAGACCGGGATGCGCAGCATCGAAGCCAGGGTGAGATACAGGTGGCCGACGTGGCCGCAGGTCATCACGCAGTGGTTGGCGCCCCAGTGGTTCATCACCTCGTAGGCGCTGGTGAAGGCACCCTCGCCGGTGAGCACCGGCGCGAACCAGGTGGTCGGCCAGGTCGGGTTGGTGCGCTGGTCGAGGGCGTCGTGGACGTCATCGGGAAGGTCGATGGTGTGGCCCTCGGCGACCTGCAGCGCCGGGCCGAGGCCATCGACGAGATTGAGCCGGATCATGGTCGCCGGCATGCCGCCGCGGGTGCGGTAGCGGGTGCTCCAGCCGCCGCCGGGAAAATATTCGGTGATCGAGGGATGCCAGGTGGTGGCCTTGAGGCATTTCTCGACTTCCTCATCGGTGATGTCCCAGAAGGGCTTCATCGTCGGCTTGCCGTCGGCGTCGGTCTGCTCGCCGGTGCCGTCGAGCGCGGCCGGGCCGGAATTGATCAGGTGGAGGATGCCGTCGCCGACCAGCGGGTGGTCGAGCTGCCTGCCGCTGGCGCTTTCGATGGCCTCCAGCGACCAGTAGGTGCGCAGGTCGGCGAAAATCTGGGCCGAGTGGGTGAGCAGCCAGCCGAAGAGCATGCCGGCGCCGTTGAGAGCGTCGTTCTCGGTGGCAAGGATGTGCGGGGCGCGTTTGCCGTTCCAGTCGAAGGAGGAGTTGAGGATGGCGTCCATGAAGTCGCCGTTGGGGAAGTGGTCGGTCCACTGACGCTGGCCCTGGAAGCCGGCGGCGATGGCGTGGTGGCCGTGGGCCTGTTCGCCGAGGCCCATCTCGGCGAGCTTCGGATTGCCGACCATCAGGTCGCGCGCGATGAGCGCCATCTTCACGCTGTCCTCCCACTCGGCATCGAGTTGCTCGCGCGTGCGGGTCGTTTCCGGGGAATTGTAGTCCTTTCCTTCCGGGCAGTTCGTCTTCACCCAGGCGAGCGCTTTCGCGTATTCGTCGGGATCGTACTGTCCCTTGCGCATGCGGCCGGCGATCTCGCTCATGTCGATCGCCTCGATCCGCATGCCGAGCCATTTCTCCCACATCTTCGGATCGACCACCGAACCGGCGATGCCCATCGAGGTGCCGCCCATCGAGAGGTAGGCCTTGCCGCGCATCAGCGCGACGGCAAGCCCGCAGCGGGCGAAGTTCAGCAGCTTGTCGCGGACGTCGGCGGGAATGTCGGTGTCGGTCGCGGCCTGCACGTCCTTGCCGTAGATGCCGAAGGCGGGCAGGCCCTTCTGGGTGTGGCCGGCGAGCACGGCGGCGAGATAGACCGCGCCGGGGCGCTCGGTGCCGTTGAAGCCCCACACCGCCTTGGGCGTGTGCGGATCCATGTCCATGGTCTCCGAGCCGTAGCACCAGCAGGGCGTGACGGTGAGCGAGACGCCGACGTTTTCGCGGCGGAACTTGTCGGCGCAGGCGGCCGCCTCGGCGACGCCACCGATGCAGGTGTCGGCGATCACGCACTCGACCGCTGAACCATCCGGGTGGCGCAGCGTTTCCGAGTAGAGGCGGGCGACCGAACGCGCCTGCTCCATGGTGCGCTCCTCGAGCGATTCACGCACGCCGCCGAGACGGCCGTCGATGGTCGGGCGGATGCCGATGCGGGGAAAGTGGCCTTGTTTCATGGGAAAAAAACGTCTCAGGGCTGTCGTAAAATGTCAGCTCTGAAGTCAGATAGGACCTGAAAATAGGGATAAACGTAGTGAAGCGGCACTACAGGATGCCGATAATTGTCCTGAACGAATCTCCCCCGGTTGGGGGTGATGCCGTGAGTTGACGGATCGGTCCGGAGAACGCGTAATCTGGATCATCATGCTGAGTTCGCCCGCGTTTCGCCTGTGTCTGCCGGTTGTCTGCCTGCCGTTTTCTCCGATGGGAGCGGCGCCGGTGGAGTTGGTTGAGGAAAAGCCGCTCGTGATTCGGGAAGTCGGGCCGGGGGTGGTGTGGATCGATTTCGGGCGGGTGTCGTTCGGCAATCTCGAGCTGACCGCTCCGAAGGAGGCGAAGGTCACGGTGCATTTCGGGGAGGCGGCGGAGGATGGCCGGATCGACCGCGAACCGCCGGGGACCGTGCGCTATTCCAAGGTGCCGGTGGACCTGAAACAGGGACCGCAGGTGGTCGCGCCGCCGCCCGACAAGAAGAACACCAGCGCCAA
>CALGOH010000070.1 GCA_937957985.1 uncultured Verrucomicrobiae bacterium
TGCACAGTTACAGATGAGGGTTCACCTGCCGATTCGAGGCCGCAAGGAATCGAACCCGCCAGGACGCCATGATCGCAAAGGTAGGGGATTTATGGATTCCGTTGATCGAGCTTGGCGTTCTTGGCGCTGCTTGGCGGTGAATCCAAAATCGTCAGGTCATTTCGAGAAATTCGTATCGCTCGGCGCCTTCCGGGCGGAAAGTCCGAGTGCTTCGGCGGTGCGGAGCGACGCGCGTTCCAGCAGCGCCTCGAGGCCGTCGAGCAGGGTCAGCGCGCCGCCGCACCACTGCTTGCCGGCCCATTCGTCCGCGGCCATGCCGAGCAGGTCGTCGAGTTCGTCGTCGGTGAGGAACGGCTCGAGTCCGTAGCCCGGGATGATCGAGGCCTCGGCGGCGATCGGATCGACCAGCAGCAGGAGGTTGCGGTTGCCGCCGAGCTTTTCCGTCTCGGTGGAGAAGGCGCCGAGATTGAACATCCAGAAGGCGTGCAGGCCGATCGGTTGGCCGTCGGTGAAGTGCCGGAAGACGAGTTGCACCCTCACCTGGGGGAAGCGTCCGGTGATCGCCGCCGTCCGCCGCTTGAGCCGTTTTCGCTCGCCCGGCGTGAGCGCCCCGGTGCTGTCGCACACGCCCGGCTCGATCCGCGGCACCGGCCCGAGCAGCCGCGCGGCCCGGCCAAGGTCGAGCCGGCAGGCCGGACATTCCGGGCTGTGCTCGTCGAGGTCGGTGGCGCAGTAGGGGCAGCGCATGGCGGTCAGTCCGTTGCGCCCGCTGCTCCGTCGGGAGCGTCGGGCTTGATCACGATCTGGATCGCCCGGTCCCTGCCGAAATGGGCCGCGGCGAGCTGGTTGATTTCCGCGAGCGTGATCGACTCGATGTCCTGCCTGCGGTCCCTCGCGAGGGCGAACTTTTCCGGATTCCCGGTGCTGCCCGACATCACGAGGTCGAGCCAGTAGCTGTTGTCGCGGAGGGATTTCTCGACGTCGGCGAGCGCGGGGTTGCGGGCGCGGTCGAGTTCGTCATCGGTCGCGCCGCCGGTGGAGAGCGCGTCGGCGAGATCGACGCTGACGCCGGTGAGCTGGCCCACGTCCTCGGGCTTGCCCGAGCTGAGGGCGATGAGGAAACCGAAGTCTTCCAGCCCGGTGGAACCGCTGGCGCCGGCATTCGGACTGTACGAGGCACCGAGCTTCTCGCGGATCTCCTCGCGCAGCCGGTCGCCGAGGATGTCGGCCAGCAGTTGCAGCCGGCGGAACTGGCGCGGTTCATCGCCCGGTCCCGGGCATTGCCAAACCACCGCGGCCTGACCCTGCGGGATCTTGCTTTCGAAGGTGAAGGTCTTGGTCTGCGGCGCGTCGGGGAACGCGACGCTGCGGTCGAGTTCGGGCGGATTCGTCCGGTCCGGGCGCGCCTCGATGGCACCGAAGGTCCCGAGCACCAGCGGCACCAGCTTCTCGGGATCGAAGTCACCCACGATGCTCAGCTCGATCGCGCCGGCCGTGAACTCCGTGGCCAGCCACGGTTCGATGTCGGCGGCACCGTAGGCGATCAGCACCTCCGGGGTGTCGGGGAAGGTGAAGCGCGGGTCGCGGCCGCGGAGCCACGAGCCCATCTGCTGCATCGGGCCGGCGGGCGTGTGCTTCAACTGCTGGAAGAGCATCGGCACGGTCTTGCGGAACTGCTCGACGGCCTCGGCCCGGAAGCCCGGATGCAGAATCTGCGCGGTCATGAGCTGGAGCTGCAGCTCGAGATCCTCCGGGGTGGTGGAGCCGGAGACCGAGAAGTGGTCGTCTTCGATCGAGAACCCGCTGCCGACATTCCTGCCGGCGAAGATCTGCTCCAGTTCGTCGGCGGAGTGTTCGCCGATGCCGCCGTCGTTGACCACCGCCGCGGCGAACTCCGAAAGGCCGGGCTTGTCGCCGGGGGCGGTCAGCTTGCCGTAGCCCACCCTGGCCTTCAGTTGGATCCGGTTCTTGTCGAAATCGGTCGGCTTGAAGTTGACGGTCACCCCGTTGGCAAGCACGAGGCGGGTGATGCCGAGGCCGTCGATCTCCTCCTGCGAGCCGATCTCGCTGGGGTCGCCGAAGTCCGTGTAGGCGAAGGATTTCACCTCGGTTTCCTCCGGGGCCGCGACCTCCTGCTCCGCTGATTCCTGATAGAGAGCGAGCAGGGTGCCGGCGGCGCCCTCCGGCTCCTCCTTGGTCGTGAGAACCAGATCGAAGCCCTTGCCGGACCAGAATTCCCGGAACGCCGCGTGGCAGTCCGCCGGCGTCAGTTCTCCGAGCGCGGTGGAGACGAGCTCGAGCTCGGTCGCCGGCGAGGTCAGCACGCGGCGGTCGTTGATCGTGCGGGCGATGCCGGTGGCCATGTCGTCGGACCGGCGGCTGTCCTGCGACTCGACCGCCTGCTCGTAGCGGTTGAGCACGTTGGCCGAGGCCTCGGCGAATTCCGCGGACGTGAAGCCGTGTTCGAGCGCCCGCCGGAATTCCTGCTCGAGCACCGGCACGGCATCCTTCCAGTGGTCGTCGGCCACCGAGACGTCGATGCTGCCGAGCGTGACGTAGTTGAAGAGGTCGGAGCGCGACGCCGAACCGCCGAGGATCGGCGCGTCCTCCGTCTTGGCCAGGCGGTCGAAGCGCTTGCCCAGCATCGCGTGGGCGAGGGCCAGGCGGAGCCTGTCTTCCCGGAGTTCCCGGGTGTCCGGCTGCGGCGTGTAGGGCTCGATCGTGAGCAGGCTGAGCTCGGTCGCGGTCAACTCGCGGTCGGCGAAGACATGCGCCTCGACCTCGCCGGCCTCACGGATCCCGCCGAGCTGCGGATCGGTTCCCGGCGTTTCCGGGTTAGCGAGCGAGCCGAAGGTTTCCCGGATGCGTTCCTCGGCGACCGCCGGCTCCACGTCGCCGACCACGATGAAGGTCATCCGCTCGGGGATGTAGTAGTTGCGGTAGAACTCGACGAAACGCTCCCGCGGGGCGTTCCGGATGACCTCCTCCTCGCCGATGGGAAAGCGGTGCGTCAGCAGCGAGTCGGGCATCAGGGTCTCGAACTGCTTCTTCATCAGGCGGAAGCTCACCGAGTCCCGGTCGGTCTTCTCCGCGAGAATCACCCCGCGTTCCTTGTCGATCTCGTCGGGCTCGAGCAGCGCGCCGTCGGCGAAGTCGCGCATCACGGTGAATCCGAGGTCGAGCATCTCGTCGCTGAGGTCCGGAAGGTCCAGCATGTAGACGGTCTCGTCGAACGAGGTGTAGGCGTTCACATGGGCGCCGAAGGCGATGCCGAGGCGCTGCATGCGGGGGATCAGGTCGTCCGGCGTGAAGTTCTTCGAGCCGTTGAAGACCATGTGCTCGAGGAAGTGGGCGATGCCCTGCTGGTCGTCCTTTTCCATCAGCGATCCCGCGGCGATGTGCATCCGCAGGCTCACGCGCCCCGGGGGCTCCTCGTGGGGGAGGATGATGTAGCGCATGCCGTTCTCCATGGTGCCGAAGGTCGCCTCGGGGTCGGCCGGGAGGTCGCTCTTCTCATGGGGCCAGTTGCCGTTCGGCGGGTCCGACAGACTGGGTTGGGATCCCTCGTTCTCGGGCGCCGCCGTTTCCGCGGGAGTGGCCGTCGTCTCGGGGGCTTTCTCGGGCTGGCTGGCGATGAAAACCACCGCGGCGATCGCCAGCAGCAGGGTCAGGACAAGGGGAGCCGGATTCCTCATGGCCGGACGGTGATGAGGCTCCGGAGCCTTGGCAACGCCGAATCCGTCCGGGTCCTTCGGGTTTGCAGAATTGCTGTTGCCAAACCGGGGTGGGCATGCTGTTTTCTGCGCCTCCGAGCTACCCGGCCCGAAACGCGCACGTGGCGGAATTGGTAGACGCGCTAGATTCAGGATCTAGTGGGGGCAACCCCGTGGAGGTTCGAGTCCTCTCGTGCGCACCATCTTGATGATCGCTACGGTCCGGGCGACGATTCCAGGCATTCTGTCAGCGCATGCCGGGCTGGCTACGGCAGTTCGTCCGGTCGCGGCAGCACCGATCCGTGACGGTGTCGCGTTTCGGAGACCGATTGCTCGCGGAACAGGGGGCAAAGCTCGATCCGTCCGTTGTTCACCGGAGCGGCATCGACGAGGCGGATGCCCGACTCGACGGCCGCCGCCTTGAGGTCCGCCGAGGCCCCGACCACCCGGAGCAGGCGGAAATCCTCCGCACCAAGGCGCTGCGCCAGTTGGTCTTCGCGCTCGCGGCGGACCGGCAGGCCGTCCACCCACCCGGGGATCGCCATGTCGGGATCCAGCGAAAGTTCGAAGGTGACCCCGGCGGCGGTCGCCGCCAGGGCGAGGCGGGCCAGTTGGCGCGGGTCACCGGCGCGCAGCAGGCTGTGGCCGATCGGGCGGTAGCGGAAGACGTTCGACTCGCAGCGCAGTCCGCTGGGGTCATGGTCGATCCCGAACTCGCGGCGCATCCAGAACGCGTCGCTTCCGGCGGCGGCCACGAGCGATGCGTCGTCGATCCGATCGAGCAGCGCCTTCACGGGACCGCCGACCGTTTCGCGAAAACTCGGCTCGCCGGCATCGGTCCAGCGACCGAACTGGGCCACGTAGTTCGGGCCGCCCGCCTTGGCTCCGGGTCCGAAGCACGACCGCTTCCATCCGCCGAACGGCTGACGCCTCACGATCGCGCCGGTGATGCTGCGGTTGATGTAGGCATTGCCCACCTCGACCCTCTCCCGCCAGTAGGCGATCTCGGCCGGGTCCAGCGAGTGGATGCCTCCGGTCAACCCGAAGCCGGAGTCGTTCTGGATGCGGACCGCGTGCGCCAGGTCGTTGGCGCGGACGAGGCCCAGCACCGGACCGAAGCACTCGGTCCGGCGATACCAGCTCCCGGGCGTGACGCCGAGCTTGATGCCCGGCGACCAAAGGCAGGGATTGCCGTCGATCATCCGCGGTTCCAGCAGCCACTCCTCGCCGTCGTCGAGCGTGGTCAGCGCCCTCCGCAGGTCATCGCCCGGTTCCCGAATCACCGGTGTCACGACGGCAGGAAATTTCCACGATGGCCCGACCATCAGCGAGGCCGCCGCATCCCTGAGCTGATCGAGGAAGCGGGGATTGTCGTACACCTCGGCCTCGAGGATGCCGAGCGACGCCGCCGAACACTTCTGCCCGGCGTGGCCGAAGGCGCTCCGCACCAGGTCCTTGACCGCCAGGTCCGGATCGGCGGCCGCCGTCACGATCAGCGCGTTCTTGCCGGAGGTCTCGGCGAAGAGCCGCATCTCCGGCTTCCAGGAAAGGAACAGCCGGGCGGTGTCGTACGCGCCCGTGAGCACCACCGCCTCGACCCGCTTGTCGGTGACCAGCGAGCGTCCGATCTCGTTGTCCGGACACGGCAGGAACTGCACGACCTCCCGCGGAATGCCGGCCTTCCACAGCGCGTTCACCATCACCCACGCCGTCAGGACCGTCTCCGGCGCCGGCTTGAGGATCACCGGCGCTCCGGCCGCCAGCGCGGCCAGCACCCCGCCGCACGGGATCGCGAAGGGAAAGTTCCACGGCGGCGTGACGACCACCGTGCCGAGCGGCTCGAACGCGGCTCCATCGTGCCATGCCGCATCCTGAAGACTACGTGCATAGTAGTTGGCGAAGTCGATCGCCTCGCTGACCTCGGCGTCGGCCTCCGACACCGCCTTTCCGGCATCCAGCACCATGGCGGCGATCGCATCCCCCCGGATCGCGGCGATCTCCGCCGCCGCCTTCGCCAGCAGTTCGCCGCGCTCCCGGATGCTCCGCCCGCGCCATCCGTCGCGGGCTTTGCCGGCGGTATCGAGCGCGAGCTCCACCTCCCGGGCACCGCCCAGGCCGTGGCGGTAGGCCGCGTGTCCCGGTCGCGAAGGATCCGCCGCGACCGCTTCGTCCGCCCCGTCGAGAAGCTCCCCGCCGACCTGCAATGGAACGCGCTCGGGCGTCGTGTTCCTCATGGCATCGACCTTCGCGCGGATCCAGTCGACGTTGGCCTTGAGCGAGAAGTCGGTGTCCGCCTCGTTCCCGAACGGTTCGTCGAGCGGACGCGGGCGGGGTGTTTCGGTCGAGCGGTCCTGCGAGCGTGCCGGGCCGAAGGCCGTGGTCCCCATGGCCGCGCAGGCGTTAAGGAAGCGCTCGCGCTGGCGGTCCCAGGCCGCGTCGTCCGGCTCCATGCCGAACAGGTCGTGGAGGAAATTCTCGGGCGAGGTGTTCTCGTCGAGACGGCGCACGAGGTAGGCGATGGCGCAGTGGAAATCCTCGCGCTTCACCACCGGGGCGTAGAGCAGCAGGTCGCCGGCGGTTTCGCGGACCACCCGCGCCTGGTGGTTGGCCATTCCCTCGAGCATCTCGAACTCGACCCGGTCCTCCACATCCTCCCGCGCCCGCAGCAGGAGCCCGTAGGCGATGTCGAAGAGGTTGTGGCTGGCCACCCCGATCCGGACCGCGCCGACGTTCTCGGCCAGGCAGCCTTCGTGGAGCATGCGTTTGAAGTTCGCATCGACCTCCAGCTTGCTGCCGTAGGGGGCCAGCGGCCAGTCGTGGAGTTCGGCCTCGACCTGCTCCATGGCGAGGTTGGCGCCCTTGACCAGGCGGATCTTGATGCCGGCGCCGCCGCTGGCGACCCGCTCGCGGGCCCAGGCGTTGAGTTCCTTCTGAACCGGCCACGCATCGGGCAGGTAGGCCTGCAGCACGATGCCCGCCTCGAGCCGGTGGAACTCCTCTTCTTCGAGCACGCCGCGGAAGGCCGCGCAGGTCAGCCGCAGGTCCCGGTATTCCTCCATGTCGAGGTTGACGAACTTCGGCGAACCGTCGGGCCGTGGATTCGCCATCGCCGTGCGGTAAAGTTCCCGCAGCCGCCTTTTGACCGACTCGAGCGTTTCGTCGAAACCCACGGCGTGGATCTGGCTGAAGACGGCCGAGAGCTTCACCGAGATGTAGTCGCAGTCCGGATCGGCGAGGCGGTCGAGGATCGCCGCGAGCCGCCGACCCGCCTCGCCCTCGCCCAGCACCGCTTCCCCGAGCTGGTTCAGGTTGAGGCGGATGCCCGCCCGGCGCCGGCGTTCGAGGTGGGGCAGCAAGCGCTCCTTTTCCGCGGGCAGGATCACCGACGCGCTTTCGCGACGGAGCTGTCCGGCGACCAGCGGCATCACGATCTGCGGAGCGAGTGCCGAGGCACCGCTGCCGACGGCCATGGCCACCCGCGCGGAGGCCGGCAGGTAGGATGGCACCCCGTAGTCCTTGACCAGGTCGCGCAGTCGCCGGGCCTGGCGGCCCGGAGTCGGAGGCCTGAGGACCTGGTCCGACATCGCGAAGGTGAAGGCCTTCCCGGCCGCGTCGTCCATCATCGCCGCCAACTGCCGCGATTGGCGGCGCTCGACGGGCTTGCGGGCGGCCATCGCGCACTTCAACAGGTCGCGCGCGAATTCGACCGCCTCCGCCGCCAGTTCCTCGTTGCCGGGCCGGTCGCGGCGGATCCTTTCAAGACGCTCATCGAGAGGGTTCATCAAGGCAGTCTAGCGTACGCTGTCTTGACCGGAATCCACGGGGATCGTGGCGGGGACGGTCACGATCGGTCTCTCCGGCATTGCCGCGGCGGTCCCGCGCTGCTTCGCTTCGCCCGATGGCGCTCGACGGGGAGTTTCTCGAAAGGGTGGGCTCGGCGGGCTTCGCCGAGCGCCTGTTCGCCGCCCTGCCCGACGTCGTGTTCTGCCTCAAGGACGTCGACCGTCGCTACCGCGGTGCCAACCGGGCCTTCGGCGAGCGTCTCGGATTGCGGGATCCCCACGAGCTGCTGGGTCGCCGCGCGGAGGATTTCTTCCCGCCCGACCTCGCCGCCAGCTACCGACGGCAGGACCAGCGGGTGCTGGTGGAGGGACGGATGATCAACGAGGAACTCGAGCTGATCATGGACCGCAAGCAGCGACTGGGTTGGTATCTCGCCACCAAGGTGCCGTTGCGGAGTCCGGACGGCGAGATCATCGGCCTCGCCTCGATCTCCCGCGACCTCCGTTCTCCCGGTGCCGACGAGGCGGAGATCGAGGGCGTCGCCCGGGTCGCGGACCACGTGCGCCGCCACCTGTCCGAGGATCTTCAGCCGGACGACCTCGCCACGCTCGCCGGGATGAGTGCGACGCAGCTCGATCGCCGCATGCGCAAGGTCTATCACCTCAGCACCGTCCGCTTCATCCGCAAGGTCCGCATCCAGCATGCCGCCGACCAGCTCGCGACCACGCGGCGGCCGATCGCCGAGATCGCCCTCGATTGCGGATACAGCGACCAGACCGCGCTGAGCCGCCAGTTCCGTGCGGCGGTGGGCATGCCGCCCGCCGCCTTCCGCGAACACAACCGCTCCGGGCACCGGTGAATTTTCTCGATGAGAGCGAGTTCGCAGTTCGGGTGGCGTGAATCACGGGGATCTCCTTCTCGCCGAAAAAGACGAGAGTTGATCCGAAAAAAGTAAGCGTCTTCAATCTCCTCGGACTACGATCACTTGGCATGGATTTGGAAGGAAGCACCCTTGGCGCGGTCACCACGGGGAAGGCGGAGGCGGTCGAGCGTTCGATTCACGGACCGGTGGACCCGGCCACGCCCGCATCGCTGCTCCAAGGCCACAGGCGCGTTTTTTTCCAACTCGACCCCGACAGCTCCAGACGACTGAATCGATGATCAAGATCTCACCCTTACATCAGCCCGAACTCGATCCCGATTTCCAACCGGCGTCCCTGTGGACCCGGGCCTACGAGCGCCTGCTCGATGATGAGGGGCGGCGCGAGGTGGTGATCGCGCTGTCGCGTCCCGACGGCCAGGTCACCCTTCACCGCGAGGAGGTGCTTCCCTCCGGACCGGAGTGGGACGCGCTCAACCTGCGCCATCTCGAGAGGATCGTGAAATTCCTGCTCTGGGGGCGCGGGGGGAATCGAGTGGCGATCGCCGGAGCGCCCGAACTCGCGGCGGGGTTGGCGTCGATCTACTCCGCCACCGGAGCGCGGGCCTTCGATCACGACTGGGTCGGCAAGATCTTCGATGCCCCGCTGGAGATCGCCGCTGTCGAAACGGATGCGATTCCCGAGGAACGGGAGTCGGGCGCGGGGCGTCATCTCGGCCGGCATCTCGACGGCTGCCGGATCGGCTTCGACCTCGGAGGATCCGACCGCAAGTGCGCGGCGGTGATCGACGGGGAGGTGGTTTTCTCCGAGGAGGTCCCGTGGGACCCATACTTCCAGAAGGACCCGGCCTACCACCGCGAGGGCATCATCGACAGCCTCAAGCGCGCGGCGGCGAAGCTCCCACGAGTCGATGCCATCGGCGGCTCGGCCGCTGGGGTGTACGTGAACAACCGTGTGCGGGTGGCTTCGCTCTTCCGCGGGGGGCACGAGGAGATCTACGAGGAGAAGGTCCGCGACCTATTTCTCGAGATCGCCGACGAGTGGCAGGTGCCGCTCGAGGTGATCAACGACGGTGACGTGACCGCGCTGGCCGGGTCGATGTCGATCAACGATGGGGCGTTGCTCGGCGTCGCCATGGGCACCAGCACCGCGGCGGGCTACGTCGATTCGGATGGCGAGATCACGCCGTGGTTGTCGGAGCTGGCCTTCGTGCCGGTCGACTACCGCGAGGGCGCGCCGGTCGATGAATGGTCGGGCGACGCAGGCTGCGGCGTGCAGTATTTCAGCCAGCAGGCGGTGGCCCGGCTGGTGCCCGCCTCGGGGCTCGAGATCGACCGCTCGCTTCCCGCTCCCGAGCAGCTCGTCAAGGTCCAGGAGAAGATGGCGGAGGGCGACGAGCGGGCGGCGGCCATCTACCGCAGCATCGGCGTGTACCTCGGATACACGATTCCCCACTACGCGCGATTCTACACGATCCGCCACCTGCTGCTGCTCGGCCGCGTGATGAGCGGCGCCGGGGGAGACCTCATCGTCGCCACCGCCCGCCGCGTGCTGGAGGACGAGTTTCCCGATCAGGCCGCCGCCATTGAAATGATGACGCCGGACGAAACCCTCAAGCGCCACGGCCAGGCGATCGCCGCGGCCAGTCTTCCCCAACTCAAACCCTAACCGACATGCAACTCCAGCGAAGCAACTCGACGATCACCATTCCCGACGGGTCCGAAATCCAGTCGGCGCTGCAGCGGACGACCCACCTGGGCATCGGAGCGCACCATGATGACCTGGAATTCTTCGCCTACCACGGGATCGACGCGTGCTACGGACGGTCCGACCGGTGGTTCACCGGGGTGACCTGCACCGATGGTGCCGGCAGCGCCCGCGTGGGACCGTACGAGTCGTTCACCGACGAGGAAATGGCGGCGATCCGGATCGAGGAACAGAACAAGGCGGCGGTCGTCGGGGAATACGCGGCGATGATCCAGCTCGGCTACCCGAGCAGCGAGATCAAGGATCCGGGCCACGGTGGTCCGGTGGATGATCTCGAAGCGGTTCTCCGCGCGGCCAAGCCGGAGGAACTGTATCTTCACAATCCGGCCGACAAGCACGACACCCACATCGCGGTGCTGCTGCGGTCGCTGGCGGCGGTGCGCCGGCTGCCGGTCGAGGACCGGCCCCGCAAGACCTGGGGCTGCGAGATCTGGCGCGGGCTCGACTGGCTGGTCGATGACGACAAGGGCCTGCTATCCACCAGCAGCCGTCCCAATCTGCAGGCCGCGCTCAACGGCGTCTACGATTCCCAGATCATGGGCGGAAAGCGCTACGACCTGGCGGTCATGGGCCGTCGGTTGGCGAACGCGACCTTTCACGATTCCCACTCCGCCGACGAGGAAACCGGCATCACCTGGGCGATCGACCTGTCGCCGGTCGTGCTCGATAACTCGGTGGACATCGTCGAGTTCACCCTGGGCTTCATCGACCGGCTCCGGCACGATGTCGCTTCCCGCCTCGAGCGTTTCATGATTCCCCGAGCCTCCAAGCCATGAAGATCCTCGTGACCGGGGGAGCCGGCTTCATCGGTTCGCATGTCGTCGAACACTATCAGGGTGCGGCGGAGGAGATCCGCGTGCTCGACAACCTGCGCACCGGATACCGGCACAATCTCGACGGGCTGGAGTGCACCTTCATCGAGGGATCGATCACCGACCGCGACGCTGTTCGGCGGGCTGTGGAGGGTGTCGACCTCGTGTTCCACCTCGCCGCGCTGGTCAGCGTCCCCGAGTCGATGGAAAAGCCGGGCGAGTGCGTGGACATCAATGTCCACGGCCTGCTCAACGTGCTTGAGGAGGCCTCGGCAGCCGGGGTGCGAAAGCTGGTCTTCGCCTCGTCTGCGGCCGTGTATGGAGACAATCCCGAGGTGCCCAAGCGCGAGACGATGCTTCCGGAACCGAGGAGCCCCTACGCGATCACCAAGCTCGACGGGGAATACTACCTCGATCTCTTCCGTCGCGAGGGTCGCCTGGAAACCGCCGCGATCCGGTTCTTCAATGTCTTCGGACCGCGGCAGGATCCGAAGGGAGCCTACGCCGCGGCGGTCCCGATCTTCATCGACAAGGCGGTGAAGGGACAGCCCATCGTGATCTACGGGGACGGTGGGCAGACCCGCGACTTCATTTTCGTGAAGGACATCGTCGGCGCCCTCGCGTTCGCGGCGGAAACGGAGGCGGTCTCGGGCGTCTTCAACGCCGGCTACGGCGACCAGATGACCATCAACGACCTCGCCGACGGGATTCTCCGGCTCACCGGATCCACGTCGTCCATCGAGCACGCCGTGGAGCGCCCCGGCGATGTCCGGCATTCCCGGGCGGCGGTCGACCGGCTGGTCGGCTCCGGCTGGAAGCCGGCGTTCACGCTTTCCGATGGCCTTGCGGAGACCATTCGGTTCTTCTCGGGATCATGAAGGCGTTGGTGAAGCGTGAGAGGAGCCGCGGGCTCTGGCTGGAGGACGTGCCCGTTCCCGAGATCGGGATCGATGACGTGCTGATCAAGGTCGACCGCACCGGCATCTGCGGCACCGACCTCCACATCTACAACTGGGACGAGTGGGCGCAGGCGACCATTCCCGTGCCGATGGTCGTCGGCCATGAGTTCGTGGGCACCATCGCCGACATCGGCGCCAATGCGGCGGGCTTCGAGGTGGGCGAGGTGGTGAGCGCCGAGGGCCACGTCGTCTGCGGCCGTTGCCGGCACTGCCTCGCCGGCCGGCGCCACCTGTGCAAGGACACCAGCGGCATCGGCGTGAACCGGCCCGGCGCCTTCGCCGAGTACGTCGCCGTGCCGAAGTCCAACGTCTGGAAGCATCCCGCCGGCCTCGACCGCGACATCGCGGCGATCTTCGACCCCTACGGCAACGCCCTCCACACCGCGCTTTCCTTCGACATCCTCGGCGAGGACGTGCTCATCACCGGAGCCGGCCCGATCGGCCTGATGGCGACCGCGATCTGCTGGCACGCCGGGGCGCGCAGCGTGGTGGTCACCGACATCAACGACTACCGCCTCGACCTCGCCCGCACGATGGGGGCGACCGTGGCGTTGAACGTCGCCGAGCGCGGGATCGGCGAGATCATGCCCGAGCTGAAGATTTCCGAGGGCTTCGACGTCGGCCTCGAGATGTCGGGCAATCCGGCCGCTTTCCAGACGATGGTCGGTCACATGGCCCACGGCGGAAAGATCGCGCTGCTCGGCATCCCGCCGAAGACCCTGAGCATCGACTGGAACAAGGTCGTCTTCAGCATGCTCACCCTCAAGGGCATCTACGGCCGCGAGATGTTCGAGACCTGGTACAAGATGAAGATCCTCCTCGAGGGCGGCCTGGACATTGCTCCGGTCATCACCCACCGCCTCGCCGCCGAGGACTTCGAGAAAGGCTTCGCCCTGATGAACGAGGGCAACTGCGGCAAGGTCATCCTCAACTGGCAATAGACATGTACGGCTCCATCCAGACCCACCTCGAAGAAGAGCTTTCGCAGATCCGCGAAGCGGGCACCTACAAGAGCGAACGCGTGATCATGACGCCGCAGGGCGTGCACGTGCGGCTCTCCGATGGCGAACCGGTCATCAACCTCTGCGCCAACAACTACCTCGGCCTCGCCCAGCACCCCGAAGTGCGCCAGGCCGCCCACGAGGCGCTCGCCCGGTGGGGCTACGGCTGCGCCAGCGTGCGCTTCATCTGCGGCACCCAGGGCATCCACAAGCAGCTCGAGGACAAGCTGAGCGACTTCCTCGGGATGGAGGACACGATCCTCTACTCGTCGTGTTTCGATGCGAACGCGGGCCTCTTCGAGACGCTGCTCGGACCCGAGGACGCGATCATTTCCGACGCGATGAACCACGCCAGCATCATCGACGGCGTGCGGCTGTGCAAGGCGCAGCGGTTCCGCTACGCGAACAACGACATGGCCGAACTGGAGGAGCGGTTGAAGGAGGCGGCCGGGGCGCGCTTCCGCTTGATCGTCACCGACGGGGTGTTCTCCATGGACGGCTACATCGCGAACCTGACGGGCATCTGCGACCTGGCCGACCGCCATGACGCGCTGGTCGTGGTCGATGACTCGCATGCTGTCGGCTTCATCGGCGAGCACGGACGCGGAACCCACGAGCACTGCGGCGTGATGGACCGGGTGGACCTCATCACCGGCACCCTGGGCAAGGCGCTCGGCGGCGCGAGCGGCGGCTACACCAGCGGGCGCAGGGAGGTTATCGAGATGCTCCGCCAGCGGTCGCGGCCGTATCTTTTCTCCAACACGCTGGCCCCGACCATCGCCGGCGCCTCGCTGCGGGTGCTCGAACTGCTCTCCGAGTCCACCGATTTGCGCGACAAGGTGATGGAGAACGCGCGCTTCTTCCGGACGGAGATTGAGAAGATCGGCCTGGAGGTGCTTCCGGGCGAGCACCCGATCATTCCCATCATGCTCGGCGACGCCGCGCTGGCCACCCGCATGGCCGACTTGCTGCTGGAGAAGGGCGTGTATGTGATCGGCTTCTCGTATCCCGTGGTGCCGAAGGGCAGGGCGCGGATCCGGCTGCAGATGTCTGCGGCGCACGACCTCGACGATCTCCGCAAGGCCCTCGACGCCTTTGCCGAGGCGAAGGCCGAGTTGGGGATCTGAGCGGCGGGACCGACCCTCCCACCGCTCGACTGGCCCGCGCCGTGTTCTGCGAGGGGCGCGCCGGGTCACCGGCGTCCCTGGCTCAATCTTCAGGAAAACATACCCTGTTGACGTGATACTGGAACACAGTATCATAAATCCGGTTGAACAACCGCCAACGAAAGACTCTCGCCCAGCTCTTCAAGGAGCCGTTGGCCGTCTCAATATCAGGGAGCGACATCGAATCCTGGTGGCGGGCTCTGGGCGCCGACGTTTCCGAGGGCAGGGGTTCCCGTGTCAGAGTAGCGCTCAACGGAGTTCGGGCGGTTTTTCACCGTCCCCATCCGGAGCCAACCACAGACAAGGGTGCGGTGAAGTCCGTCCGGCGATTTTTAACCGAAGCAGGAATACAGCCATGATGACATACAAGGGTTATAGCGGATCCGTTCGATTCGATGACGAAGCCGGGCTTTTTCACGGTGAGGTCATTGGTTTGCGGGATGTCGTGACTTTCCAAGGCAGGACCGTGGACGAGCTCAAGCAGGCCTTTCATGATTCGATCGATGACTACCTGGAGTTTTGCGAGAGTCGGGGTGAAGACCCGGACAAGCCGTTTTCCGGTAAGTTCTTGCTGCGCATCGACCCGGTTTTGCACAGGCGGCTGGCTGAGCTCAGTACCCATGATGGCGAGAGCCTGAACAACTGGATCGCGTCGCGTCTTGGCGAACTTGCGGAACAACAATGACGACGCCTACCTGGTGGTGAACTTGTTCACCATCACGTGGCGGTAGGTTTCGCCGGGGCGAAGGACCGCGCTGGGGAAATCGGGATGGTTCGGGGCGTCGGGGAAGGTCTCGGTTTCGAGACACAGGGCGGTGCGGTGGGCGTGCTTCACGCCGTCCTTGCCGGCCAAGGTGCCGTCGAGGAAGTTGCCGCCGTAGAACTGGATCGCCGGTTGATCGGTGAAGAGCTCCATCACGCGTCCGGTTTCCGGATCCTCGAGCCGTGCGGCGCGGCGCAGGCCCTCGCCGGGCGTGAGCACCCAGCAGTGGTCGTAGCCGCCGCCGAGCTTGAGCGCCTCGAAGTCCGCCTCGACGCGCTCGCCGATCGACGTCGGCTCGGTGAAGTCCATCGGCGTGCCCTCGACCGGGGCCCTTTCACCCGTCGGGATGAGTCCGGCATTGGTGGGCAGGTAGTGGTCGGCATCGAGGGTGAGAAGGTGGTCGTTGATCGAGGTGGTCGGGTCGCCGCTGAGGTTCCAGTAGTTGTGTTGAACGAGGTTCACGATCGTCGGGGCGTCGGTGGTGGCCTCGGCCTCCCACTTGAGTTCGTCGTCCTCGGTGAGGGTGTAGGTCACCTTGGCGGTGAGGGTTCCCGGATAGCCTTCCTCGCCGTCCTTTGAGACGTAGGTGAAGGTGACGGCGTTGTTCGCCTCGTCGGGCTCGCCGGTCCAGAGGACGCGGTTGAAGCCGCGGTCGCCGCCGTGGAGATGGCAGGGAATGCCGCCAGGCTCGTTGTTGGTGGCGAGCTGGTAATCCTTGCCATCCAGCGTGAATTTGCCGTGGGCGATGCGGTTGCCGAAGCGGCCGACGGTGGCGCCGAAATACGGGTTCTTGTCACTGTCGTAGTCGGCGGGGTTGTCGAAGCCGAGTGTGACGTCGGCGAGCTTGCCGTCCCTGTCCGGAACTTCGAGTGAGACCACCGCCGCACCGAAGTCGGTGAGGGTGGCGCGGAGTCCGTTCGAATTGGTGAGGGTGTAGAGCATGGCGGGCGATCCGTCCGGGAGTTTTCCGAACTCGCTGACGGGGATCCTTGTCTCGGCGGCCGGGGTGGTTGACCGGTCGCAGCCGACCATTCCGAGGGACACGAACAGCGAGGCGGGGATGAGGATTCGATGAATGGATTTCATGGGTTGTGAGGTTTCGGACGGACTCCCTTAACACGCGGAGACCGACGAATCCATCGAGGTCTTTCATCGAATGGCGAGCCGGCGGCCAATGGACACGGCCCGGGCCTCCGAGAAAAGCAACCGTTCGGTGAGTCGGGGCTGGGGTTTTCGACAAGACGGCGGTGGCAGGATGATCGTCGTTCATGCGTCCCGAGGCGATCCAGCGTATCAAGGTCATCGATTCCCACACCGCCGGGGAGCCGACCCGGGTGGTCGTCGGAGGCGTGGACGAACCGGCCGGCGCGACGATGGCGGAAAAGCGCGAGGCCTTCCGGCGCGACTACGACTGGCTCCGCACGGCGGGGGTGTGCGAGCCCCGCGGTCATGAGGCGATGGTCGGTGCCCTGCTCTGCCGGCCGACGAGCGAGGACTGCGTGGCCGGGGTGATCTTCTTCAACAACGTGGGAGTGCTCAACGGCTGCCTGCACGGCACCATGGGAGTGGCGGTGACGCTGCTGCACCTCGGTCTCATCGGCGAGGGCCAACACCGCCTCGACACACCGGTCGGACCGGTGACGATCTCCGTTTCCGACGGTGGATCGGTCACCGTGCGCAACGTCCGCAGCTACCGCGCGAAGCATCAGGTCGAGGTCGGGGTGCCGGGCCACGGTCTCGTCACCGGAGACGTCGCCTGGGGCGGAAACTGGTTCTTCCTGACCCATGCTCCGACCGGCCTCGAGGTCGATTTCCGCAACCTCGAGGCCCTCACCGGTTTCGCGTGGGCGGTCCGCCAGGCCTTGTCCGCCGCCGGCGTGACAGGCGACAACGACGGCGAGATCGACCACATCGAGGTCTTCGGTCCGCCCGGCGATCCGGACACCTCCGACAGCCGGAATTTCGTCCTTTGTCCGGGCAAGGCGTACGACCGCTCGCCCTGCGGCACCGGCACCAGTGCCAAGCTCGCCTGTCTAGAGGCCGACGGAAAGCTCGGGCCCGGCCGGGCGTGGCGCCAGGCCGGCATCCTTGACACGGTCTTCACCGGCAGCGTTGAACCTCACCCGGAGGGCGGCGTGATTCCGACCGTGACGGGTGCGGCGTTCATCACGATGGAGGCCGACCTGCTGGTCGATCCGGCGGCTCCCTTCGCCTTCGGCATTCCCTCACCGATCACCTGAAACGATTCCCGACCACCATGAGTTCCAACAACAAAGAAGTATTCCGTGGCACCATCCCCGCGTTGATGACGCCCTGCTCCGCGGCGGGGGAGCCGGACTTCGACGCTCTCGTCGAAACCGGCAGGAGCCTCATCGATGCCGGCATGCACGGTGTCGTCTATTGCGGCTCGATGGGCGACTGGCCGCTCCTTTCCGACGCCCAGCGCCAGGAGGGCGTCAAGCGTCTCGCCGAGGCCGGCGTGCCGGTGATCGTCGGCACGGGCGCTCCGAGCACCCGACAGGCCGCCGCCCATGCCGCCCATGCGCAGGAGGTCGGTGCCGTCGGCCTGATGGTCATTCCCCGCCTGCTTTCGCGAACCACCTCGGTGCCGGCGCAGCGCGACCATTTCAATGCCGTCTTCCAGGCCGCGCCGGAGCTGCCCTCGGTGATCTACAACAGCCCCTACTACGGCTACGAGACCAAGGCCGACCTGTTCTTCCGGTTGCGCGATGCGAACCCGAACCTCGTCGGCTTCAAGGAGTTCGGCGGGGCGGCGGCCATGACCTACGCGGCGGAATTCATCACCAGCGGTGACCCGGACCTGATCCTGATGGTCGGCGTCGACACCCAGGTCTATCACGGGTTCATCCGCTGCGGCGCGTACGGCGCGATCACCGGTGTGGGCAACGCCCTGCCGAAGGAAGTCCTCCGTTTCGCCGAACTGTGCCAGAGGGCGGCGAAGGGCGACGCCCGGGCCCGCGTGCATGCCGCCGAACTGGAGGAAGCGATGTTCAACCTTTCCCGCTTCGACGAACAGCCGGACCTCGTCCTCTACTACAAGGGATTGATGGTTCTCGAAGGTCACCAGGCCTACCAACATCAACTCAATCCGACCGACCGGCTCTCGCCAAGCCAGGCCGCGTTCCTCAGGGACCAGTGGGAGTTGTTCCGCGCGTGGTGGGCGGACTGGCCGGGTGCCCAAGACTGAGGTCCATGTCCGACAACCCGTTGCACCTCGTCATAGGTGGAGGCGTGATCGGTCTCTGCTCGGCGTACTTCCTGGGCAAGGCGGGCCACCGCGTGGTCGTCATCGACCGCGATCCGTCGCACCGCGAGAGCTGCTCGACCCGCAACGCGGGGATGGTCGCGCCGAGCCACTTCATCCCGCTGGCGGCACCCGGCGTGATTTCGCAGGGACTGAAGTGGATGTTCAACCGTCGCAGCCCGTTCTTCCTCCGTCCGCGGCTTAGCCCGGATCTCTGGACGTGGTGCTGGCAGTTCGTTCGCCACTCGAACAGGCGTCACGTCGCCAACAGCGAGGAGTTGCTGCGCGACCTCAACCTCGAAAGCCGCGCGCTCTTCGAGCAGCTTTCGGAGGAACTCGGCTTCACGCTCGTGCGCAAGGGACTGCTGATGCTCTGCGAGTCCGACGCCGCCTTCGAAGAGGAGAAGGAGGTCGCCGAGGCCGCGCACCGGCTCGGCCTCGAAGCCGAGGTGTGCGGACCCGAGCGTCTGCGCGAACTCGATCCCGACGTCACCATGGATGCCGTCGGCGGCGTGTGGTTTCCCCAGGATTGCCACCTCGATTCCGAGAAATTCCTGGCCGCGATCCGGCAGGGCATTCTCAACCACGGCGGTGAATTCCGCGATGGCGAGGTCGAGGACTTCGAGACATCCGGCGGGTCCTGCACGGCCGTCATCCTCAAGTCCGGCGAGCGGATCGCCGCCGACCACGTCACCATCGCCGGCGGTTCCTGGAGCCCGGCCGTCATGCGCCGCCTCGGCCTGCGCCTTCTGATGCAGGGAGGAAAGGGCTACTCGTTCACGATTCCGAATCCGACCGAACTGCCGCGACTGTGCTCGATCCTCAAGGAGGGCCGGGTGGCGGTGACCCCGATGGGGGAAACGCTCCGCGTCGCCGGGACCATGGAGATCTGCGGCAACGACCTGTCGATCGACCGCATCCGCCTCAGCGGCATCGTGCGGGCGTTCTGCCGCGCCTTTCCCGCGTTCTCGCCGGATGATTTCGAGGGCCTCGAGCCGTGGTCCGGCCTCCGGCCGTGTTCGCCCGACGGTCTTCCTTACATCGGTCGCACGCCCGGCTTTGCGAATGTCGTCGTCGCCACCGGCCACGCGATGCTGGGTCTCAGCCTCGGACCGGTTACCGGCAAGCTCGTCACGGCGCTGGCCGCCGGGCAGTCGGCCGACCACCGGCTCGATCCGGTCCGCTTCGCCTGACGGAAGAACTTCGATCTGCTTCGTCCGGCTGCCGCCGCGGGTCCGTTCCGGTCCGGTGTCCGTTACCGGGAGGCCGGTGGAAATATGATCGGGTAGGTCCTGCCCGGCGGTCCCGAATCGCTGGTGAGCACCTTCCCGTCGAGCTTGATCGTGACCTTCTGTCGGCCTCCTTCCCGCTCGACGACAAGGTCCCAACTGCGTCCGAAGGCCCGCAGGTCACGCAGCGCCATCCGCGGCCAGCCTTCGGGAAGCCACGGGGTGCACTCGAAGGAGTCGAGTCCGGTGGGAACGATGCCGAACATGCCCTCGGTGAACGCGCGCGGATAGAGCGAGCCGGGACAGAGCATGTCGATCGCGTCCTCGTCGGGGTAGGGTCCGCGCGGGCCGAAGATCTGCGCGTCCACGACGCGCCGGGTGGTGTCGAGCGCAACCTCGGTGCGTCCGGCCTTGAACAGGGTACGAAGGGCGTAGTAGGTCTCCCGTCCCCACTCGGTCTCGCGGGTCGACTCCGCGAGGATGTCTCCGCCCTGCATCCGGTTGGGCCAGAGCTTCGGGGACAGCATGGCATCCAGCGTGGCGTCCTCGCGTTCGATGATGCCCATCGCGAGCGGCAGCAGGATCCAGCCGCGCAGGGTCGTGTTGCCGTCGTAATAACGGTAGGTGTCGAAGCCCTCGACGGTGGCGCCGAAGAACTTCTCGATGGCCGGTGCCAGGGCATCGGCCCGACGGTCGAACTCGGCAGCTTCGGGCTTGTCGAGCGAACGGGCCAGTGAGGCGGCGAGACGGTAGCCGCCGTAGGCGAGCGAGGAGGTGCTCAGGTTGGCGTCGCCGGTCGGGTAGCGACCCTCCATCTCGTCGGTCTTCGAGGCGACGATGCCGTCGCCGCGCGTCGCGCGCTTCACCGACTCGGCGCTGAACTCGATGAGCGGCCACATTTCCTCCGCCGCCCGGCGGTCACCGAGAAAAAGCAGGAACTTCGACAGCCCGTAGAGGACCATGGCGTCGTCGCCGCGGTGTTTCTGGACGAGTTGCAGGGTCGGGTACTCGAACGAGCCGGGGAAGGGGTCGATGCCGTGCTCGCGGATGTGGTCGAGCCAGATGCGGTACATGTTCATCGACGCCTCGTTGAGCGTGGCGTCGCCGAAGAAGGGGAACAGCGGGCTGGAATACTCGACCGGGTCGTTGGCCCACACGCCGGGCGAGTAGGTCAGGCTGCCATTGTGGGTGATCAGGCCGCGGATCGTTTCGATCGGGGTTTCGAGGACGTGCAGCTTCTGCAGCGCGAAGGCGAGGTCGAGCCGTGGCTCGGGCGTCTCGAGTCGGCCGGGACCGCGAAAGGCGGCCTCGGCCAGGTCGCAGCGGGCCGCTTCCTCGGCCTGGACGTCGATGCGCGGGTCGGCCTGACCGGCCGGGCGGGCGTGGAGGGTGACCGCGAAATCAAACGTCTCGCCGGGAGGGATGCGGCCTCCATCGACGGACTCGCAGGTCCAGACCATGTCCACCGTTTCGTCGTGCGCCTGGACCAGGCGGGTTCCGTGTACCTGCAGCGTCACGGGTCCGCCGCTGGTGTTGCGAATGGTCCAGCGCTCGATGACCCGCGGCTCGGTGGTGGACGGAAAGACGGTGCGGGTCGCGACCAGTCCGTCGACGCCCGCGTAGGTCAAGATCAGCCGACCGTCGAAGGCCACCGAATCGGGCTTTCCTGGCTGCCATGGACGGCGGTTGCGATGAAAGCGCGGGAGCAGGCCGGGGTTGCTGTCAAAGGTAACCTTCTCGCGATCGTTGCGGTTCTCCGGCACCTCGAAGAAGCGCGTCAGGTAGGACAGGCCCTCGTCGGCGGTCACCCGGGTCTGCATGACGACCTGCCGGCCCTGCATGCAGAGGACGACCGGCGCTTCGCCTGCGGTGAGCTGGTGGACGATGCGCGAGTCGCCATCGGGCATCCAGAAGGTGTCGGCGGCGTGGCTGATCTGAGCGAGACAGGCGAACAGGGAGGCGGCGAGCAGCGTCGGGAATTTCATGAGAGAAAGGGTCAATCGTCCTGCATCAGGGCCGCGCGGCCGCCGTCCATGAGCAGGGTGTTGCCGGTCATGAAACCGCACAGCGGCGAGGCGAGGAAGGCGCAGAGGTGGCCGACCTCCTCGGGTGTGCCGATGCGGCCGAGCGGGTGGCGGGCCTCGGTGCGGCGGCGCTCGGCGGCGGGGTCGGGGAAGGAATCGAACCAGGCCTGGTTGCCGGGGGTGTCGATGAATCCCGGGGCGACGCCGACGACGCGGATCTGCGGGCCCCATTCGATCGCCAGTGCCCGGACCAGTCCGGTGAGAGCGGTCTTGGCGACGTTGTAGGGGAAGCAGCCGGGAATGGTGTGGTCGGAGTGGTTCGAGGTCATCACGAGGAAGACGCCGGGGCCGGCCTGCGCGAGATGCGGGCGGGCCGCCCGGGCGAGCCGCCAGTGTGACGCGAGGTTGAGCTCCATGCAGTCGTGCCAGTCCTGCTCGCTGGTGTCGTCGGCCCCGTGGAAGCAGTTCGCCCCGGCATGGGAGACGACCAGTTCGAGTCCGCCGAGGGCGGCGACGGCCTCGTTGACGAGGCGGGCCGGGACTTCCGGGTCGACGAGGTCGCCGCTCAGGTAGATGGCCTCGCTTCCCAACTCACCTAACAATTCAACCGCCCGCGGGTGGTCGGTCGCGACGCGTCCGGTACCGGCGACGCGGCAGCCGGCCCGGGCGAGGACACGGGCGACGGCGGCGCCGACACCGGTGCTGGCGCCGGTGACCAGGGCGCGCCTTCCGCGGAGATCGATTTCAAGCGACATGACCTGGTTGTTTGGCGGTTTCGACGAGGGCGAGGAGATTCTCGATCGGGGTGTCGAGCTGGACGTGGTGGGTCGGCGCGAGGATCAGGCCGCCACCGGCCCCGACGGTCCGGATGCGCTCCAGGACCTCGCGGCGCACGTCCTCGACCGAGCCGAAGGGCAGGGTGTGCTGTTCATCGACGGTGCCCATGAAGCACAGCCGGTCGCCGAAGCGCCGCTTGAGCTCGGCGGGATCCATGCAGGCCGGCTGGATCGGATGGAGCACGTCGACGCCGATCTCGATCAATTCGCCGATCACCGGTTCGACGTAGCCGTCGGTGTGATAGGCGACCTTGAGCGCCGGGTTCATCGACTTCAGCTCGGCGATCAGGGCGGCAAAGCGGGGTTTGAGCAGGGCGCGCCACTGGTCGGGCGACATGATCATCGAATGCTGCGCGCCGATGTCGTCGCCGAGCCAGACCATGTCGACGCCGAGCTCGACCAGCCGCCGGCAGACGGCGGTGTGGTAGGCCTGGGGGATGTCGAGGATGCGGCCGACGAGATCGGGATCCTCCAGCAGGTCCATGAGCAGATTCTCGAAGCCGCGCAGGGCGACGGCGGTCTCCCAGATCGTCGTCTGGCAACTGCCAACGATCCAGTGATCCTTCCCGAAGTCGCGCACCGCCTGTTCGACGGCGGTGTAGAGTCCGGGGCGCGTCGGATCGGGCGCTTGATAGGAGTCGATCGCGGCGTCGTCGGCCAGCGGCGGATTTTCGAACTCGGTATAGAAGCCTTCGCCGAAGCGGATCTCGTAGCGGATGTTGCGCCAGTCGATGCCCCACTCGTCGGTGTAGTGGTCGGCGCCGGGGTTGTAGAGATCGCCGGCGTAGTAGGAGTTCGCCCAGCCGACCGAGGTCAGCAGCACGTCGAGCCCGAGTTCCAGTTCGAGCGCGTAGTCGTTGCCGCCGCCGTGCGGGTTGTGGCGTTGGCCGGTCTCCCCGAACAGGTGCCCGCGCAGCCGCCGGGCGAACTCGGGCGTGAAGCTCATCTCGAGCGGCACCCGGTCGGGCTGCTCGTGGGCGAGGGCGGTGCGGACTCGATCCTTCGGGGTCATGCTAGACATAGAAGTTGTGCCTTTCCCCGAGGCCGCGGATGCCCGGGTGCCTCTCCAGTTCCTCCTCGACCAGGTCGACGCCGAGTCCGGGGCGGTCGGAGAGGTGCAGGTGGCCGTCGCGGACGTCGAGCGGGTGGCTGAGCACCGCGTCGCGCCACGGCACGTCGTTGAACATGAACTCGCAGCGGAACAGGTTCGGGATCGCGGCGCAGACGTGGGCGCTGGCGAGGGTCGAGAGCGGGCCGTTCGGGTTGTGCGGGGCGACCAGCACGTTGTAGGCCTCGGCCATCGTCGCGATGCGCTTCATCTCCGACGGTCCGCCGCAGCGGGTGATGTCGGGCATGATGATGTCGCACACGTGCTTCTCCAGCACCGGGCGGAACCCGTGGCGGGTGTAGTGGCGCTCGCCGATGCAGATCGAGACGTTGCCCGGCAGGCGCTCGCGCAACGCGCGCAGGGTGTCGGCGCTCTCCGGACCGGCGGGTTCCTCGTACCAGGTCATGCCGAAGGGGGCGAGCCGCTCGGCCATCCGCACCGCCATCCGGCCGTTCATCATGGCATGGGTCTCGATCATCATGTCGAGGCCCGGGCCGACCGCCTCGCGCACCGCCCGGGTGACCTCGACCGCGCGCTCCTGCATTTCCGGCGTAAGGGCGAGGTTGGTGTCGAGGTCGGTGCCGTAGAGGTAGTTGGTGTGGGCGAAGGGATCGAACTTCAGGCCGCCGAAGCCCGCGTCCTTCACGACGCGGGCCTGCTCGGCATAGTCGGCGGCATCGTGCCCGCCACCGGTGAACCAGTAGTTGGCGTAGAGCGGGATCGAGGTGCGGAAGGCGCCGCCGAGGAGTTGGTACATCGGCACGCCGAGCACCTTGGCCTTGAGGTCGAGCAGCGCCATGTCGAGCCCGCTGATCGCGCACATCGAGGCGCCGAACGGGCCGATCCAGTTGAGGTCGCGGTAGAGCTTCGTCCAGATGAAGTCGGTGCGCATCGGGTCGAGTCCGATCACCCGCTCGCCGACGTGCCGCGCCGCCGCCTCGATGATCGGCGAACCCGGCCAGTTGGTGGCCTCGCCGACGCCGCTGTGGCCGGTGTCGGTGACGACCTTGAGCATCGTCCAGTTGTATTTGACGCCCTCGACGAGCCATACCTTGACCTCGGTGATTTTCATGAGTTTTGGAATCGGATTCATTCGCGATCGAAGCTGACCGACCACTCGACGGTTGCGTTCGCGGGCCCTTCGAGCGCGAACTCGACGGTTTCATCCCGCGCTTCGAAAAGCCGGGCCGCGACCCGCCGGTCCGCGCAACTCACACTTCGCGGTCGGTGGCCGTTGAGCGCCAGGGTCACGGTGTAGGGATCGCCCCCGATGATTCTGCTGGTGCCGGTGAGCCGGCGGGTGGCGGCGTCCCAATCCACCTTCACCAGATCGAGGTACCCCTGCATCAGGTGGCGGTCGGTGGAGACGACCTGCGGGCGGCCGAGGCATTCGCGCACCGAGAGCATGCGGGCCTCGCCGGGCCGGAGCTCCTGGTCGATGCGTGCATCGCCGGCCAGCCTGCCGAGGTAGCGGTGGTTCCAGAAATCGAAGAGGTGGTATTCGCGGGAGGGATCGAGCCCCAGCGCCCCGTCCACCTGGGGACCGGCGATCCGGATGCCCACCGTCTTCGGATGATCGGGGTCGGCATTGAAGAACGTCACCTGGTGCCACTGCGGCGTGACCTCGAAGTCATACACGGCCGGTTCATCGGCCACGAAGGCATCGACCGGCCGGGCGCTCTTCGGAGCCGGGTGGTAGGGGAAGGTGCGGGTCAGGTCGTGCAGGGTCTCCGGCGAGAACTGCGAGAAGCTGTTCGCGAGCAGCAGGCGTCCGCTGACCACGTAGGCCATGGTCAGCACCGCCCGGACCCGGTCGCGGTCGTCCTGCAGGTCGTGGAGGTCCTTGGAATCGGTGTCGTGGCTGACCAGCACCCGGTTCTTGTACCACCTCAGGCCGCAGCGGGTCACGGTGGCCCCATCCATCGCGTCGGTGTCGTTCTCGGTTCGCATCGAGGCGACCAGCCCCAGCGTGACGTCGGTGCCGCGCTCCATGTTGCGCTCGTGCACCCAGGCCTCCGGCCCGAGTCCGTCGTGGGCGAGGCGGAAGATGTTCCGGTAGGCGGCGGCGGTGGTCGAGCGGTCGTCCTCCATACCGCCGGCCGAGGCCCACCCGGAGGCCGGGTAGTCGAACATCAGCCCCCGGATGCCCGCTTCCCTGAGGTTGGCATACACCTCATGCATGTGGGCGACGAAGTCCGGATCGGTGAAGTCGTAGCCCCAGACCACCTTGCCGTTGCGGGTCCACGTCTGGTCCCACGAGGTGAAGACCGGTCCCTCGGTGTCCACGGGCTTTCCCTTCCAGGCGTATCGCTTGTTGAACAGCATGTGGCCGGGGAAGGCCGCCGCGTAGTCCTCCGAGCGGTAGGCGGTCTGGAAATAGGTGAGCGGGATGCCGCCGAGCGCGGTGACCGCCTCGCCCCACTTCTTCGAGGTCTCGTAGGGCTCGACGTAGCGACCGTTGTGGGTGTCCTCGCGGTCGGTGTCGTCGCGTTGCCAGTGCTCGTCGTCCCACCAGCCCTGCTGGTTGTCGGGATTGTAGGAGTCCGGCACCAGCCTCACGGCCACGCGGCTGTAGCGGAGGAAGCCGCTGTCGGCGATGCGCTTCATTTCATCGACCGCGCCCTTGGAGGTGTTGACCGCGTCGCTGGCCCCGTAGCGCTTGTCCTCGGCATACCACAGGCAGACGGTCGGGAAGTCATAGGTCGGCACCTCGATCGGTTGGGCCTCGCGCACCTCCATCGCGTAGGTTTCCAGTGCTGTAAATGGATCGGGGGTGGTGATGCCAATGTAGAACCGGTCGGGCGGCAGATACCGTTCGCCCGGATCGACCCGACGTCCGACCGGGTCCTCGGCGAACAACTGCGCCTTGAAATGGCGGCGCGGACGCGGGCTGTCCGACACCGGCACCGGATCGGACGGAAGCAGGGACGCATGCCGGCCGTCCCTCAGCCAGACCTCGCCGAGATAGGCCATCGCGTCCGGCTCGTCGGCGCGCTCCACCACCACCCGCAGGGTTCCCGCCCGGACCGCTTCCGCCGGCAGGCTCAGCTCGACCTGCTCGACATCCTCCTTGCTCGAGGCGTCGAACCGCGGAAGTGCGCGGTCCGCGAGGAGCGGCAGGCGCTCGGTCTTGCCGTCGTGATCGTATTCGACGAGGACCGACTGGATGATGTCCTCGTGCGTGCCGTGGCGGAGCCCCTGCCACCACGAGAATCCCAGCGTGTAGGGTCGGTCCGTGTGCAGGTCCCGGGCCTCGATCACGATCGATCCCGGCTCCTCCACCGCGGTGGCCAGTTCGCTGCAGCGGAACTCGTGGTTCTCCCAGGTGCGCGATCCCTTGCCCTTGGTCAGGAAGTACTGGCCGCCGTCCTGGGCGCGGTGGGACTTCTCGAGGGGCAGGTCGAGGTAGCACAGCAGGCTTTCCCGCCCGTCCGCGCCTGCGGCCAGCTCGGTCCGGCGCTCCTGGGCGATGGTGGCGAATTTCTCGAAGTCGTGATAGGTCAGTCCGCCCATCATCAGCGTGTGGCGCTGCTCCGCTTCCCGGAAGGTGAGCAGGATGTTGTTGCGCGATTTCAGGGCGTTGTCGCGGGTCAACGGCGAATACAGGCGCTCGCCGTATTCCAGCGGTTGGCCGCCGCTGAAGCCGTCCACCATCGCGAAGTCCCGGGACAGGTCGCGGCCCTCGTGGATCACGCCGTCCTTCATCACGTGGATCCCGCGCACGCGCAGCGGCTCGGATCCGGTGTTGTGGATCCCGCCGGAGGCGACGATGAAATCCTGCCCCTCGTACAGGATGAAGGAAAACAACAGCTCCGGCCGGCCGGGACCGCGGAGCGAAAGGTCGAGTGCCTTGCCCGTGCCGCTCGAATCCGTGACGGTCCGTTCTTTCCAACCCCGTTCGGTATCCGGCGCGTCCGATGACCAGCCGTCGATCGAAAGCTTCGCGCGGGAGATGACCGGACGCTCCTGACCCTGACGGTCGATGCGGTAGGTACCGGTGGCGAGGTCGAAGTCCAGGCGCACCCTGTCGTTGTGGAGGGAAACCGTCTTCCCGGCCTCCGTGATCTCCGGACTCGCGGCGGCAGCCGATAGCGGAGCCAGAATGAGGAAGCAGAAGCGTCCGAGTTGCCGGGTGAAAGGGAATCGCTTCATGGTCGAGGGGGAGGGTTGTCGGTGGTCCGGCATCACATGATGCCGAAGGTGTCCCAGGCCTCCTGCGCTCCCATGCCGCCCTGGATGGCGCGGAACACCTGCTTCTCGCCGTGGGCCTTGTGCCAGGCCGCCTCGAGCGTCTCGCGCTCGATTTCCTGCGGGATGACCACAACCCCGTCGAGGTCGCCGAAGATGATGTCGCCCGGGCGCACGCTCACCTGGCCGAAGCCGATGGTGCAGCGGAAATCGATCACCTTGCCGCGCACCCGCTGGTCCTGGGCGTAGCGGCCCATCGAGAAGGTCGGGAAGCCGAGCTTGAGGATGCCCGGGGTGTCGCGCGAGTAGCCGTTGACCACCGCGCCGGCCGCGCCGCGGTTGCGCGCGGCGGTGCTCATCAACTCGCCCCACAACGCGTAGGTCGGCGACGAGCCGGAGCAGATGTAGACTTCGTTCTCCCTGAGGTCATCGAGCGCGCGCAGCATCAGGCCGAAGGGCTGGTTGAGATCGCCGCCGCCGCGCCCCGGTCCTTCGCCGCCGCCGAAATCGTCGCTCTCCAGCACCGTCATCGCGCGGCCGACGACGACCATGTCGTCGCGCAGCGGCTGGATTTCCGGAGGGAGGAACTGACGGGTATGACCCATCATGTCCATCACATCGCCGATCACGGCGCTGAACAGCCCTTCGCGCATCAGTTCGAAGAGCTCGTGGTCGGATCGGTAGCTGGGAATCGTCGCATTCACGGTGTCTGGAAAAGGCCGGACGTCAGGTGCGGGAAGACCTCTCGGCACGGGCGCCGGAGATCTGCTTGAGCTTGACGGAATTGAACCCAGGATAACGGCTTCGGCATTCCCTGAGAATGGATGTTTTCCGAAATTGACTTGTGGATTTCGAACCCCTCCGGGACCCTGCCTCCGTGGCAGAAGCAACGATCCCATCCTCGGCCTCGGGCCTGAGGTTCCGGCATGGCACTTCCTCGGCCCTCGGCCGGATTCTGGCGGCCGGCTGGATGACCCATCGCGGGATGCCGGGCTGGCGGGATCTCGCCCACCACGCCGCCGCGTTCATCCTGAAGGGCAGGGGGCTCTACGAGGACGGGACGGGTGCCCGGCACAGGGTCACCGCCGGAAGCCTGATCCTGAGCTTCCCCGGGCAGGCGCACTTCTACCGCCCGGTTGCGAACAGCGAGTGGACCGAGTTCTACCTGATCTTCGACGGGCCGGTGATCGACCTCTGGCAGCAGCAGGGCCTGCTGTGCCCGGGCCGGCCGGTCATCCCCGGGCTCGAGCCGGTGGAGGTCTGGGCGCGGCGTTTCGAGGGGGTGCTCGGACCGGCGGGAGTGTTGAAGACCTGTCCGGCCCTGGTGGAGATCTGCCGCCTGCAGGAGCTGCTCGCCGAAGTGCTGAGTCTTCGGCATGGCGAGGGTGCCGGAGAGGGGGAGGACTGGCTGCGTCGCGCCCGGGCCCTGCTGGAATCCGACATCCATCGCCATGCCTCGATCGACGCCCTCGCCTCGCAGCTCGGGATGCCGGCCCATCTCTTCCGGCGGCGCTTCGGACGCCTTGCCGGCATGAGCCCCGCCCGCTACCGGGCGGTGCGAACGATCGACCGTGCCTGCGAACTGATGCAGACGACCAACCTGCTCGACAAGGAGATCGCAGACCGGCTCGGGTTCTGCGACGAGTTCTATTTCTCCCGTCGCTTCCGCGAGATCACTGGGCGGAGTCCGCGGGAGTTTCGAGCGATCCTTCCTGCCGGCGGGGGCACCGGATAAGTCGGCGCCTGCCCAAAGCTTTCAGTGTGCGGCAAGCCGGTGGGATGTTTGGCGGAGCGGTTCGTGCGCCGGAGCTTTCGCGTAGGCGGAAGCCTGGCTCTCGGTCAGGCGCTGCACCGTCCCGCGGCCGCGGGAGAGCGCGTGCGGGAGATCACCCGGCGCAACCGGGGGCATCGCGTGGAGGACGTCATCGGCGAACTCCGCGGATATGTCCTCGGCTGGCTCGACTACTACAAGCTGAGTTGCACCTGTACGGTCATCGAGAGGCTTGCGGAATGGGTCAGGCGAAGGGTGAGATCGTACTACTGGAAGCAGTGGAAAGCCATGTCCGGAGGACATTCATGAAAAGCAGCCCGGAGGGTGCGCTCTGCTTGGCCGTGCGGCAGGCAAGCAGCCGCGCACGCGGCGCCGCCAGCTTCTGGCATCGCCCCGGGCGAGGTGCACAAGGCGTCGCGGAGCCGCAAAGGCTACCCGCCTTCGCCAGGACTACGGCGCGGCAGGCTTGGTATGCCGATCCGGCACACGCGCAAGTGGCCTTCCTTCTTCGTCAGAGGCCTGCCACCCGCTGCCGAGAGCGTACCTCCGATTCAGATTAAGGCTTCTCTCTAGCCTCGGAATCCGACTCGGAACGGGCAGCGGGTTGGCCAGAGCCGGCTTGTTCTCCCATTGTTGTTTTGACCAGCCGGGGGTTGGCTGCCTGCCGGGCTCGAATCCCGGCGAAAAAGGCATCCAAATCGCCACCATGCTCCGCGACGATCTCACGCTTGATAGCGCGGACCTCGGAGATCACCGGATCAGGCTGTGCGCCAATGGCTTCAATCGTCTTCATCTCCCAGCAGCTCCTCTGGCGTGCACAATACAGGCAAAACGTCGCCAAAGGAAGCGACTTCCTCCTGAAGCCGTCGCCGAATGTGGGGGTTCACGATGTGCTTGCAATTCCAGGTGACCAGGAAATCCATCCGGTGAACGCTCGCAACTGCGATGTGAAGCGCGTCGGACGCCACAGCGGCTGGGATCAGGCCTGCGCCCAGTAATCTTCGGGTGAGATCCTCTACTCGCTTGGTCACTTCCAACACAGGCAGCGCGTTGAGAAGATCGAGGCGCTTGGCAGCGAAATCGGCATCACCTCGACCGGCTTCGTCGATGGTCTCCTGGGACGTATAGAGATCGAATCCTGAGCACCCGCTGTCCCACCAGAGCTTCGTCTGCGATTGCCGGATAAGTTGGACGACATCACGAGCCGGACGAGACGTGTAGTAGCTCGGGATCGTCGTCTCGATGTAGGCCGTTGGCATCGCTGGTTACTTTTCGGGAGAACGTCTGGGCACACACACCGCCTGACGGCAGCCGCGCGTTGACTGTGGGTTAAGGGTTGTAATCACGGCAAAAATTTGACTCGGAGCGGGTCAGGCGGTTGTCGTGCTGCGGCTTGTTCTCCTTGTCTTTTATGGCTTGGGGCGGTGCGTGTAGAGGATGAAGTAGCGCCTCGGAACCGCACTGTAAAACAAACTGCAGATCCCGGAATCGTGGACCTGCCTTCGGTAAACCCCGTGCGCCAGGAATGGCTCGTCCAACTCGATGTGCTGCTCGTATGGGAGGCGAGGCTCAGAGAACTTCTCATGGCGGTAGTAATCCGCCTCAATAAGGCTGCGGAAATCCTCACCATCCATGCTGACTTCGATCTGGTAGGTCGGCGACTCATCCCACGAGTCGATGGTCGACGTTTTGATCTCGCAACTTGCCGGTAACGGGTCCGGCTCAAGCAACCAACGCAAGCGGGACTCCACGCCTTCCTCGTAGCTGCGTTGCTTGCAGGCTCCCAAGAGAGCGAACGACATCAAGATGAAGATCGCCTTCAGCATTTTCTGGAGAACGAAGAGCGCCGCTGACCGACCCCTATGGCGCCCAGCGGAACTCGTTGGCCGGAACGTAACCGCCAAGACCGTCTGCGACAAGGGCGCTCTGTCGGGTCAGTCGGGCGCGGATTGTTGTGCATTCTTGTTTTGGTCGTTATCGCAGGTCGCCTAGCCCGATTGGCTTGTTATGGTCGGGCTGCCCCTCGTATCGACCGATCAAAGGTGGGCGCTCGATCGGCCAGCTCTTGTTAATCTTCCCGTTCGTCGATGCCGTCATCCGGTAGTCCCGGGAAAAATACGCCTGATCCATCCCGAAGTAGAAATCCGATCCTTCTCTTGTCACAAAATTACCGTTCCTGTCGGCCGTCGTTCGGGTCTCGGGATGACCCTGCACCTCAACCCACGCACCATCGGATCCCCAGCCATGAACGCGCCCTGAAAACGGTGGGATTGGGGCCGTCTGTGGATATGGGAAAGGAATCGCTCCGCCACATGAGACGAGAAGCAGCGAGGGAATCGCTAGCAGTGCTCGTTTCTTCATTTCTTGCACAACGACTCTGGCATGGCGCGACGCCCGAACGATGGCGGGCAGCCCGCAACCCCTACCGAATCCGAATCATGAGCAAGAATGCAACAAGGCCGCTATCAGGCGTCGCCATCGCTGGCTTGTTCGACCTTGGCCCGACTCGCCAGTTGTCTCCCTACAAAGAGTGGGAGCGGCGCAACCGGATCAAGACGCACTTTGCGCCCCATTGCGAAGAGGAACCGTGGACGGCGGCGAGGACATTCAAAACCGTCGCCGAGGTAGCGATGGAATATGGAGACAGTAGGCTTGGCCAAGGCGCGACGAGAGACGCTGCTATCGCCGACCTGTGTCGGAAACTCGCAATCCCTGTTTATGGGTCGAACGACTCAGTGGTGGCGCGCCCCCACAACTCCGAATCTCAACCCAAAGACTGAACTCGTATGGACCATAAAATTCAACAAGGGCGCTGTAAGGCGTCACCACCCACGGCTTGTTGAGGCTGTCGAAAAAGTCCCCTTTCGGCCAGCTTCGAATCGCCAGGA